>JAOTSD010000008.1 GCA_030247555.1 Siculibacillus sp. | reverse complement strand
ACATCTTCTCTCCTGTTCGCCAAGCAATCTTGGCTGCTCACAGGCGGAAAGACCACTCAACGGACCTGTTCAGATTCCCGAAGCCACCTCTGAACTCCTCTTTGGCCTTTTGTCCGTTGGGGTCGGTCGTCTGTCCCGTGATGCCGGCCTTCAGCGCGGCGGCGTAGAGATCGGCGGCGGGGCTGGCCTTGGCGGACGAGACTTCCGTCGACCGAGCCCCCTGCCCGCTCGCCGTGCCCTGCAGCTTCTTCAGATCGAGAGTGAGCGGCGAGTCGTGGGCGGTGTTGGCAGCCTGAACCCGCGCCATCCGCTCGCGCTGGGCCTCGCGGAAGAGCTGCTCCTGCCCTTCGCGCTCCAGCCTCGCACGCCAGGCGTTGTCCGGCTCGGCGGGTGGGCGCTCGGGCGCTTCGGTGAGCGGCTTCACCACGAAGGGATTGGCGGGCTTGTCCTGTGCCGGTTTGACGACGGGCGCCGGTTGGAAGGGCTGCGCGTCGGCCGGTTCGCCGATGATGCCGTCGGCGACGCCGCGCTTCATCTGGTCGGCGAAGCTCGAGGCGGAGCCGCCTCGCCCACCGATCTCCGGACCTGAGGGACCGCGGCCATAGAAGCCACGGCTCGACAGGCCCCAGAAGACGACCCCGAGAAACACCACGACGAGACCCAGACCGACGACGATCGGCAGCCGGTTGAGACGGCGGATCTTCGGCGGCTGATGACCCGAAAGATCGAGAGACTGCACCATGACCCCCTCCCCTACCCGCGCCGCATGATCGATACGGGGCTGGACGGCACGGCCCCGGTCGGGGTCTCGCGATAGGTCCGCGTCAGATCGAGGGTCTTGGTCGAGAGCCGGACCAGAATCTCGCCGTCGCCGCGATCGACCACATAGGCGAGCGGGATCGAAGCCCCCTCCCCTGCCGAGCCGCCGCGGGTGACCGCATAGCCTTTGGCCCGAAGAGCGGATTCCAGGGCCGAGGCGAAGGGCGCTTCGGTAGAGGCGAGCAGGATGGTTCCCGTGCCGGGACCGATGTGCTCGACGAGTTTGCTCGCGAGATCGCGAGCGATCGTGCCGGCACTCGCACTCGAGAGCTCCGTCGGTGCCGAACTGGCGATCAGACTCGCGGTACCGAAGGTCTGACAGGCCGCGATCGGCAGGACGAGACATGCCACGGTGGCGAGGCGGGCAAGGGCGTTGCGGTCTGGCATGATCACCCTCCCCTCGCGATGGTGATCTTCTCCTGGCTCCATCCGACCCCGGAGACGAGGATGGCCCGGTCGATGGCGTAGTCGACGACCATCAGATCGCCCTTCATACGGTAGTTGACGATGCGGTTGTCACCGCCGGAGACGACGAAGAGCACCGGAGCGTCGGTCCCTGAGAGGGTCGAGGGGAACTGGATGTAGGTCTTCGTCCCGTCGGAATAGACCCGGGTCGGCCGCCACGAGGCGCTGCCGCTCATCGAGAAGCCGAAGTTCAGCTGCTCGGCCGGGACGCCGGCGCCGGGAAGCGTCGAGGCTTCCATGCGGGCGTTGACCGCCGCCATGCGCGCGCCGACGTCCTCCGGGTAGTCGAAGCCGACCCGCGCCATGTATTGGGTCGGGTGCGACTTCAGCTGGAGGTGATAGGTCCGCCGCGAGGTGGTCACCACCATCGAGGTGACGAGATCGGGCTCGGCCGGCTTCACCACGAGATGAACGGCCTGTGCGCCGGCGTCGCCGGAGGTCGCCGGTTCGACCTTCCACCGCACGGTGTCGCCGACGAGCGCATCGCGAACCACTTCGCCGGCCTGGAGCTCGATGTCGCAGACCTGGAGCGGCGAGCAGACGATCGAGGGCTGCACCTCGCCATAGAGGTAGATCACCTTGCCGTCAGGCCCGCGCGTGACGAGCCCGGGCTTCTGGCGCCACTTGGCGGAGAGACCGGCGCCTCGGGATTCATTGGTGCTCATCGACTGCGCCGAGGCCGCATTGCTGCCGGTGACGAGGATCAGGGCGGCGGCGGTGACGAGCGCGCGCGTTCGGTTGTCGGTCATGACGAGGTCTCCAAGCCGGCCGGTCACAGCTGCGCCGTCCATTCGAAATCCTTGAGATAGAGGCCGATCGGATTGAGGCGGATGACGCCCTCGTCCTGCGGCGGCGTCAGGGTGACGGTGGCGATGCCGCGAAAGCGTCGGCTCGCCGTCTCCTTGCCCTTGCGGTCGCGCTCGTATTCGGTCCAGTCGATCTGGTAGGTCTGGCTGGAGAGCGCGACAATGTTGGAGACCTCGATGGCGACGGTCGCGGTCTTGGCCTTGTCGAAGGGGGAATTGCCCCGGTACCAGGCATTGACCTTCTCGGTCGCCGGATCGGCGGTGCGCAGCAGCGCATAGGTGCGGTCGATGTACTGCTTCTGAACCACGGCATCGGGGGTCACCGAGCGCAGATTGCTGACGAAGGCGCCGAGCGTGGCGCGCACGACGCGCGGATCGGCATATTCGATCTGCTGCGGCGTACCGGCGGTGACCGCCGTGCCGAGCTTGTCGACCTCGACGATGTAGGGAACGAGCTTGACCTGCGTGCTCTGGAAGAGCGCATAGCCGAAGCCGATCAGGGCAATCGCGAGCGCCGTGATCCCGACGAGGCGCCAACTGCGGGCGGCCTGGATAAGGTCGCCGTAGCGTTCGTTCCATTCCTGGCGTGCGGCGAGATAGGGATTCTCGGGTGGGATGGCGGCGGTCATCGGCTTCGCGGCTCCTCGTCTCAGGATTTGGGCGGTCGGGTGGCAGCAGCACTCTGGCGCGCCTGATCGAGCTTGGCGTTGGCGAGGCCGAGGGTGGAGGTGCCGTAGGATCCGGGCGCACCGATCGCCTGATCGCGGGCGGCGGACGCGAGCGCCCCACCGGTCGAGCCGAACCCCTGCCGCATGCCGGCGAGCACGGAGGCGCCGACCGAGGCGCTGCCGGCCCGGGCCGCCGAATAGCCGGAGGCTGCTGCCCGCCCTCCTCCATGGACGAGCGCGGCGCTGCCGGCGGCGAAGGACGCGGCCTGGCCGCCGTGGCGGATCGCCTCCAGGCCACCGGTGACCGAGGTGCCCTGGACGACGCCTTGAATGATGTTCGGCACGTAGATCGAGACGACGAAGACGACGACCGAGATCCCGGCGATCGCCAGCGTCGAGACGAACTGATCGGATCCGGTGGAGGCATTGGCGAGGCCCACCAGCACGTCCGAGCCGATGCGGGCGATCATCACCAGCGCCATCAGCTTCATGCCGACGGAGAAGGCATAGGTCAGATAGCGGACCGCGAAATCCTTGGTGTAGGAGGAGCCGCCGAGGCCGAGCATGATCATGCCGGCGAGGAGCCCGACATACATCTCGACCATCACGGCGACGAAGACGGCGGCGACCAGCGAGAAGCAGACGACGACCACGACCATGGCGAAGACGGCGGCGATCGCCAGCGAGTTGTCCTCGAAGAGGCCGAATTTGGCCTTGTCGGACATGGTCGCGGCGACCTTCAGGCCGGCGTTGAAGACGTTCGCAGGAGACGCCGATCCACCACCGGCGCCGATCTGGTAGAGACTGTCGACGACCGCCTTGGCGAAGCTCGGACCCTGTTCGAGTACGAAGGCGAAGAGACCGATGAACAGGATCCGCCGGACGAGAGCGGCGAACCAGCCGTCGAGCGAGGCGGCCTCGATCGCCAGGAAGACGGCGGCGACCCCGACCTCGATGCCGGCGAGGATCCAGAAGAGCGAGCGTGCCGCCTGCATGACGGTCGTCTCCCAACCGCGCGCCGCCGTCACCACCTGGTTTTCCAGGGTGGTGAGAACACTGCCCTCTTGCGCGAGAGCCGGAGCGGCCGCCAGGAGGCAGGCTCCCGCGGTGACGATCGCGATCGGCGTCGTGAATACGCGCATCCCCTGCCCTCCCCTCACCAGCGCGGCTTCATCTGCTGACCGCCGGTGGTGTCGTAGGATCTGGGCGCGCCGAGGAAGTCCTCGGCCATCACCCGTTTTCCCCGCGCGTTGAGCGCGAGGCCGGCGGCGGTGCCGAGGACGGCGACGACGACGAGCGCGAGGAGGAGAAATCGCATCGGGGTCACCAGCGTGGCTCCATGGTCTGGCCACCGCTCGTCGAGGGGGCGGTGGAATCGAAGAAGCTCTCGCGGCGCGCCTGAGCGAGATCGCGGCTCGCCTGTTCCGACTGGTACCAGGTGCCCATCATCGTCATCTGCTGGGAGACGAGGCCGCGCAGCTTCTGCATCTGGGCAACCTGCTGGGCGGCGATGTCGTGGCCGACCTGCAGCGCCCTCACCTGCCCGTCGGCGCTCTCCGACATCGAGCGCAGCTGCGACATGGTCGCCTCTTCGGTCGCAAACTGCTCGGCGGTGAGGCCGGCGGCCTTCAAGGTGCCGCCGATCGTGTCGCGATTGGTCGCCGACCAGCTCTGCCAGGTCGCGGAGAAGTTCTGCCCGGTCGGTTGGCTCGCCTTGAAGTCGGAATAGGACTTGAAGCGAGCGGAGAGCACGTCGTCGATGTTGCCCATGGAGAAGGAGATCCCCTGGGCCTTGGTCACGACGCTCTGCAGACGGTTGAGGTCGCTCTGAACCTGACCCCAGACATGAGCCGGCAGCTGCGCCGTGTTCCGTAGCATGTTCTGGTAGATGCGCAGCTGGTTCTGGATCTGCTCGGCGAGCTGGGTGATCTGCGTCACCTGATTGTCGATCTGGGTCGCCGAATGGCCGACCAGACTGACCAGCTCGCCGTTGTTGAGGAGCTGCGTCCATTCGGTCGAGCCACCGGTCAACCCGCCGCCGCCGGCGGAGGCCGGGAGAGGCGAGAGCAGGATCACGGCCGCGGTGAGGACTGCGGCGACGTCACGCCGGTGGAAGCAAGGTCTCGGCATGAGCCACCCCTCTCTGTTGGAGCCAATGGCGGGGCCAGTCGGTCCCGAACGCGGCGTGAAGGGATCGGATCGTCGCGAGGTCCGTCTTGCCCGACGCTCCGACGAAGGCGAGGGTCAGGGGCCCCAGGCTCATGTCGAACAGACGTCGACCGATTGGTGAGACGGCGTAGTACTCACGCTTCGGCACGGCATTCGCGACGATCTCGATCTGGCGCTGGTTGAACCCGATGCGCTCGTAGAACTCCCGTGTGCCCGGCTCGCGCGCCGCCCCATTGGGCAGGCAGATCTTGGTCGGGCAGCTCTCTTTCAGCACGTCGATGATCCCGGAACGCTCGGCATCCGAGATCGACTGGGTGGCGAGGATCACCGCGCAGTTGGCCTTGCGCAGCACCTTCAGCCACTCCCGGATCTTGTCGCGGAAGGCGGGATGGCCGAGCATCAGCCAGGCCTCGTCGAGGATGATCAGGCTCGGCGCGCCGGTGAGCCGCTTTTCGATGCGACGGAAGAGATAGAGGAGGACGGGCACCAGATTGCGCTCGCCCATGGTCATCAGCTCTTCGATCTCGAAGGTCTGGAAGGCACCGAGCGCCAGACCGTCGGTCTCGGCGTCGAGGAGCTGTCCCATCGGGCCGTCGACGGTGTAGGCGTGGAGCGCGTCCTTGATCTCGCGCATCTGCACGCCCGAGACGAAGTCGGAGAGCGAACGGCCGCGCGCCGCCGCCATCAGCTCGATCTGCCGAGAGACGGCGTTGCGATGGTCCGGTGTGACGGTCACGCCCTGGAGCACGATCAGCGTCTCGATCCACTCGGACGCCCAGGCGCGATCGGCCTCGCTCGCGAGCTCCGACAAGGGACAGAAGGCGAGAGCTCCCTCCCCTGCCCCGGCGCCGATGTCGTAGTGATCGCCGCCGACGGCGAGCGTCAGCGGCAACATCGATCCACCCTTGTCGAAGGCGAAGACCTGGGCGCCGTCGTAGCGACGGAACTGCGCGGCGATGAGCGCGAGCAGTGTTGATTTGCCCGAGCCGGTCGGCCCGAACACCAGGGTGTGACCGACGTCGTCGACATGGAGGTTGAGGCGGAACGGCGTCGAGCCCGATGCCACCTGCATCAAGGGTGGCGATCCTTCGGGATAAAAGGGACAAGGCGCGACCTCGGCTCCCGACCAGACCGAGTTCAGCGGGATCAGATCGGCGAGATTGCGGGTGCTGATCAGCGGTTCGCGGACATTCGAATACCAATTGCCGGGAAGGCTGCCGAGGAAGGCCTCCGTCGCGTTGAGCGTCTCGATCCGGGCGCCGAAGCCTTCCGACTGGACCAGGCGGCGCACCGCTTCGGCCTTGTCGCGCAGCCGCGCCTCGTCTTCGTCGAAGAGCACGATCACTGCGGTGTAGTAACCGAAGGCGACAAGACCCGAGGCGGCCTCGGCGATGGCGTCTTCCGTCTCGGCGACCATCGAGGCCGCATCCTGGTCGACCGATCGGCTGGTCGTCTGGAAGAGTTGATCGAGGAAGGGCCGAACCTTCTGCTGCCACTTCTTCCGCGTCCGTTCCAGACGCTCACGCGCCTCGTGCTCGTCGAGGAACATGAAGCGGCTGGACCAGCGATAGGTGAGCGGCATCAGGTCGAGGGCATTGAGAATGCCGGGCGCGCTCTCCGCCGGCAGACCGTCGATGGCGACGATCGCCAGACGCCGATGGTCGACCAGCGGCCCGAGCCCGTGATGGAATTCGGCGACCGCCAACCAGTCGAGATACATCGGGATCGTTGGCAGGCGGACCGGATGGTTCTCGCCGGTGAGGGTGAAACGGATGAACTGGAAGAGCTCGTCATAATGAGCGACGCGGAAGCCGCTCGCCTCGGTCACCTCTCGGGTGACCATCCGGCGGATCGACAGGACGCCGGCGAGATATTGCTCGACCTCGCGAATGCTGGTGCGGAAGAAGTCGAGCGTGGTGTCGACGAAGCTGGCGGTGCGGCTCTCGTCGTCGGCATAGACGAAACGCGCCAGCCCCGCCTTGCGCGGGGAAGCCGAGCGCCAGGTCAGGATCATCGCGTGCCGGCTCTCGAAGTGGCCGCTCTCGCGCTCGAAACGGGTCCGCCGTTCGTCGTCGATCGCTCGGCTGATGGGATCGGGGAACCGGCAGGCCTCGCGGGCCGGATAGGCGGTCGTCGGGACCCGCACCGCCTCGACCTGGATCATCCAGCCGGATCCGAGCCGCGCCAGGATGGCGTTGATCCGGCGGGAGACCTCGTTGCGCTCGAAGTCGGTCGAGCTCTCGCTGTCGGGACCGGCGAAGTACCAACCGGCCATCAGCGAGCCGTCCTTGAGCAGGATGACGCCGTTATCGACCAGCGCCGCATAGGGCACCAGATCGGAGAAGGACGGGCCGGAAGGACGGAAGGAGCGCAGCGCGACCATGCCGGACCTCACGCGCGACGCCAGGGGGTGGAGGTCGGCCGATAGATCGGCCGATAGCGGATGTAGCGGGCATAGACCGCCCGCATCTGCGGATCGGCCTTGGCCATCATCCGCAGGATCCCGAGGACGATCGTCCAGAGGAGGAAGCCGGCGAGCGCCGAGGTCCAGGTCAGCACGACGAAGATCAGGATCGCCGCGGCGAGCCCGGTGACCAGCACCAGCTCGCGATCGGCGCCGAGCAGCAGGTTGGGACGCGACAGCGCCCGGTGGATGCGCGTGCGCTCGAGCGAGGACGTGATCTCGGCCATCACGCCCCCTCCCCTGCCCGCTCTTCGCTCACGCCGACGGAAGCGCCGGTCGAGCCGAACAGGGCGACGATCTGGGAGGCGCCGAGCAGGATGCCGGCGACGAGGACGACGTACATCAGGCGCCGCGCGAAATCGTTGAGCTCGCCGCCGAAGATCAACATGCCGCCGGCGACCGCGACGGCCGCCAGCGCGATGAAGCCTGCGACCGGACCGGTGATCGACTGCTGGATCTGCTGCAGCGGGCTCTCCCACGGCAGGCTGCCACCGCTCGAAGCGAGCGCCGGCGCGGCGGTGCAGGCGACCACCACGAGGGAGAGTAGAGCGAGCGTGCGGGTTCGATCAGGCGACATGGCGTCTTGCCTCGGTTGTGAGTGGGCGGGTCTGGTAGCGGCCGTCGACGAAGCCCTCGACCTCGAGGATCTCGCGCAGGCGTCGACCGGTCGGGGTGCGCTCGATCGACACGACGAGGTCGACGGCTTCGCCGATCACCTCGTGCATCGGCTGCCGGCTCGCTTCGGCCGTCAGCTGCTCGAGCCGTCGTAGGGCGGAAGCCGCGGTGTTGGCGTGAACCGTGGTGATCCCGCCGGGATGGCCGGTGTTCCAGGCTTTCAGCAGGGTCAGGGCGGCGCCATCGCGCACCTCGCCGACGATGATGCGGTCGGGACGGAGCCGCATCGTCGATTTGAGGAGGCGCGCCATGTCGACGGTGTCGGAGGTGTGGAGCGCGACGGCGTTCTCGGCCGCGCAGCGGATTTCGGCGGTGTCCTCGAGGATCACCAGACGATGGTCGGGCGCGCCCCGGACCATCTCGGCGATCACCGCATTGGCGAGCGTCGTCTTGCCCGATCCGGTGCCGCCGGAGACGACGATGTTGCGGCGAGAGGCGACGGCCAAGCGCAAGGCCTCCGCCTGCCCTTCGCTCATCACACCGGAGACGACATAGGCATCGAGAGTGATCAGTTGCGACGCCCGCTTGCGGATGGTGAAGGTCGGGGCGCCGACGACCGGCGGCAACAGCCCCTCGAAGCGGTGTCCGCCGATCGGCAGCTCGCCCGAGACGATCGGGCGCATGTCGTCGGCTTCCGATTGGAGCGCGTGGGCGACGCTGCCGATGATGATCTCGGCGGTGCCGGGGAGCATGGTCCCGGCATCGCGGATCCCCTGCTCCAGCCGTTCGACGAAGATCCGGCCGTCCGGATTGAGCATGATCTCGACGACCGACGGGTCTTCGAGCGCCGCACGGAGCTGCGGCCCGAGGGCGTCCTCGAGCTTGCGGACCAATCGGGGATGGGAGCGCGCCTGAGCCATGTCGAACCCGCCGTCTCAAGCCGCGACGGCGGCGCGGGTGCCGAATTCGGAGACGTAGCCCGGCGGGCACACCTTCTCGAAGCTGATCCGATCCGCTGGAAGCGTTCCCGCGACGCTGATGGTCTCGCCGATCAAGCGAACCTCGCCGAGCCGCCGCATCGGCCAATGCGCCCGCTGCAGGATCCGCTCGAAGCGGACATCGGTCGCCATGACGATCTCGCGGTAGTCGTTGGCCATCGACCAGTCGATGACCGCGGCGAACAACGTCAGGGTCGCCTGATGCAGCGTCCGCGACGAGACGGTCGAACTGGCGGTCGTGTCGACGCAGAAGCGCGAGGCCTCGATCATGCCGCGATGAGTGCGGAGCTTCCGGCCGTCGAGCAGCAGCGGGAAGGTGTGCTCCAGCATGGTCGGGCCGGTTGCCGGCAGAAGCCGGGCACAGCCGACGACGGTGTCGGTCGGTGTGACCGCGAGGATGTAGTTGGGGCCGAGCCGATCGTACTCGTCGAGCTCCCTCCCCTCTTCGATCTGGACATTCCAGCCGAGGCGTCCGCCGAAGATGCGGGCGCGCAACCGATGCATCTGGTCGATCAGATCACGGGCGTGATCGGTGTCGGCGTTCGAGATCGCTACGGCTCGCATGGCTCTGCCCCTCGGCTCGTTGGAACGAAGGCAAGGGAGCACGGATGGCGCGTCGCGTCAGACCGGCGAATTTGACGGGGTATAGTCGTCGATTCGCAGGTTCGAAGATCGTCGACGGTGATGGGTCTCGAGTTGCGATCGGTCTGACGTTTCCCCGTCAATTTCGACGGGTTCGGTCAAGCGGAGAATCGGGCGATATTCGGCGGCAACTTGCGGAACTGGCGCAAAGATTCGGGAATGCGATTCGATGCCGTCAGGGAGCGCGGGGCGACCGGTAAGTTTTCGTTAACCATTAAGTCCTTGCCTGCCCATGAGAATCGCACATACTGGCGCCAACACGGCCAGATCCTCGTTTCTGGCGCCATTTTCTCGACAGGTGGAAGGCGACATGCTCCCGCTCCCCTCATTCGAATTCGACGACAAGATCCTGATGCAGGGGGCTGAAATCTCCCGCAAGCTGGATCAGCTGCGTCAGGAAAAATTCCCGCCGGATGCCAAGAAGAAGCTTCGCCTGTTCGCCATGGCGGAGGTTGCCCACTATCTCGGGGTCAGTCCGAACAACCTGAAGCGACTTCACCTCGAAGGGAAAGGACCCGAACCCCAGATCGCCTCCGGCGGTCGGAGGTTCTACACGGCAGCGCAGATGGCGGAACTGCGTGACTATCTCGACAAGAACGGTCGCTCGGACGCGAAGAAGTACGTCCCGTGGCGAAAGCCGGGCGAGAAGCTGCAGGTCATCGCCGTCGTCAATTTCAAGGGTGGCTCCGGCAAGACGACGACGACGGCTCATCTCGCTCAACATCTGGCGCTGACCGGGCACCGCGTTCTCATGGTGGATCTCGATCCGCAGGCGTCGCTTTCGGCGTTGCACGGGTTCCAGCCCGAACTCGATCGCAATCCCTCGCTCTACGACACCATTCGCTACGACGGGTCACGCAAGCCGATCTCCGACGTCATCCTGCCGACCAACTTTCCCTTGCTCGACATCATTCCGGCCAACCTCGAACTCCAAGAATACGAGTACGACACGCCGCTCGCCATGCAGGGAAGCGGTGAAGGGCGGCGCTTCTTCACGCGTTTCGGCGCGGCACTCGCAGACGTCGACGACCGCTATGACGTGGTGTTGATCGATTGTCCGCCGCAGCTCGGGTACCTGACGCTGACGGCTCTGACGGCTGCGACATCCGTCCTCATAACGGTTCACCCGCAGATGCTGGATCTCATGTCGATGAGCCAGTTTCTTCTGATGCTCGGCAACATCGTCAAGACCATCCGCAAGGCGGGTGCCGAGGTGAATATGGACTGGCTGCGCTATCTGATCACACGTTACGAGCCGACGGATGTGCCACAGGCTCAGATGCTCGGCTTCATGCATTCCATGCTCGCCGGCGAGATTCTGAAGAGCCCCATGCTCAAGTCGACGGCGATCTCGGATGCGGGTCTGACCAAGCAGACGCTCTACGAAGTCGAACGGTCGAACTTCAATCGCGATACCTACGATCGTGCCATCGAGTGCATGGATGCCGTCAATTTCGAGGTCCAGGGCCTCATCCACCAGGCATGGGGGCGGCTGTGATGTTGACGGCCGTCAAAAGCGGGGAAATCCCCTGCCCTCTCAATCGGATGCAGGTCTGACGCCATGGCTCGCAAGAACCCTTTTGCCAATCTGATGGATGAAAGCGCGCCGGAGGCGGAGCGTCCGGCTCTCGACTACACCATCAAGGGAGCGTCGCGGTCGATCATCAGCTCGATCGGCGAATTGGCCGCACAAGCCGATCGTCTCGCCGAAGGAGAAACGATTGTCGACCTCGATCCCGAGCTCGTCGATGCTTCCTTCGTGCGGGATCGATTGGAGGATGACGAAGTCGAGTTCCAGGAACTCGTCGAGGCCATTCGCGAGCGCGGGCAGGACAGCCCCATCCTCGTCCGCCCGCATCCGACCGCCGTCGGACGTTACATGGTCGTCTTCGGCCGGAGGCGCCTGAAGGCCGCTCGTCTGCTCGGCCGCAAGGTGAGGGCCGTCGTCAAGGCGCTCTCCGACAAGGACCATGTCGTCGCGCAAGGCCAAGAGAATTCGGCCCGCGCCAACCTGACTTTTATCGAACGGGCCGTCTTCGCCGATACGCTCTGCCGACTTAAGTACGATGGCGACAACGCCGTCGTCCTCGCTGCGTTGTCCATCGACAAGGCGACCCTGTCGAAGATGTTGTCCGTGGCGAGCCTTCCGTCCGAGGTTCTCTCCGCGCTCGGACGAGCCAAGGGCATTGGCCGCGATCGCTGGTACGAGTTGAAGCAGCTTCTCGAGAAGCCGGCGAGATTGGAGGCTGCTCTGGAGGTCGTTGCGGACAGCGACTTTCGGAGCCTGCCGAACGAAGAGCGCTTCAATACGCTGATGGCGCGGGTGAAGTCATCCAATGCGGTGACGCCTCGTCGTTCGCTGGACCGTCGCAGTTGGAGTCCTCGAGACGGGGCGCTGGCTGCGGAAATCATCGAAGACGGACGCAAATTCACGCTGGCGCTGAAAGCGCGAAGCGGGGAGGCGGCTGCCTTCGGAGCCTTTCTCTCTGCCAATCTCGATCGCTTCTATGAGGCGTTCCGGCAGGAGAATTCGTCGAACCAAAATGGAGAGTGACGCAAAGGAAAAAGGCCCCCGAAACGACCGTTCCGGAAGCCCTTCTCTCGTGTAGCGACTAGAGATTCGCATTTCCGGGAATCACCGTCAAGCGTTTTCCACGCCGTTTCGGCGAGCATATTTTCTTTGCCCGCAAGAAGGCAAAGGCATCATGCAGCCCTATCAGTCCAGAACGCCCTTCGGAGGGCGATCGTTGACGCTTGCCCATGTGGCGGCGCAATCCAAGGCGGAGGCGCGAGCCCCGGCGAAGGTCGTCCACAAGTGGGAGGTCTTCCGTTCGATCTGTACTGCCAAAGTCAGGCTCGGCGTTTCCGAGCGGGCGCTGGCCGTGCTCGACGCGCTCCTGAGCTTCCACCCCGAGACGACGCTGTCGGGCGACAAGCTCGTCGTGTGGCCGTCGAACCGGCAGTTGGCTCTGCGCGCTCACGGCATGGCGCCGGCGACCCTGCGCCGTCACATCGCCGGCCTGGTCGACGCCGGCCTCGTCGTGCGTCGCGACAGTCCCAACGGCAAGCGCTACGCCCGCAAAGGCGAGGGGGGCGAGCTCGATCAGGCCTTCGGCTTCGATCTGACGCCGCTGGTGGCGCGCGCCGAGGAGATCGAGAGCCTGGCCGAAGACGTCCGTGCTACCGACCGGGCGCTGCGGCTGGCGCGCGAGCGGGTCACGATTTGCCGCCGCGACATCGCCAAGATGATCGCCACGGGTCTCGATGAGGGCGTTCCGACGCGCCGAGAGGGCAGGGGGCCGGCCGACTGGAACGAGGTCCACGCCCATTTCCGCTCGATCGTCGAAGGCATTCCGCGCAATGCCGGGCTCACCGAACTCGAAGGGATCGCCGAGGATCTCTCCACGCTTGCCGACGATGTGTTCATGCTGCTGGAAACGCATGGAAAAGACGAAAATATGAGCGGCGATGAGTCTCAAATTGAGCGTCACATACAGAATTCAAATCCACACCCCTCTACTGAACTTGAACCTCGCTTCCAAGAAGTGAGGGCGGCGAGGGCAGAGATCGAACCACGGGCGCCCAAACCCGCGGATGGCGCCTTCCCTTTGGGGATGGTGCTCCAGGCCTGTCCCGACATCGTCGACTACGCCCGAGACGGCATCTCCAACTGGCGTGACTTCCTCGCCACCGCGGCCGTCGTCCGGCCTATGCTCGGGATTTCGCCGAGCGCTTGGGAGGAGGCGAGGGCGATCTTCGGCGAGGTCCAGGCGGCGATCGTCATCGCAGCGATCCTGCAGCGCCATGCGATGATTGCATCGGCCGGCGGCTACCTGCGCAGCCTGACCCGCAAGGCGGAGGAGGGCGGCTTCAGCCTCGGCCCGATGCTGATGGCGCTGATCGGCAGCAAGAAGCGAGAAAAGGCGAGGGCGTGAGGACGTGTTCAGGAGGGGCCGAACGTTCGGATGGGAGGTTTCGATCGCCGGTCCTATAGGGCAGTCACGGGTTCACCCAAATCACGAAACCCGTGGCGTGGCTTCCGCCTTGCGGTTCTTCGCGCGGGATGCCCTGCCGATCTCGCGGCGTCGGAGGAGTTTGGCCAGGCGAACAGCGATCTCCGCGTGATCGATCTCTTCCGGGCCGAAGAGGCTGCCGTACCAGCGGGACACCTCGGCATGGCGCTCGTGGGTCGGATCCCTCATGGCCGAGAGGAATTCTTCGAATCCGGGAATCCCACCGATGTCTTCCGGCGGTCCCCACCGCGCGCCGCCGGCGGGACGTGGGTAACTCGTTTTCGAAAGTCGAAGGTAGAAGCGTTGTCTCGTTTCGAGAGACGCCGCTGAGACGGCGGGTTGTCCGCTGGCGTTTTCTGTGACGGGCGTTATCCCTTGCCTCGCAAACCGAGCGTTTCGACGGCCACAAATATGTGTTCAAGATCTCCAGTTCTGCTCACCTGTAGATGAGCGCTCGAGCGCCGTCCTCCGGCACCGCGGGGGGTCTTTCACGTCATGAAGCCCCGGAATCGGCATCGATGGGAAACCCCGCCGCGACGCTCATGGCGACCAGTTCATCGAGGGTGAAGCGGTCGATCTTCCCGTGCATCAGATCGGAGACCCGTGACGACGGCAGTCCGCTCAATGCTGCGGCATCCGATCGGTCGAGGCCATGCTCCTCGATGTACCGGCGCAGCTCGATCATGACGGCCGACCGCATCTTCATGGCCTCGGCTTCCCGCGGCGTATCGGTGACCGCGTCCCAGACGCTCTCGAATCGTTTGCCGATCATCGCGGATCTCTTTGTCTAACCTCTCTTCGAGCGCGGACCGCGGCGGCTGCAGGGTGGGTGGCGTCCGCCGGTTCGCGATGCATTGATAAGAATCGTCGGCAACTAGCTCGATATTGCAGACGAAACGGATCATGTAAGGGGTTCGGCCGATCCCCCGCATGATCTCGCCCGACGTCAAAGCGCGGAGATGGATCGTGGTCGGATCGACGTTGGGCAGTCACGTCGTCGTCTCTTACCCCGCGGCGCGCCGGGAGATCACGTCGGTGTCGACGAGGCACATTCAGACCGCCGGCGAGCGGCTCGGCGTCTTGGGCCGCGCGTCGACGGCGTCCCAGTTCGGCCCCGCCAGGAGATCGTCGACGAAGGTCCGGCGACCGGAGAGCAGGGCATCGTAATCGGCGACCGAGAGGACGACGGCCGCGGGCTCGCCGCGCACGGTCACCATCTGGGGACCGTCCGACCGGGCCAGCCGGACGACCTTCGGGAAGTGGGTCTTCGCATCCCGCAGAGACCAGTTCATGCGCACCCCGGCTGGACGAGTGGCCGGATCGTAGCCGTTTCGCTCCGGGCTGTCATGCAAGGCGGAGGCGATCGGTCCGAAGGTTCTGCGTCTCGGAATCGAGACCCACCGGATCGACAGGGTGGATGTCCGGATCTGTGGTTTTGCCGCAGCCGAGGCGGTCGCCGACATGTTCCGCTGTCGCGAAGGTGCGGGCGCCGTCGCACCGACAGCTCGGTATTGGGGGTTTGCGCAGGGTACTCGAGCGGCACCGAGCGACAGCGGTGGAAATCGCCAGCTTCGCGGAGAAATCCGGCATCGGGGCGAGATCGCCCCGACCTCGCAGCGACGATCGTCGATGACAGAACCCGTCACCGATGCGTCGCCTCGATCATGGATCGGCTGCGCGACCTGCCAACGAGAGGGCGACAATCTCGACCGCTCGTCGTGGTGGCTCGGCGTGCCAGAATCGCCGCGTTCCGGCTAGCGCGGTTGATTGGCTGCCCGTTCGATCTCTTCCATCGATGCCAGGATGTCCTCGAAGCGTGGGGCGTCGCCGAAGATCATGGGTGTCATGTTCACATAGTCGCGCGCGAGCGCGTCGATCATCGCCGCGGTCGGCACGAGCGTGAACGAGCCGGTCACGGCCGAGGCGAGATCGTAGTCGGGCCGATTGAAGAACATGAGGGCGTGACGGACGCAGTCGGCCGCCAACGCGCCATCCGCTACCGCCGACCGGCCGACGGGCGATGTGAAAAGGCAATGCAGATCGTAGAAATGCCGCGAGACGCGCTGGCCTCCCTGGCGCAGTTCGCCGCGGCGGTCGAACCAGCGCCGCAGGCCGTGCGCGATCACGACCTTGTCCCAGAACGTGCGTTCTGCATCGATCGTCGTGATGTTCGGCACCGTCAGTTCGAGGCCCACCACATCGTCGGCAACGTAGGGGCGGATGTCCCTCGGGTGGTTCGGGTCGAGTGCCGACTTCGCCCCCGACTCGATCCGTACTGCCGGTCGCACATAGGCCTCGTCGCGCGGTTCGATCTCGGGATACCAAATGAGGAGCGTCTGTCCGTCGGGATCGGCCTCGTCGACCTCGACGCGCCCACGCCCATCCGTTGCATCGGCGAGGTGCTCGGTGAGGAAGTCGCACAGTGGGCCCGTGATGTAGCTGCGGCAGGCATCGTGGATCGCGTCCAGTCGCGCGCGGCGCTTCTTGTTCGACAGGGCCTCGAGCTCTTCGACGGAAGCGGGCTCGGCGAGGTCGTCGCGGAACACCGTCACGTCGATGTCTTCGGAAAATCGCTCGATCAGGCCGTAGGCCTTCGACAGTGACGTACCGCCCTTGAACAGGAGCCGCGGTCCGTCGGAGGGCCGTTCATGATAGAGGGCATTGAGGGTCCAGCAGACCCAAAAGTCCTTCTCGATGTTGCCGATCGGCGCGCCGAGCCGGTTTGCCGTCGTCAAGAAGAGATCGAGCTTCTCGGTGGGTGCGGCGGCGATGATGTTTTTGTAGGCCGCGTTGCTCACGATCGATCCTCCTGGCGAATTTCTGCAAGTTCGAGTATCGGCCTGAGAAAGTCCTGCATCCAGATCGGTATGGCCGAGAGGCCTGCACGAAGATCGTCGCGGATCTCCTTCCCGTGCCGTGGGTCGGAAAGCAGCTTGTGCAAGGTGTTCTGAACGGCCCGTCGGTCGTTTTCTGCCATCATCAGGTCCTGCATCCAATAGAGCGCCTGGACGACGCGCATGCCCGGGCGCCCGGCCCAATAGAGACGGCTGGGCGCCGCCGACTTGAAATGAATGACCTGCTTTCCGAGCGTGATCGGCTTCAGACGGGCGTCGACCAGGACTTCGATGCGCGCCGGCACCGCCGTGGTGAGCCCGAGATCGTTGGCCGCGGTCATGCCGTCGACCACGACGCGGGCCTGGTCCCGCCGCGTGACCGCCCTGATGACGGCGCGATAGTCGGGGACCATCGGCTTGTCGGTGAGACTGCTCTTTCGGGGCCGGTCATAGAGGCCGCGATCGATGCGACGCAGCTCGCCGGCCGCGACGAGGCGCTGCAGCGTCTTGTCGATGGCAGAGCGGCTTCCGAGGTCGGCGAAATCGCCGGGGGTCCACACCTCGGCCGGCGTCGCATCGATGCGGGCCATGAGCCGAGACCGGAGATCGGTGGTCGATGGATCGGGCATGTCCGAAGTATGATGCAAACTTCGGACATGGCAAGAGGTGTCCGAAAAATGTTGCATACTTCGGACATCAAGCCTCATCCAAGGGGAGAGGTTCCGCTGAGCAGCCGAGAGTTCGTCGCGGATCGCGACGCGGTCACAGGATGCTCCATGCCCGAAACCGTCCGCGGCCCGTCGTCTCACGCAGGTCGAGCTCCACCACCAGATCGAGGGCGGCGCGGGGCGTGACGGCGAGCGCCTCGGCGATCATGCCGGCCGAGACCAGCGGTCGCGAGATCACCAATTCGATCAGTTCCGGCAGCCGGGAGGTGGAGCGGCGGCCGGCGAGCTTGCGCAGCAGCAGCGTGCGGGCGGTGAGCCAGCGGTCGTGCTGCTTCATCCCCTCCTCGGCGGCGGCGGTGATGGCGTCGAGCTCGGCGACGAGACGCACCGATGCGTCGCGGTGCCGACGCCGCTCGCGTGGCACCGCCCTGGCGCCCTCGGCGAGGCAGGGCAGATGGGCGCGCGCCTTGCCGCGCTCCCGCAGAAGGGCGGCGGCGAGTAGGCGGCCGAGGCCGGGTGCGCGTTGCAGCGGCTCGATCGCGCCCCATGCCGTGTGGGCGATCGCGGCGGCGAGGGTCGGCGGCAGGTCGCGCGTTCGCTCGACGGTGTTGCACCACTCCGCCAGACGCGCTTCTTCGTCCCAGTCGAGATCGTAGACGAGCGGGTCTCGGTCTCGGCGCGGCGGCGGCGGGCGCGACGCCTCACCGGCGAGAGCGCGGTTCGAGCGGGCGATCGCCGCGTCGACCGCGGCGAAGGCGTCGGCCAGGGTCCGGTCGTTGGCGCTCGCGTCGACCCCCTCGGCATCCGGCGCGTCTTCGTCGTCCTCATCCCCGAAGAGGAGGTCCGGTTCATGCCCCGCCTTTCGGGTAAGGCCCTCGTCTCCGGCGTTCCGTCCGCGCAAAATCGCGAGCCCGCTGTCCGACAAGGCCCAGCCGGGTTCGGCGCCGGCGATGCGGCGACGCTCTCTCAGCACGGCGTGCGCCCGGGTGAGTTCATGGGTGGGGGCGCGCGCATCGAGACGGGCGTCGTGCAGCACTAGGTCTTCGAGGGCGACGAGTTCGCCGTCGAGCCAGAGCGCGGCGGCTGCGTCGCCGAAATGGGTCCTGGCGATCCAGCCGTCGCGGATCGGGCTCGTCCGCAGGCGCTCGTCGAGCCGCGCCAGCGCGTCTTCGGCCCGTGCCAGAGGCCGCGCCAGCAGGGCCCAAGGGAGCGGGTCGGGAAGGACGAGGCGCCAAGCGGTCATCGTGAGGCCTGCGAGGGGAGGGGAGGACGGTTCGTGACGGTCGCCGCCAACTTTTCGAGTTCCAAGACAGAAATCCCTGTTGGGACAGATGGATAGCGGCGACGCACTGAAATCGTAAGGCAAAAGTCGCGTGCGGGTTTTTCGCCAAGCGTTGCAAATTGAAATCGTTGAGTGAAAGCGAAGAGCGACGGCGAGAGGCGGGCCCAGGGGAGGGCGTCGAGGTGGGTGGGGAGCGATCGCATCATGTTGGCCAACATGGTGAACGATCGGTAAACGGAAGTGAATAGTAATTTCGCTTCCGTCACTCGGACATCCCTCGGCGCGTGTACATCACCATCGATAAGTACCTCTTATCGATGATGAGATGTACAAGTACGTTGTGAGGTCTCCGACCGGGTGCTATCCTCCCCCGACCGCATCCCCGGAGGCTCCGATGCCGCAGACCACCTACAAGATCGGCGAGGCGCGCCGGAACTTCGCCGAGGTGCTCGAACGCGCCAATCAGGGCGAGGAGATCGTCATCCTGCGCGGCAACGAGGTCTATGCCCGCATCGGCCCGGCCACCCCGGAGGGCAAGCGCCCCTTCGGGCTCCTGCGCGCGCGCCGCCTGCCGGACGATCTCTTCGACCATCCCGATCCCGAGCAAGCGGCGATCGACGCCGGCGACGGCAACGACGATCTGGGCATCTGGCAGGGCGCCCCCGCAGGCGGCGGCACATCCGCATGAAGCTGCTGCTCGACACCCATGCGCTCTACTGGTGGATCATCGGCAGCGAGCGCCTCTCGTCGAAGGCCCGGTCGCTGATCGCCGACAAGGCCAACGTCGTCCTGGTCAGCGCCGTCTCGTTCTACGAGATCGACAACAAGGTCCGGCTCGGCAAGCTCGATCTGCGCCCGCAGGAACTGCGCGCCGCGGTCGCCGAGAGTGGCCTGCAGACGCTTCCCATCACCGATCTCCACGCCGAGCTCGCAGCCTCCTTCGACTGGGATCACCGCGATCCGTGGGATCGCATCCTGGCGGCGCAGGCTCGGCTCGAGCACTGCGCCTTCCTGTCCTTGGACGGCGCGTTCGATGCCATCCTGCACGAGCGGATCTGGTGAGGTTGATGCGCGTGCTCGTCGACGTCGCCGAGGCCGGTGAAAGGCTCGAAGAACTGATCGATCTCGCCCGGCGGGGCGACGAGGTTCTTCTCTACCGGGACGGTCGACCGGTCGCGGTGCTCTCCGCGTCGTCGGGCGCCGACGAGAGACCGGTGGCGGCGTCGGACGAGGCCGGCATCGATTTGGTGTGGGATCTCGCGAGGGAAGGAAGAGGCGCCGCGTCCGGAGCGACGTCCGAGCACGGCGGCCAATACGACGAAGCCGGGGCGCCGGATTGACCGTCCTGTGAGCCAGACTCGAACTGATCGGACGACGCCATGGATCGTGATCTGCCGAGACCGACGTCCGACCCCGAGACGCAACGCGCCCTCGCGTTCGATGCGCTCGCCGCAATTGTCCCGGCCGATCGCCGTGACCGGCTTGCGACCCTCCTTTCCGACGACGACGTCGCCACGCTGCGCCATCTCGCCAAACGGGGCATCGGCGAGAATACGCTGCGAGCGCTCGCCTCCGATCTCGCCTATCTCGAGGCCTGGTGCCGGACTGCGGTCGGGGCGCCGCTGCCGTGGCCGGCGCCGGAGAGCCTGGTCCTGAAGTTCGTCGCTCACCACCTGTGGGATCCGGCCGAGCGTGCCGCCGATCCCGACCACGGCATGCCGGAGGAGGTGGCGAGCCGGCTGCGTGTCGACGGTGTCTTGCGGTCGGCCGGGCCGCATGCGCCGCAGACGGTGCAGCGGCGGCTCGCCAGTTGGTCGACGCTGCATCGCTGGAAGGGGCTCGACGGGCCGTTCGGTTCGCCGTCGCTGAAGACGGCGATGCGGCTCGCGGTGCGCGCCGCCGCTCGGTCTCGCCGGCGCAAGAGCGCCACCGCCGTGACACGTGACGTGCTCGACGCGATGCTCGCGACCTGTTCGACGAGGTCGCTCGTCGGCCTGCGCGACCGGGCGATCCTGCTGGTCGGCTTCGCCTCCGGCGGTCGCCGCCGCTCGGAACTCGCCGACCTGCGCGTCGAGCGGCTGCGCGATGAGGCGCCGGTGCCCGCCGATCCGAGCGACCCGGCCTCCGAGCTTCTCCCCTGCATGACGATCCGGCTCGGGCGCACGAAGACCAGTTCGGCCGACGACGATCGCTTCGCGGTGATTGCCGGCCGGCCGGTCGAGGCGCTGAAGGCTTGGCTCGCGGCGGCGCGGATCGAGGCCGGGCCGGTGTTCCGCGGCATCGACCGTTGGGGCAATCTCGACGGCAAGGTGCTCTCGGCCCAGACCATCAACGCGATCGTCAAGAAGCGGGCCGGGCTCGCCGGGATCGAGCCGGGGAAGGTCTCGGCGCACGGGCTGCGGTCCGGGTATCTGACGGAAGCCGCGCGACAGGGGGTATCGCTGCCCGAGGCGATGGCGCAGTCGCAACACCGCTCGGTACAGCAGGCGGCACGGTACTATAACGAGGCCGAGCGGCGGACGGGGAAGGCCGCGCGGCTCTGAGGGGTTCTCAGTGATCGCCTCTCGCCACGGCGATCGGCCCCGAGTGACGAGGCCGGCGTGTTGTTCGATCTGTTTGTCATGCCTTCTTCTGATTGCCCGCAGCCGCACTTTCAGCCGTCTTTTCTCGGCGACGATGGGTCCCAAGGCACGCAGAAATCGGAGCTCATGACCATGGGTGCAGGCGAGCCGGGTTCCCGCAGCCGAGGCGGCAGAATCCTCGCGCGCATCGCAGCCTCCATCGCGATGGTCGTCGTGTCTGTGGCGGTCGCCGTCTGGTGGGCGGCGCGCCCCGCGGCGCCCGGCGCCTTCTACGATCCCCCCGCCGCGATTCCCTCGGAACCGGGTATCTTGATCCGAGTGGAGCCTTTCGCCGAGGCGGTACCCGCTGGGGCTCGCGGCTGGCGCATCCTCTATTCGACCACCCGCCGGGACGGCGCGCCGGCCATTGCCAGCGCCATCGTCGTCGCGCCCACCGGAGCGGGACGGCGGCCCGTGGTCGCTTGGGCGCACGGCACTACCGGCGTCGTCGCCGGCTGCGCGCCTTCGGTGACGGGAAAGCCCTTCGCCCACGTTCCGGCCTTCGCCGACATCGTCAGCGAGGGTTGGGTCTATGTCGGCACCGATTATGTCGGTCTCGGGACGGCGGGAGGGCATGCCTATCTCGTCGGCGAGGAAGCCGCCCGGGCGGTGCTCGACTCGGTTCGGGCGGCACGACATCTGCCGGATATCGAACTCCGGGATCGCGTTGTTGTCTGGGGCCATTCGCAGGGCGGCAATACCGCGCTGTGGACCGGGATCCTGGCACCGACCCTCGCCCCCGACGTCAATCTGGTGGGCGTGGCCGCCTTGGCGCCGGCGAGCGATCTGCGGGCGCTGGTCACGACGGCAAAGAGCTCGCTCTTCGGCAAGATCGTCTCCGCCTATCTGATGAAGGCCTACGGCGAGGCCTATCCGGATGTCGATCCCGAGGCCCTGGTGGCGCCGCTTCTGCGCCCGGTCGTCGCCGACATCGCCGGCCGTTGCGCCGGCGGGCTCGAGACGCTGGTCTCGGTCGCAGAGACCTTCCTGCTTCCGAAGGGCGGCCTCTTCCGCGTCGATCCGATCGAGGGACCGCTCGGGGCTCGCCTCGAGCAGAATACCCCGCGCCGGCCGATTGTCGCTCCGGTGCTGATCGCTCAAGGCGAGGCGGACGATCTCGTGTCTCCGGTGGTGCAGGCGGGCTACGTCACGGAGCGCTGCCGCGCCGGTCAGTCGATCGACTACCGCACTCATGCCGGACGCGATCACCTCTCCTTCGTCGCTCCCAGTTCACCGGCAGGAAGCGACCTCGTCGCCTGGACCAGCGACCGCTTCGCCGATCGTCCGGTGGGGGCCGGTTGCTTGAGGCCATGAGAGGTCGCTGCCCGAAGCGATGGCGCAATCACAGCATCGCTCGGTGCAGCAGGCGGCGCTGTATTGCGACGAGACGGGGCGGCGGACGGGAAAGGCCGTGCGGCTGTGAGATCGCTCGCGACAGCTGCACTCTCGTCAGCGCTTCGCCACGAGCCCGAAATGGAACGGGCAACACCTGGAAAGGTAGATCGTCCGGATCGCCGGAAGGCCTACCTCTTCCATCTAGGCCCGGCACCGATCCGGTGTCGGTCGGTCGGGGAGGGTCATCACCCCGGGTCGCCCCTGCACGTGTCACCGTCGCGCCGGGGCCCCCGATCACCGATGTGCCCCCGAACGGCCGACACGACGTTCGAGCATAGGCTCCCTCGCTGGAGGCCAGACGGTCTTGCTTGCTCGCGATCGATTGCCTCTGAAACGGTATGGGAAGCCGTCCTCCTCATGCCGGTCGTGTTCGGGATGTCTTCGAACGGGTGTTCTCGATCTCTCGGGTCTGAACGAGGTCCAGGGAGGAAGACAGATCATCGGCATCTTCGACGAGGTTCGCCCATCGTCGGATATCTCGCAGGAGAAGATGGCAGCGATCTTCGCAGAGCGGATCCGGCGAACCGTCGTGTAGATGCCGGCTATTTCAACTCGATGGCATCGTTTCCAAGTTGCGCGGACGGAGATGTCGGGTCTCGCCGTTCTTCGGTGGCCCCTCACACGAGCCCGGTCATCAGCCCGAGCCCGACCACCAGCATCATCACTGCGACGGCCCACCGGACGGTGGCCACGGTCACCTTCGCCAACAGGCGCCGGCCGAGGACGGTGCCGGCGAAGGCGCCGAGGGTGGCGACGGCGACGGGGAGGAGGATGGGCGAGTTCGGCGCGAGGACGTCGCCGAGGAAGGTGGCGCCGTAGACCAGGAGGCGGATGGTGTCGACCATCACGGCGGTGACCACGCCGGTGGCGACGAAGGCCTCCTTGCTCAGGCCGGCGCGAACGAGGAAGGCGGAGCGCAGCGCACCCTGATTGCCCGAGAGACCGCCGAAGAAGCCGGAGAGGAAGCCGCCGGGGATGAGCCAGCGCGCCGAGAACGCCACCTTCTGGAAGCGATCCGACAGGTCGAGCAGGGCGAAGCCGACGATCGCCGCACCGATCACCAGCCCGAGCGGCGTGATGCGATGGACGCGACCGCCGAGGTCGTAGCGGGCGATATCCGGCAGCGTGTCGAAGAGTGCCAGGGCGGCGGCGCCGACGAAGGCCGCGGCGGCGGCCGGGACGCCGAAGCGCAGGACGACGCGGAGATCGGCGTCGCGCACCAGGAGAGCGAACTTGAGCAGGTTGTTGGCGAGATGAACCGCCGCGGTCGCCGCCACCGCCAGCGGCAACGGCAGGAACAGCGCGAAGACCGGCGTCATCACCGTTCCGAGCCCGAATCCGGAGAACAGGGTGACGGCCGAAACGACGAAGGCGACGGTTCCGAGCAGGAGGAGTTCCATGCGATCATGCCTCCGTTCGACTTCATTATCGCCATACGATATCGTACTTCAATAATGAAGACAACCGAAGGAGCCCGCCGGTCATGCAGCATCAGGATCTCCTCGCCGGCTTCGTCCGCCTGCACGTGCTGGAGCACGCGGCGCGCGGCGAGGTGTGGGGCACCTGGATGATCGAGGAACTGGCGCGCCACGGCTATCAGCTGAGCCCGGGGACGCTCTACCCGTTGCTGCACGCGCTGGAGCGGCGCGGCTATCTGACCTCGCGGATCGAGCGTCGGGGCAAGACGGCGCGCAAGCTCTATCGCGCCACCCCGCTCGGCGAGGAGGGGCTGGCGGTGGCGCGACGCATGCTCGCCGAACTCTGGAACGAGGTCGGCGCGGCGGGGTGACGCCGCGCGCCGCCTCCATCCTCGCGAACTCGCCTCGAACGAAGAACGGGCCGACCGAAGCTCGCGCTTCGATCGGCCCGAGGTCTCGGCCGGCGGGGTCCCATCACCCGCCGGTCGGGGGGCGTTCGATCACTTGTCGAAGATCAGATGCAGCGGCTCGCGGACCTGGGCGTGGCGGACCTGGGCGTTGTCGAAGAAGGCGACGCCGAAGCCGTAGACCTTGGCGAGATCGGCGAACTGGACGTCGAACTTCGAGGCGGTGGTCAGCGGACGCTCGATCAGGATCGTCCACTTGCCGGCGTTCCACTTGGCCGAGGTCTTGATCACACCGCGGTCGCCGGTGAAGGGCTCGACCAGGATCGAGGCGACCTCGTCGCCGGCGGCGAACTTCGTATCGTCGAAGGGCGCCTTGTCGGCCTCGCGCAGCCAATAGGTGCCGCCCTTGTTGGCGGGAACGCCGCTCTTCGCCATGAATTCCGGCTTGCCGGCGACCAGCTTGATGTCGGCATAGCCGCCGCCGGTCTTGGCGTCGGACTTGCGGCCGGCGTCCGGCGATTTCTGCGCGTCGAAGCGGGTGCTGTCGAGGTACTGGTTGTCGATCTGGCCGAGGAAGCCGCCGCGGACGTACTTCAGGTGCCAGATGTCGCCGAGTTCACCCTCGTCCTCGGTGTACTTGTTGCCGTACGGCTTGCCCGGCTCGCCGGCGTGGCAGGAGGCTTGGCAGCCGAATTTCTCGTCGAAGCCGAAGATCGACTTGTCGATGTTCCAGATCAGCGCAACCTTGTCCTCGTAGACGAGGTTGTTGTCGCCGCCCTTGTCATTGGGGTCCTTGATCTTCAACCAGCTGCCGTCGGCCTGCTTGACGAAGGGGCTGCGACGCACCGAGTAGGTCGGGTCGTCGTAGGTGAGGCGCAGATAGACCGACTTGGCGTCGTAGGCCGCCTGGACGGTGCCGGCGGTCTCGCCGAGATTGTCCTTGAAGTTGACGCCCTTCATCGCCTTCAGCGGCGTCGCCGGAGCCTTCTCCCAAACACCGGTCACGACATCGGCGTCGAGCGCCGGAGCGGCGGCGGCCTTGATCGCATGGACCGGAACCGGCTTCAGCGGAACCTTCTTCTCTTCTTGCGCCAGGGCGGCGCCGGCGAGGAGCGAGAGCGGCAACACGAGGGCGGCGGTGCGCAGCAGGGTCTTCATGGGTAGTGGTCCTTCTCTGAGGGCGAACCGCGGGGATCACTCCTCGTGCCAGCCCGTGATCATCATCTTGAAGAGCGAGGTGGGTCGGACACCGGTGGTGCCGAGGTAGATGTGCGCCAGCATGAACAGGATCACGGCGGCGCCCGAGAGGTAGTGGAGCATCGCCACCGGCAGGAGGCCGTCGAGGCCGAAGACCCGGGCGGGGGCGAGGTCGGGGAAGAGGAAGACGACGCCGGTGAGGATCACGGTCGGTACGACCAGATACATGATCACCCAGTAGACGATCGCCTGGAGGGCGTTGAAGTTGGCTTCCTTCGTCGGCGGATAGGGGTGCGGCGCGCCGTGGAAGATGCCCCAGCCGTAGAAGACGGTCTGCTTCCAGCAGCGGGCGAGCACGCCCGGCGGCTTCGGCACGTACTGCCACCAGTTGCCGGTGACGATGTTGGCCAGCACGAAGAAGCCGTAGGCGACGAGAAGCGCGACGCCGGCGATGTCGTGGATCTTCGCCGCCAGACTGAAGGGCACCAGATAGAGGCCGGGATCGGCGAAGTGCAGGCTCGCCCCGGTCACCGCCAGCACGATCATCAGCGTGGCGTTGGTCCAGTGCCAGAGCCGCAGCCACGGTGGCAGCAGATAGATGCGATGGCTCATGACGCCCTCCTGCGGCGGAAGAAGGCCATGACGATCCGCAGCGCCCCGTGGCCGAGGAGGCCGACCACGGTGAGGCCGAAGAGGCCGATCACGGCGCGATCGATCAGCGGATGGCGGGTGGCGCCGACCACGTAGGCCGAGCCGAGCACCGAGGCGTTGGCGAAGCCGAGGTCCGCGCCGACATTGGTGGAGGCATAGCGGTAGAGACGGCTGGCGAGCGCCGAGTCCTGTGAATGGCAGGTGACGCAGGCCTTGTCCGACTTGTCCTTGGCGAGGATCTCGTGGGAGGTGGCGAGGCTCTTCACCGGCGAGACGGGGGTGTGGCACTCGATGCAGCGCACCGCCGACCAGTGCAGGCGGGCGTTGGGCAGCCAGTCGTGCGTGGCATAGAGGTCGGGCCGGACCTTCTTGGTCGGCAACGCCGTGGAGAAGGCGCTGTAGCGCAGATCGGAGTTGTGGCAGTCGACGCACATGGCGTTGTCCTGCTCGACGATCTTGCGCGGGTCGCCGACCTTCGCCGCCACCTTGTAGACGTGCGGATCGTGGCAGGTCTGGCAGGTGAACTTGTCGGCGAGATTCTTGGCGTGGATCGAGTCCTCGAACTGGGTCTCGACCCTGAGCGCCTTGGTGGCGTGGCATTCGCCACACTCGCTGATCGACTTCTTCGCCTCCGGCGCGTGCGGGAAGGCGACGTAGCCCTGGCCGTGGCAGACCTTGCACTCCATGCCGGTGTGGTTGGAGCCGTCGAACTGCTTGGGGTCGTGGATGAACTTCGCCAGCGCCGCCATGTCCATGTCGGCGCGCGGTGGGTTCTTCAGCCCCGCCTCGGTGTGACAGGCGTAGCACTCGGCGTTCGACTTGCGGATCTTCTCGATCAGCGCGGGGTCGGTCGGCGCCGCGCCCTTGACGTCGGCGGCGATGCCCGCTCCCGGGATGGCCACCGACGCCGTGAAGGCGAGGGCGGCGAAGAGCGATTTCGTTCTGGGCCTCATGGAGGATCCCCCTTCCGGTCAGAGGGAGAACCGCAAGACCCGGGCCAGTTCGGAGGAATTCCAGAAGTCGAGGTTTCCGGCCGGTTTCTCACGACGGCGTGAGGGACGGCCGAACCCTCCGACTGTCACGAATTCGCGACAGGTGTCGTCAATCGATGACGATGCCCCAGCGCTTCATGCGGACGTAGAGGTTCTGGCGCGGGATGCCGGAGAGCCGCGCCGCCTCCGAGACGTTGCCGCCCGCCGCGACGAAGAGCCGGCGCAGATAGTCGCGCTCGAATTCCTCGCGCGCCTCGCGATAGGCGGCGAGTTCGGACTCGCCCACCTCGGGGATCGTCGTCGACGCTCCACCGGTCTCGATCGCCGGCTCGATCACCGCGGCGATGTGCGAGACGTCGATCGGTCCACCCGGATGCAACGCCACCAGCCGCTCGATCGCGTGCTTCAACTGGCGGACGTTGCCCGGCCACGACTGCGCCTCGAGCAATCGCAGCGCCTCCGGCGACCACGGCCCGACCGAGCGGGCGAACTTCGCCTGGAAGTGCTCGAGGAAGTGGGTGGCGAGCAATACCACGTCGCCGACGCGCTCCCTGAGCGGCGGCAGGCGCAGCACCACCACATTGATGCGGTAGAAGAGGTCCTCGCGGAAGGCGCCGGTCGCCACCAGCCCGGCGAGCGGCCGGTTGGTCGCGGCGAGCAGGCGGAAGTCGCTCGTCCGTCGCTCGGTCGCGCCGACGCGCGAGAAGCAGCCGTCCTGGAGGACACGCAGCAGCACCGACGGCAGCTTCGGGCTCATGTCGGCGATCTCGTCGAGGAACAGCGAGCCGCCGTCGGCCTTCTCGATCGTGCCGGCGGTCGTCTTGGCGGCGCCGGTGAAGGCCCCTTTCTCGTAGCCGAAGAGCAGGCCCTCGAGCAGGCTCTCGGGCAGCGCCCCGCAGTTGACGTCGAGATAGGGGCCACGGGTCCGCCGGCTCTCGGCATGAATCAGGCGGGCGACGACGTCCTTGCCGGTGCCGCTCTCGCCCTCGAGCAGGACGGTGGTGTCGAGCGTCGCCACCTGCCGGATCTGGTCCACCAGACGAGACATCGCCGGCGACGCCGCGATCAGCCTCGGGCCGGCGACCGCCGCCCGCAGCCGATCGATCTCGCGATAGGCGCTGTCCATCTCCAGCGCCTTGTCGATGACGCGCTCGAGGTCGTCGAGATCCTCGAACGGCTTGGTGCGGTAGTCGAAGAGGCCCTCGCGCACCGCCCGCATCGCGTCGCGCACGTCGGCGTGGCCGGTGATCATGATGGCGACCATGCGCGGCCGCTGCGCCCGGAACTCGCGCAGGAGGTCGAGGCCGTCGGCGTCGGGCAGGCGCTGGTCCATCAGGATCAGATTGAAGTCTTCGCCCGCGAAGGCGGCGCGGGCCTCCGCCCCGGTCTCCGCGAGGCGCAGCAGGTCGCACCGGTCGGCGAGCAGACCGTCGAGAAGGGTTCGGGTGAAGTGGTCGTCGTCGACGACGAGAATCCTGGGCAACGGTTGCGTCATGCGGGCGTTCCGTCGGGCGCTCTCGGGGCGGAGGAGACCGCCTCGGGCAACCACAGAGCAAGAGACGCACCACCTTGCGGCCGGTTGGCGGCGGTGACCTCGCCCTCGTGCAGGAGCATGATGTGCTGGACCACGGCGAGCCCGAGGCCGGTGCCGTCCTTGCGCGTCGTGAAGAACGGCGTGAACAGACGCCGCATCGCGTCGTCGGGGATTCCCGGCCCGTCGTCCTCCACCGTGAAGCGCCAGCCGCGCCGGCCGTCGGTATGCCTCGCCGGCGCCAGGGTGATCCGGACGTGCCCGTGCTCGCCGGTGGCCTGCGCGGCATTGGTGAGCAGGTTGAAGATCGCGTGGCCGAGGAGGTTGGGATCGACCATCGCGTTCGCCGGCGCCTCCGGCATGGCGCGCTCGACCGAGACCTTGCGGCCGATGCTCTGGTTGAACAGCGCCAGCGCCTCGTCGGCGACGACGCGCAGGTCGGTCGGCCGGCTGTCGAAACAGGAGACCTTGGTGAAGGCGAGCATCCGCTTGACGAAGGCCGAGCAGTTCTGACCGGCCTTGCGGATCTCGCCGAGCAACTCGCGCACCCGGTCCGGCTTGTCGACCGAGCGCTCGGCGAGCTGCGCCATGTTCACGACCCCGACCAGCGGATTGTTCAACTGGTGGGCGATCTCGCCGACCATCGTGCCCATCGCCGAGAGCTTCTCCAGCTGGACCATGCGTTGATGTTCGTCGGAGATGGTCAAGAGGCGGTGCTCCAGCTCGTGCTGGCGCCGATAGGCCGCCTCGACGCCGGAGAGCGCCCGGTTGAAGGAGAAGAACACGCCGGCCCCGGCGGCGAGGCTCGCCAGCGTGGCGAGGATCATCCAGTTGGTGAAGGTCGCTTGGGCACGGCTGCGATCGGCCAAGATCGCCAGAACGCCGACGTCACGCCCGGAAGCGTCCCTGAGGGGGGCCGTGGCCACCGACAACGGTCCGCCCCCGGTCTGGACCGTCCGGATCGAGCCGTCACGCAGGAGGTCGGGGAAGAGCGCGCGCTCGGCCGCCGGCGTCTCGGGCGACGACTGCGACACCAGTAGATGGTCGCCGAACTCCTGCAGGCGCACCGGCTGGCCCGGCATGCGCCGGCCCTGCCGCCAGATCGCCGGATCGGTCGTGTCGCGGCGGATCAGGGCATAGAGATGCAAGCCGAGTGACAGGCCGGTGTCGGCGAGCAGGGGGCCGATCTCCTCGCCGAGTTCGATGAGCCCGATGGTCGCTCCGTCGTGCCGCCACGGCGTCACCGAGCGCAGCGTCAATGTTCCGAGCGGTCCGAGTTCGATGCCCGCACTCGGTGCGCCGGTCTCCGCCGCCGTCTTCGTCGTGAAGCGATCGATGACGTCGCCATGGCTCTCCGGCTCGTGTAGGCGAAGGAAATTCATCCGATCGAGGCCGGTGAAATAGAGATGCGTGATGCGGTGATCGCGGTGGAGGGTCTCGAAGAGGGGGCCGGCCAGGCTCCGCAATGCCGCGCGATCCCGCGCCAGGAAGGCGTGGGTGATCTCGTCCGAGGTGCCGAGCGCGGCGACGGTCGCCCGCATCAGTCCCGTGGCCGTGTCGATCTTCTGGGCGAGCAGGGTCTCGACCGAACGGACGGCGGCCGAGAAATCCTCGTCGCGTGTCCTGCGCTCGATGATCCACGCGGTCGCGACGAAGGCGACCACGACGAAGGCGATCAGCCCGGCGAGCCGTGCCAGGATGTGGCGGCGGACCGGCGGATGGGGCGTTCCATCCTCGCGTTCGGGCGTCACCGCCATTTCGAGTTTCTCGTTCGACCGGTTCGCAACGACCTCGGCCATCGGCGCCTGCTTAGCATGGTCGCCGTTCGCTGTCGTCCTCGCGCCGGCGGTTCTCGGTCACCGCACCCGCAGCTCGGTCATCATGCCGGTGGCCATGTGGTAGAGGTGGTGGCAATGGAGGAACCAGTCGCCCGGCTTGTCGAGGTCGACGGCGACCACCACCGGCGTGTGCGGTGGCACGATCACCGTGTCGCGCATCGGCCCGGCGAAGCGGCCGCCACGGCTGCCGACCACCTGGAAATGATGCCCGTGCAGATGCATCGGATGCATCATCGAGGTCGGGTTCATGAACATGATCTCGATGCGCTCGCCGACCCTCGCCTCGAGCGGCGTGTGCTCGCCGTGGATGGCGCCGTTGAGCGTCCAGCGATAGCCGGGCGCCTCGCCGAGCATCAGGTGGAAGGTGCGATCGGCCGGGCGCGCCGCGAGCGGCCGGGTCGCGGCGAGACGCCGGTCGAGCGACAGATCGGTGTGCGCGGCGGCGGTCTCGGCCGTCTCGCCGAGACGCTTCACCTTCGCGCCCGCCGTCGCCAGCACGATGCCGGTCAGTGCCCGGTCGGCCTCGACCTGCGCCAGGATCGGGAAGGCGCCGCCGTCGCGCGGCACGGTGACCACGAGATCGAGGCGCTGTCCTTGGGCGAGCGGGAAGCGGGTGCCGGCGAACGGGCGACAGGGGGATCCGTCGACGGCGACGCATTCGGCGGCGAGGCCACCGGTGTCGACGAAATAGGCCGTCGCCGTGGCGCCGTTGACGATCCTGAGCCGCACCCGGCCGCCGCGCTCGACCCGCACCACCTGCGGGTCGTCGAGGGTGCGGTCGTTGGCGAGATGGGCGTCGTAGCGGACGTCGTTGGCATGCGGGGCGGCCCCCATCATGCCCATCATCGCGCCCGGGCCCATGCCCGGCATCGGGCCGGCCCCGTGCATGGCGTGGCCAGCCATCGGCCCCATCGGCATGCCGGCCATCGGGCCGGCCGTGGGCGCGGCTGCGCCGTGGTCGGCGTGGTCGCCGCTCGGTGTCGGCGCGGGGGCAGGCGCCGCACCGTGGCCGCCATGTCCGCCATGAGCATTGCCGCCGCCGAGCTCGGCGAGGATCTCCTCGGGCGCGCGGAAGGCGAAGTCGTGCAGCATGACGATCACGTTCTGCACGTCGCCGGCGTCCTTCTCGATCGTCACCATCGGCGCGGCGAGCAGGCGCTGCTCGGTCATCTGGTGCGAATGCATCCAGTGGGTGCCGGGGGTGAGGAGGAAGTCGTGGACGTCACGGCCACCGACCGGGCTCTCGCCGCCGCCGGGACGCGAGCGGTCCTGGTCGAAGGGGGCGAAGACCTGGCCGTGCCAGTGCATGATCAGCGGCCCGTCGGTGGTGTTGACCACCTCGCCGGCGAAGCGCTCGCCTTCGCGGGCCACCAGCCCCGCCTGTCCGTTCGGTCCGGTGATCCCGAAGACCTTCGCCGCCTTGCCCTTCACCTCGAGGGTGCGCGACCCGACGGTGAGGAGCGGCGCGGCGGCCCGGGCGCGCTCGATCCCCGTGAGCCCGCCGAGGAGCAGCGCCGACGACCCGACGAGCAGGCGGCGGCGATCGAGCGAGAGGGGCGACGGGGCGAGGGTCATGGCGGGAACTCCGAGGAGGCGGGGGAGAGGAGGGGCGGGGGCGGGCGGGCGGACGAGGTCAGCCGCCCCAGCCGCGCGGGAAGTCGGCGAAGACGGACGTCCGGCCGTCGCGCGCGAAGGCGATCACCCGGAACGGCTCGGGCGCCATGCCGGGGGTCTCCATGCCGGGCGAGCCGATCGGCATGCCCGGAACCGCGAGACCGCGGATCGCCGGCCGCTCGGCGAGGAGACGGGCGACGATCTCGGCGGGCACGTGGCCCTCGACGAGAAAGCCGTCGATCTCGGCGGTGTGGCAGGAGGCGAGCGACGCCGGCACGCCGAGGCGGCGCTTCACCGCGTCGATGTCGTCGGTGACCTCGATCCGGGCCTCGTAGCCGGCCTTCCGCACATGGGCGACCCAGGCCTCGCAACAGCCGCAGCTCGGATCGTGATGGACCTTCATCGACGGTCGAGCCCACGCCGGGCCGATCGCGGCGAGCGGGGTGGCGGCGACGGCGAGGCCGCCGACGAGGGAGAGAAAACGGCGTCTTTCGATCATGGCTGGAGCCTTTCGCTTGCGGACGGCGCTCGGGTCGCGCCGGTCCAGGGATCGACGGATCAGAACTTCGCCTGGGCTGTGGCGCCGTCCGGCCCCGTGAGGCGGACGGCGCCCTTGACGCCCTTCGGCACCGGCACCGGCGCGGTGCCGACGAGGCGCGACGGCTCGGCCGGCTCGAGCGCGAAGCGCACCGGCTTGCCGTCGACGACGAGGATCGCCTCCGCCTTGAAGCCGGTCGAGGGCACCGCCGCGTCCGCCATGTCGGAGAGATGGACGACGACCGTGGCGCTGCCGTCGGCGACCAGCTCGGCGTGGTGGTGGCTTCCCGCGTCGACCAGCGCGCCGCCGTGGGGACCGAGCCGCGGCTGATGCGCGGCGGCCGGGGCGGCGGAGACCAGCGCGGCGAGGGCGAGAGCGGCGAAGAACGTGGAAGGGCGGATCATGGATGCCTCGGTCATGGGGTCAGTAGGCCTCGAGCGGACGGGCGGACGGGGTGGTCGATGCGGTCGTGCTGGCCGCCTGCGCCTCGGCGACGGCGCGCTCCAGCGAGCGGCGACCGAACAAGAGGACGAGCACCGGCGTCACCAGCGTGTCGAGCGCGGTGGCGGTGACGAGGCCGCCGAAGATGGTGACGGCGACGGGGTGGAGGATCTCCTTGCCCGGCGCATGGGCGTCGATCATCAACGGCAGCAGCGCCACGCCGGCCGAGAGGGCGGTCATCAAGACCGGCGTCAGGCGCTCCAGCGAGCCACGGACCACCAGCTCCGGCCCGAAGGGCAGGCCCTCGTGGATCGCCAGATTGAGGATGTGGCTGATCTTGAGGATGCCGTTGCGGGTGGCGATGCCGGTGAGCGTCACGAAGCCGATCATCGAGGCGACCGACAGCGGTTGCCCGGCGATCCACAGCGCCGCCACCGAGCCGATGAGGGCGAGCGGCACGCTCGCCATGATCACGCCGACGAAGACCGCCGAGCGATAGCGGCTCCACAGGATGGCGACGACCAGCACCAGCGACACGATCGACAGGAGGCCGATCTTGCGCATGCTCTCCTCCTGCGCCCGGAAGGTGCCGTCGAGCCCGGTGGAGATCCCCTCCGGCAGCCGCGTCGCCGCGACGATGGCGCGGATGCGGCCGATCACCTCGCCCATGTTCGCCTCGCCCGAGGTGTTGGCGAAGACGACGACGCGGCGATGGCCGTTCTCGCGCAGGATCTGGTTGGGACCGTCGGTCTCGACCACGTCGGCGATCTGGCGCAGCGGGATCCAGCCCTCGGGGGTCTCGATCAGCATGTCACCGAGCGCCTGCGTCATGCGCCGGTTGTCCTCGAGCCGCACCACCACGTCGAAGCGGCGATTGCCGTCGACGACGCGGCTGACGAGGCGGCCGTTGGAGAGGCGCTCCAGCTGGTCGGTGACCGCCGCCGGCTGCAGCCCGTGCAGGGCGGCGCGGCGGTAGTCGACGATCACCTCGAGCTGCGGGATGCGCACCTGCTTCTCGACCTGCAGATCGACGATGCCGGGGACGGTGGCGAGCTTGTCGCGGAACTCGGCGGCGACGGCGCGCATCGTGTCGAGATCCTCGCCGAAGATCTTCAGCGCGATCTGGGCGCGCACGCCGGAGAGCATGTGGTCGAGGCGGTGCGAGATCGGCTGGCCGACGTTGGTGGCGACGGGCAGCACCGCGAGGCGGGCGCGGATGTCGGCGGTGATCGCGTCCTTCGAGCGGCCGCCGGCATGGAGATCGACCTCGACCTCCGAGGAGTGGACCCCCTCGGCGTGTTCGTCGAGCTCGGCCCGGCCGGTGCGCCGGCCGACCAGCTTCACCTCCGGCACCTCCATGATCAGCCGCTCGGCGACGAGGCCGACGCGGTGGCTCTCGGCGAGCGAGATGCCGGGATCGAAGAGGAGGTTGATGGTCAGCGTGCCCTCGTTGAAGGGCGGCAGGAAGGTGCGCGGCAGCTGCGTCGCGGCGATGACGGCGAGGACGACGCCGAGCCCGGCGCCGGCGAGCGGCAGCGCGGGACGTGCGAAGACGAAGGCGAGCGCCCGGGCATTCGCCCGTTTGAGCACGCGCACCAACGCGCCGTCGGCGTGGTCGAGCCGCTTCATTCCCGGCAACAGCCAATAGGCCATCACCGGCGTCAGCGTGATCGAGACCAGGAGGCTCGCGGCGATCGACACCACATAGGCCTGTCCGAGCGGCGCGAAGAGCCGCCCCTCGATGCCGTCGAGGGCGAAGAGCGGCACGAAGACCAGCACGATGATCATGGTGGCGTAGACGATGCCGGAGCGCACCTCGCGGCTGGCGTCGACCACCACGTCGAAGATCGAGCGCGGATTGCCCGCCTCGCGGTTCTCGCGCAGGCGACGGAAGATGTTCTCGACGTCGACCACCGCGTCGTCGACCAGCTCACCGACGGCGATGGCGAGGCCGCCCAGCGTCATGGTGTTGATGGTGAGCCCGGCGAGGTGGAAGACGATCGCCGTCACCAGGATCGACACCGGAACGGCGGTGAGCGAGATCGCGGTGGTCCGCACGTTGAGCAGGAAGGCGAAGAGGACGAAGGCGACGACGACGACCGCCTCCAGCAGCACCTTCTCGACGTTGCCGATCGACGCCTCGATGAAGTTCGCCTGCCGGAACAGGAGGTCCTTCGCCGTGATCCCCGCCGGCAGGGACGGCGCGAGATCGGCGAGCGCCGCCTCGATGTCGCGGGTCAGCCGCACCGTGTCGACGCCCGGCTGCTTCTCCACCGAGACGATCACCGCCGACCGCCCCATGAACCCGGCCTCGCCGCGCTTCAGCTTGGCGGCGTGATCGACGGTCGCGACCTGTTCGAGCGTCACTGGCCGGCCGTCGACCGTGGCGACGACGAGGCCGCCGAGATTGGCGAGGCTCTTGGTGCGTCCGATGGCGCGGATCAGGAATTCGCGGCTGTACTGGTCGGTGAAGCCGCCGCCGGCGTTGGTGCCGAAGCGGGCGACCGCCTTCTCGATCTGCTCGAGGTTGACGCCGAGCGCCCGCATCGCCGCCGGGTCCGGCGCGACGCGGAACTGGCGGACCTCGCCGCCGATCGGGATGACCTGGGCGACGCCGGGGATGGTGAGGAGGCGCGGCCGGAGGACGAAGTCGGCGGTCTCACGCAGCTCCATCGGCGAGACCGCGTCGCTACCGGTGACGGCGATCAGCACGATCTGACCCATGATCGAGGCGACCGGACCCATCTGCGGCACCACGCCGCTCGGCAACTGCGCCTGCACCAGCGTCAGCTTCTCGGCGACCTGTTGGCGGTTGCGGAAGATCTCGGTCGACCAGTCGAACTCGACGTAGACGATCGAGAGGCCCACCCCCGACACCGAGCGGACGCGCGAGACGCCGGGCAGGCCGTTCATCTGCGTCTCGATCGGCCAGGTGACGAGCTGCTCGACCTCGGGCGGCGCCAGCCCCTCCGCTTCGGTCATGATGGTGACCGTCGGCCGGTTGAGATCGGGGAAGACGTCGACCGGCAGCCGGGTGGCGGTGAGTGCGCCCCACACGACCAGCGCCGCGGCGATCGCGACGACGAAGATCCGATTCTTCAGCGACTGCGAGACGAGGAACTGGAACATGCCGCCGCCTCACCGGATCTGATTGAGCAGTTCGGCGCCGCCGGTGACGATCCGTCGCCCCGCATCGACGCCGGCGATGATCAGCACCCGCTCGCCGTCGAGCGGCTCGACCCGGACTTCGCGCGGCACGAAGCGCTCCGGGTTGGTGTGTTCCCACACCAGCGACCGGCCGTTCGCGCCGCGCAACACGGCGGCGCGCGGCACCGCGATGCCGCCGCGCGTCTCGGCGAGCGTCGCCGCCACGGTGAGCAGTTGTCCGGCGCGCAGGCCCTTGGCCTCGCCGGAGACCGAGAAATGCACCGGCACCGCCTGGGCCCGATCGGAGAGGCCGCTGCCGACGAAGGCGAGCGGGAAGCTCTCGCCGCCCGCCGGCCGGCCGTCGGCACGGGGCGCGAAGGCATGGGCCTCGTAGGCCAGCGCCTCGACCCAGAAGCGGCGCGGATCGACGATGCGGAAGACGATCGTGTTCGGCTCGGCGATCTGACCGGCGATGGCGGCGACGGCCGCGACCACGCCCGAGACCGGCGCGACCAGCGCCTCCGAGGCGCGTTCGCGTCGTTCGAGGTTGGCGCGGCGGGCCTTCAAGCCGGTCAGCTCGACCTCGGCGTCCTCGATCTGGGCGCGGGTGATCGAGTTCGTGATCTGGCGATAGCGTTCGAGCCGCCGTTCCATCAGGGCGATCTGCTGGTCGAGCTCACGGGCCTGCTGGTGCTGGGTGGTGACGTCGGCCGCCGCCACCGCCGGCTCGACGAAGGCGAGGACGTCGCCGGCCGCGACCGCCGCGCCGAGCCGCGGGAACCCGCCCGGTGGCGGCTTGAGCCGACCGGCGAGCGACGGCTGCACGACGCCCGATCCGTCGGGATCGGGAATGACCCGGCCGGGCAGCTCCACCGTCGTCGGATGATCGGCGATCTCGGTGAAGAGGGTGCGCAGGCCGAGGATCCGCTGGCTCGATTTGGGCACGAAGAGCGAACCGTCCGGAAACCGCTGCGCCAGATCGCGCGGCGTCTCGGCGGCCTGCGTCGGCGCGCCCGGCGCGAGACCGAGGAGGAAAACGCCCGCCAATGCCGTGGCGACGACGGCCCTGCGCCGGAACGACGCGGCGACCACGAGACCGGCGGCGAAACCCGCGAGCGCCAACCCCCAACCGCCGAACCCGTCGGGCAGCATCGTCGCGCCGGTCTCGCTCGCCTCAGCCGGCGTGACGACCGATCCGGCGACCGGCTTCGGCTCCGCCGGCGGTAGGCTCAACGTCGCGGTCAGGACGTCGACGACGTCGCCGGCCTGCACGGTCACCGCGAGATCGACGCTGCGGCCCGGCTCGGCCCAAGGGGCGGGGACGCGGAAGACGCCGCCCTCGGCCGTCGCCTTCACCACGCCCGCCGGCCCGTCGACCTCGACGACCGCGTCGGTCACCGGCTGGTTGTCGCGGAAGCGGTCGATCAGGATCTCCAGCGCCCCGCCGCGCGCCACCACCACCATCTCGAGGTCGGCGGAAGACGCGTCGGCGCGCGGCGCCACCGTGGCCGAGACCGGCGGCGGCGGGGCGCCGTGGTCGTGGCCGTCGTGGCCGCGGGCCGCCGAGGTGGTGACGAGGGCGAGGACGAGAGAGGCGAGGGCGAGGCTGCGGTGCATGGCGGATCCGGTGGCGGACTGTTCCGACCGTGACCCTGCCCGACGTCGCCCGTCGCAGGATTTCAGTTCTGTAACAATTTGTTTCAGCTCGACCGGATCCCGGTCCGGGTGATCGGCAGCCGCACCCGGACGAGGAGACCGGTCGGCGTGTTGTCGGCGAGCTCGAGCGTGCCGCCGTGGCTTTCGACGACGCGGCGGGCGATGGCGAGGCCGAGGCCCCAGCCGCCGGTGTCGCGGTTGCGCGACGCCTCCAGCCGGACGAACGGATCGAGCACCCGGGCGCGATCGGCCTGGGGTATGCCCGGCCCATGGTCGGCGATGGCGACGGTGACGCCGTCCGTCTCGGCGGTGACGTGGACCTCGGCCCGGTCGCCGTATTTCACCGCGTTGTCGAGGAGGTTGGCGAAGGCGCGCTTCAGCCCCAGCCGCCGGCCCTCGATCACCGCGCTGCGGGCGCCGTCGAGCGTCACCTGGCGGCCGGCGTCGATCTGGTCGTCGGCGAGCGTGGCGAGGATCGCCGCGACGTCGACCGGCTTCACCGGCTCGTCGTCGCGGTCGCCGGCGAGATAGGCGAGCGTCTGGTCGATCATCCGCTCCATCTCGTCGAGATCGCCGGAGATGGCGGTACGGGTCGAGGCGCTCTCGACCTCGCCGAGGCGCAGCCGGAGGCGGGTGATCGGGGTGCGCAGGTCGTGGCTGACGGCGGCGAGCGCATGGGTGCGGTCGTCGATCATCCGTTTGATCCGGCGCTGCATCTCGTTGAAGGCGACGGCGAGGGTGCGGATCTCGGTCGGCCCGTCCTCGGGCACCATGACCGTCTCGCCGCCGCGATAGATGCGGCGGGCCGCGTCGACGAAGCCGAGCAGCGGCCGCGTCAGCCAGCGCACCATGAGGATCGACAGCACCATCGCCCCGAGCGCCATCAGCGAGGTCGACAAGAGCGTGCCGTGACCGTTCTCGGAACGCGCCGTCTGTTCGACCAGCGAGAAGTTGATCCAGGTGCGATCGGGCAAGGCGAGCGAGACGACGGCGAGATGCGGGTCGTCGTGGTGATCGCGGTTGGCGCCGATCACCACGTCGCCGGGCGCCAGATCGTCGCCGAGCGCCGCCAGCCGTTCGGCGAGGCCGCCGAGTTCGGAGCTGCCCGGACCGCCGGCGACCGCATGCTCGCTGCGGCTCCAATGGGCGTCGATCGCCCCGCCGGAGAGATCGTGCGCCACCGCCTCGCGCTCCGCCGGCACCACCCGCATCACCGCGCGGCGGATGGTGAGCAGCCGATCGGCGAGCCGGGTGACGTCCGCCGTTGCCGCCTCGCGGTCGAGGGCGTGGCGATAGGTCCAGAGACTCAGGAGATGCACCGCGCCGATGCCGAGCAGCAGCACCAGCATGGTGCGGGCGGCGAGGCTGGAGCCGAAGGCGCGCATGGCCTTTCTCCTCACGAGCGATCGACGTCGGGCAGGAAGAGGTAGCCGGCGCCGCGCACCGTCTTGATCATCTCGCCGGCGGTCTCGAGCTTGCGCCGGAGCCGGCTCACCTGCACGTCGATCGCCCGATCGAACGGCTCGGCGTCGCGGTTGCGGGTGGCGTCGAGCAACAGCTCGCGGCTCAGCACCCGCTGCGGCGTCTCCAGGAAGGTGAGGAGCAGGTCGTATTCGCCGGTCGACAGATCGATGACGACGCCGCGCGGGTCGGTGAGCTCGCGCCGCGCCGTGTCGAGCCGCCAGCCGGCGAACCGGATCTCCCGTCCGGTCTTCGCTCCCCCGCCGTCGCTCGGCCGCGCCCGCCGCAACACGGCGCGGATGCGGGCGAGGAGTTCGCGCGGATGGAACGGCTTGGCGAGATAGTCGTCGGCGCCCATCTCGAGCCCGACGATCCGATCGACGTCGTCACCCTTGGCGGTGAGCATGATGATCGGCAGCGACGAGGAGGCGCGCAGTTCGCGGCAGAGCGTGAGCCCGTCGGTGCCCGGCAGCATGACGTCGAGCAAGACGAGATCGGGCTTGCGGTGAGCGAGCGCCTCGCGCATTTCGGCCGCGCTTCCCGCCGTCGTCACTCGATGGCCTTCTTCGCGCAGGAGCTTGGCGACGAGCCGTCGGATCTCGCCGTCGTCGTCGACCAGGAGAATATCGTGACCGAGGGTCTCCATCGCCTCTCCCGCTCGCGGCGGCCCTGCGCCACCGAACAATGGTCGTGCCCGATTTCCCGACCGCCGACAAGCTCTCCTGCCGTGAGGCCGCAAACGGTGTCGCCGACGGCGTGGCGAGACGACGGCATGACCTTCAAGGCCGTCGCCGCGGTGTATCCTGCGTGACGATCCGGCCGTCACGGAGCGCGAAGATGCGGTCGAAGCGGTCCCAGATCTTCTCGTCGTGGGTGACCACCACCACCGTCGCCGACTGTTCCACCGCCACCTTGCGTAGGAGGTCCATGACGATGCCGGCGCGCTCGCCGTCGAGCGCCGCGGTCGGTTCGTCGGCGAGGATGATGCGCGGCCGGTTGGCCAGCGCCCGGGCGATGGCGACGCGCTGCGCCTCGCCGCCGGAGAGCGAGGAGGGCTTGGCCGTCCGGCGATGACCGACCTCGAGATAGTCGAGGAGTTCGCGGGCCCGGGTGAGGGCCTCCGCCTTCGGCCGGCCGGCCATGTCGAGGACGAGGGCGACGTTCTCGCTCACGTCGAGGAACGGCAAGAGGTTGTGGAACTGGAAGATGAAGCCGATCTTCTCGAGCCGCAGGCGCCTCAGATCCGGCCTCAGCCACTTGCCCTGCCACACCGTTTCGCCGTCGAGGTGGAGCGTGCCGGCCGAGGGCTCGACGATGCAGCCGATCAGATTGAGCAGCGTCGTCTTGCCCGAACCCGAGGGGCCGAGCAGGCCGACCACCTCGCCGGGCCACAGATCGAGATCGACCGCCTTGAGGGCGTCGACGCGGGCTTCGCCCTCGCCGTAGTGCTTGGCGAGGCCGCGGCATTCGACCAGCGGGCGGGGGGCGTCTGCGTTCATCTCAGCCTCCCAGCGCCGTCGCCGGATCGACGCGCAGCGCCAGCCGGACGCCGAGACCGCTCGCCACCAGGCAGACGATCACCACCACCAGCCCCAGCGAGGCGGCGTCCTCCGGCAGCATGACGACGCGGCGCGGGAAGAGGTCCTTGACCGAGGTGATCAGGCTCGCGCCGACGGTGAAGCCGATCAGCCCCAGCGCCAGCGCCTGCTGCACGATCAGCCCGACGATGCGGCCGTCGGGCGCGCCGATCAGCTTCAGCGTGGCGATCTCGCGGATCTTGTCCATGGTCATGGTGTAGATGATCAGGGCGATGATCACGGTGGAGACCACCAACAACACCGTGGTGAAGAGGCCGATCTGCTGACGCGCCTTCTCCACCACCGAGCGGGTGAGGATGGTCTCCTGCTCGTCCTGGCTCATCGCCGCGAGATGCTTCCAGCGCCTCGCCGCCTCGACCACCGCCTCGACCGAGGCGCCGGGCGCGACGCGCGCCACCACGGCGTTGATCGTGTCGGGGGCGCCGGCCGCCACCGGCCCGCGCGCCGCCTCGCGTCGCGCCGGGGCGGGCGACAGGCGGAACTGCAGCACCTGACTGTCGCGCAGCGCCATCCACACCACCGGATCGCCGCCGGAGGAGACGGCGCCGCGGGTGGTGCCGACCACGGTGAAGGTGTCGCCGCCGAGGTCGATGCGCTCGCCGAGGGCGAGGCCGGTCTTGATGTCGGCGACGATCTCGAAGCGGCTGCGGGCGAGGCCGCGTCCCTCGGCGATCGCCGGCGGACCGCCGAGCCGGCCGGGCTCCCAGCCGACGACCTGCAGACGCAGCTTGCGCTCGCGATGGCTCGCCTCCAGCGACTGGAAGGTCATCGAGCCGGTCTCGGTGACGCCGGTGAGGCGGGCGATCGATTCCCGCGTGTCGCCGGGAATGCGCGAGCCCTCCGCGAAGGGCCCGCGGGTGCCGGTCTCCACCACCCAGACCTCGGCGGCCGGCGTCCGCACCAGCGCCAGCGCGTCGGCGACCAGGCCGCGGTAGATGCCGATCATCGACAGCACCACGCCGAGCAGCAGGCCGAGGCCGAGGGCGGTCATCAGGAAGCGGCCGAGGTGGTGACGGATGTCGCGCAGCGCCAGGTTCACGGCTTCGCCTCCAGGTCGGCGACGCGGGCGGCGCGACCGTCGCGAAAGCCGCCGGTGTCCTTCGAGACGACGACGTGGGCGCCCTCGGGAAGCCCGCCGACCACCTCGATGCGGCCGTCGAGCAGGCGCGCGCCGAGCCGCAGGCGGGTCTCCCTCAGTCGGCCGTCGGCGACGATCCAGCCGATCGCCTCGGCCGGCCCGATCATGCGCAACACCGTCTCCGGCACCAGCAGGGCCTTCGCCAGACGGCCGGTGGTCACCACCACCTCCGCCTGTTCGCCGAGATGGAACGCCGCCGGGCAGTCGCCGCAGGCGACGAAGATGCGTCGCTCCTCGCCGACCCGGTCGTTCTCCAGCCCGATGCGGGCGACCCGGCCGGCGAAGGCGCGATCCGGCCGCGAGCGCAGGCGCACCTCGGCGGGCTGATCGACGGCGAGAGCGCCGGCGCGGGCCTCGTCGACGAAGGCCTGGATCCACACCGAGGTCGGATCGACCAGGGTGATGAGCGCCTCGCCGGGGTTCATCACCGCGCCGAGCTCGCGATGGCGGGCGATCACCACGCCGTCGAAGGGGGCGCGCAGCCGGTGACGTTCGTAGAGGACGCCGTCGAGCGCGGCCTGGGCGCGCGCCGCGGTGAGCGCCACCCGAGCGGCCTCGACGTCGCGCTCGGCGACCGCGGCATCGGCCTCGGCGACGCGGGCGTCGAGCTCGGCCTGTTCGGCGGCTTCGATCGAGACGGTCTGGCGCTCGACCAGCGAGCGGCGGCGCTCGTCGACCCGCCGCTTCTGCTGGGCGACGACCCGGGCGCGGGCGGCGAGCGATTCCGACTTGGCGAGCGCCGCTTCGGCCGCCGCGACGCCGGCCTGCGACTTGTCGAGCCGGGCGCGGGCCTCGCCCTCGTCGAGCCGGGCGAGGAGGTCGCCGGCCTTCACCCGGTCGCCGTGATCGGCCCCGACCTCGACCAGCGCCGCCTGGGTCTCGAAGCCGAGGCGGGTCGAGATCCGCGCCTCCTGGGTGCCGAGGCCGAAGACGCGGACGGCGACGTCGCTCTCGGACCGCGCCACCTCGACCTCGACCGGACGGGAGGCGAGGAAGACGCGCAGGCCGACACCCACGGCAACGACGAGAGCGAGGACCAGGATCGTTCGGACGCTTCGATTCATGGCGCACCTCGGGACGGAGGGCGATCGGGATGGGGCGGTCGAAGCCTTCGCTCGGCCGCCCGCGTCCCTCACGCTTCGGGACGGATCATCCGACGCATCACGTCGTTCTTCAGGACCACGGCATGGAACGGCACCGCGAGAACGTGAGCCGCGATCAACGCGAGAAGAACGACCTTGAGCAGGTTGTGGGCCTGCGCGGCAGCCGCCACACCGCCGAACCAGGCGAGCACGCCGGTCACCGAGAGCGCCGCCAACACGGCGTAGAACGCCCAATGCGCGACGTGCGCCAGAGTGGCGAGCACCGCGGGTTCGTTCGCCGGCGTCGCCGGAACACCGCGCCGCAGCCTCAGGACGAGACGCCAGACGACAAAAGTCAGGATCAATCCGCCGCCGACCACATGGGCGAGGATCAGCGGGTCGAAGTCGTAGGCGCGTCCCTCGCGGATCGCGTCCCAGGCGGATGAGATGGCGGACTTGAAGATATATTGGGCGGCGACCAGCACGACCACGGCCCAATGCAGCAGGATCTGTGTGGCGGAATAGCCCTTCGTTTCGCTCATGAGATCGTCCTCGCTCGGTCTGGGAACGGCCGGCGCCACTGGGCGCCGGCCTTCGACGGGATCACTTGCCGGTGTCGCTCGGCGCCGGTGCGGGGCTGAAGCGCATCTGCATGCGCGCCATCATCTGCGCCGGGAAGGCTATCTCCTCGGCGTTGATCTTGCCGTCGCCGTCGGCATCGAGCATCGCGAAGGGGCGATCGGCGAAGCTGCGGGTGACCTCGGCGAAGAGCGCCGCGAATTCCGGCTTGGACAATTGGCCGTCGCCGTCGGCGTCGAACTTCTTCTGGAGAGCGGTGACGCCCGCTTTGGCCTCGGCGGCGGTCACTGTTCCGTTGCCGTCGGCATCGAAGGACCGGAAGACGGGGTTGTCCATCATCGACCGCATGCCGATTGGCCCCGGGCCGCCACGCGGCATCATCATGCCGGGACCGCAACGGCCGTCCATCCAGCCGCCGAGTCCCCAGGAGCCCGGTCCGCCGCCGGCGATGGCCGGGAGGGCGAAGGCGCCGATGGTCAGGGTCGCGGCGACGGCGCTCGCGATCAGGAATGTCTTGCGTTTCATCTCGTCACCTCTTCGGGTCGGTGTTTCGATGAGGCGATCATCGGCGGGCCATGTCGCAGAAGGTTGCCGGGAGGCCGGGGATTTGTATCGGTCTGTCGCAGAGCACCCGATTGCGACGGGCCGCGACCGCCGACCTCTCCCCGTCGCCCGCGACCCGCGTTATCGTGGGCCCATGTCGGAGCAACCTCGTGTCCCCCACATTCTCGTCGTCGACGACCATCGTGAAATTCGCGATGCGGTGACGCGTTACCTCGAGAAGAACGGTCTGCGCGCCACCTCGGCCAAGGATGCGGCGGAGATGGACTCTCGATTGAAGGTGGGGCAGTTCGATCTCGTCGTCCTCGACGTGATGATGCCGGGCGAGGACGGTCTCTCCGCCGCCCGGCGCTTGTCGGCCTCGGGAGGTCCGCCGATCCTGATGCTGAGCGCGCTCGGCGAGGAGACGGACCGGATCGTCGGCCTCGAGGTCGGCGCCGACGATTATCTCGTCAAGCCATTCAGCCCGCGCGAGCTCCTGGCGCGGGTGAAGGCAATCCTGCGCCGCGCCGAGCGTCCCCATCTCTTGGCGGGGCAACTGGGTGGGAGGAAGCTCTCATTCGCCGGCTGGCTGCTCGACACCGATACGCGGACGCTGATCCGCGAGGCCGACGAGAGCGAGGTGGCTCTGACCACGGCCGAGTTCAAACTCCTGACGGCGTTTCTCGAGCGTCCTCGCTTCGTGCTCTCTCGCGACCAGTTGCTCGACATCACCAGCGGACGGGCGGCGGACGTCTTCGACCGGACCATCGACAACCAGGTCAGTCGCCTTCGTCGCAAGCTGGAAGTCGATCCGGCCCATCCCCAGATCATCGCGACCATTCGGTCGGGCGGCTACAGTCTCGCTGCCGACGTACGAGAGGTGACATGACGCGCGTCTTGCCGGACAGTCTCGTCGGGCAGTTGCTGTCGCTGATCGTCGGCGCCTTTCTCGCCGCGACGGCAATCAGCTTCTGGTTCTTCGCCGACGAACGCGGCGCGGCCATCCGCGCCGCCCGATATGGTGAAGCGATCGAGCGGACGGTGGCCGTGGCGCGCGTCGTCGAGGGTGCCTCAGACGTGGACCACGATGTCATTCTCGCCGCCACGAATTCGGGCGCGGCCCGCTTCGCCATCGCCGAGAGACCGTCGGTCGCGGCGGATGGTTCGTCCTCCTCGGCCTTCGCGGAAAGTCTGCCGCGATCCGTCGATGGCGGTCGCGAGTTGCGGGCGGAAGAAGTGCCGATCTCTCCCCACGACGGACGAAGGGTCGATCCTCCGGCTCCGCTGTCCTGGCTCAATGCGCGGATGCGCGCCGCCGGCGTCGCGCCCGTCGAGCTGCGGCTCTCGACCCCTCTGAAGTCCGGACGTTGGCTCGATGCCGTCTTCACTTATGACCGTCCCGGGATTCAGGCGCCTCCCGCCATGTTGGGTGCGGCGGCACTCTCGCTCGTGCTCATCCTGACCGCGATCTGGGCGGGGTTGCATCGGATCACCGGACCGCTTCGCCGGTTGGCTGTGGCCGCCGACGACTTCGGCCTGGACGGACCACATCCGAACCTGCCGAGCAGTGGGCCGCGGGAGGTTCGCGCCCTCTCCGAAGCGCTCGAGCGCATGCACACGCGCCTCGTTGCGATGATCTCGGACCGAACCCGGATGCTCGCCGCCCTCGGCCATGATCTGCGCTCGCCGATCACCGCGCTCAGGGTGCGAGCCGAGATGGTCGACGACGACGAGACGCGCGAACGGATGATCGCCTCGCTCGACGAGATGCGCGACATGGTCGAGGCGACGTTGGCCTTCGCCCGCGGGGTTTCGGCCGACCAGCCCGCCGAAGTGGTCGACCTCGCCGACGTTCTCGCCGATCTGGCCGAAGAACTCTCGGTGGCCGGACCGCCGATCGTCTGGAGGCCTGCGGGTCCATTCCTCGTCTCGGTTCGGCGCACGCCCTTGCGCAGGGCCCTGCGCAACATCCTAGAGAACGCCCAACGCTACGGCGGCGGTGCGCGCGTGAGCGTCGAGCGGGGATCCGAGACGTTGACCATTCGGGTCGACGACGATGGTCCGGGCATCCCCTCGGGTGATCTCGAGCGGGTCTTCGACCCGTTCACCAGGCTCGAGACCTCGCGGTCCCGAGAAACTGGCGGTATCGGTCTCGGGCTTCCGATCGCACGCGCGATTTTGCGTGCACATGGCGGCGACGTGATGCTCGGCCCGCGCCCCGGCGCACCGGGCCTGCGCGCGACGGTGACGCTGCCCCTCACCCGAACGACTACGACGTGACACATGAGCCGCCGATTGCGATCGGCGGGGAAACCGGCTATCCGGTCGATGCAGGGGTCTCGCGCGACTACCCCGTGAGGCCTCGGCCCAAAGTTCGCGTCCACCGGCCTTGCAAGAGGGATGGACGCGCATGCCTTCCAACACCGAGATTTCCGTCGCCCGACTCGCCCGGCTCGTCGGCACCCCCGCCGCGCCGTCGATCGTCGACGTGCGCCTGGACGACGACGTCGCCAGCGACCCGCGATCGCTGCCAGCCGCCGACCACCGGGACCCGCAGGCGGTCGCGACCTGGGCGCAGCTCTGCGCCGGCCGACAGGTGGTGGTGAGTTGTCAGAAGGGCGGCAAACTCGCACAGGGCACGGCCGCCCGGCTGCGCGCCGATGGCATCCGAGCCGAGACGCTGGAAGGCGGCTTCGAGGCGTGGCGTGACGCCGGGGCGCTCCTCGTCGACCGGTCGGCGCTGCCGCCGCGCGACGCCGACGGCCGCACTGTGTGGGTCACCCGCGCCCGCCCCAAGATCGACCGCATCGCCTGTCCCTGGCTGATCCGCCGCTTCGTCGATCCCCGTGCGGTCTTCCTCTACGTCGATGCGGCGGAGGTGCCGGCCGTCGCCGAGGTGTTCGGCGCCGCGCCCTTCGACATCGACGGCGCCTTCTGGAGCCATCGCGACGAGCGCTGCACCTTCGACACGATGCTGGAGGAATTCGGCCTCGCCTCGGAGGCGCTCGCCCGTCTGGCGACGATCGTCCGCGGCGCCGACACCGACCGCCACGACCTCGAACAACTCGACGCCAGCATGGCACTCTACGACGCGCTCTATCGCTGGTGTCGCGATGCGGTCGAGGAGACTCACGATTGGCCGGCCGATCGGGCACGCAGGTGAAGAGGGTGCCATGACCGAAGCCGTCTCCTCCCCCGCCGATCGCAACGAGCGCCCGGCGGCCCCGAGCCTCGCCGAGGCCGCCACCCTCTGGCTGAAGATCGGCTGCCTGAGTTTCGGCGGCCCCGCCGGCCAGATCGCCCTGATGCACCGCGAACTGGTCGAGGAACGGCGCTGGATCTCCGAGCGCCGCTATCTCCACGCCCTCAACTACTGCATGGTCCTGCCCGGACCGGAGGCGCAGCAGCTCGCCACCTACATCGGCTGGCTGATGCATCGCACCTGGGGCGGCATCATCGCCGGCGGGCTCTTCGTCCTGCCGTCGCTGTTCGTGCTGATCGCGCTTTCTTGGATCTACTGTGCCTTCGGCGACGTGCCGTTGGCCGAGGGCCTCTTCTTCGGCATCAAGCCGGCAGTCACCGCCATCGTCCTCCAAGCCACCCACCGCATCGGCACGCGGGCCCTGAAGAACCGTGTGCTGTGGGGGATCGCGGCGGCCTCCTTCGTCGCGATCTTCCTCCTCGACGTGCCGTTTCCGGTGATCGTTGGGCTGGCGGCGGTCGTCGGCTGGGTCGGCTCGCGGGTACTGCCGCAGGCCTTCCACGCCGGCGGCGGCCACGGCGCGGCGGGCAAGAGCTGGGGCGCGGCGCTGATCGACGACGCGACGCCGACACCGCCGCATGCCCGCTTCTCGTGGGGGCGGCTCGTGGTGGTGGTGGCCGGCGGCTTCATGCTGTGGCTGGCGCCGATGGTGAGCCTGACCGCCGCCTTCGGCTGGGACCACACGCTGACTCAGATGGGCTGGTTCTTCACCAAGGCGGCGCTGCTCACCTTCGGCGGCGCCTACGCGGTGCTTCCTTATGTCAACCAGGGCGCGGTCGGCCACTACGGGTGGCTCACCCCGAGCCAGATGATCGACGGCCTCGCCCTCGGCGAGACGACGCCGGGGCCGCTGATCATGGTGGTGACCTTCGTCGGCTTCGTCGGCGGCTGGACCGAGGCACCGTTCGGGCAGGAGGCGAAGCTCGCTGCGGCGCTGGCCGGGGCGGTGCTGGTGACGTGGTTCACCTTCCTGCCGTCCTTCGTCTTCATCTTCGCCGGTGGGCCGCTGGTAGAGACCACCCACGGCAAGATCGCGTTCACCGCGCCGTTGACCGCGATCACTGCGGCGGTCGTCGGGGTGATCCTCAACCTCGCCCTGTTCTTCGGCTGGCACGTGCTGTGGCCGCAAGGGTGGGACGGTCGCTTCGACTGGATCTCGGCGGCGATCGCTATCGGCGCGGCGGTAGCGTTGTTCCGGTTCCGGCAGAACGTGGTGGTCGTCATCGCGTCCTGCGCTGCCGTTGGCCTCGTTGTCGAGTTGCTCTTCTGAGCACGAAAGGGTCGAAGCTCTACCGATGGCCGCGAAGGCGACATCGGCAGAGCCCGACGGAGGTCGACGATCCGCATGCGGCAAGGCAATTGACCATATCCCCTCCAGGGGGATAGGATTAGTCATGAGCGAGCGACCCCACCTTCACCGGACCCATCCCGATGTCGTCAAGCGCCTGAAGCGGGCCGACGGACATCTGAGGAGCATCGTCGAGATGATCGAGGCCGGGCGGCCGTGTCTCGACGTCGCCCAACAGCTCCACGCGGTCGAGAAGGCGATTGCCCAAGCCAAGAAAGTCCTGATCCAGGATCATCTCGACAACTGCCTCGAGGAGGTGGTCGGGCCGCTGCCGAGCGAACAACGCCGGCCGATCGACGAATTCAAAGAAATCACCAAATACCTGTGAGGATCGGATGCTGTCCTTCAACGAGCTGATTCAACAGGGGTCGGCGAATGCTTGGCTGTTCGTTCCGAGCGCCATCCTGCTCGGGGCGCTGCACGGGTTGGAGCCCGGCCATTCCAAGACGATGATGGCGGCCTTCATCGTCGCCATTCGGGGAACCGTGACGCAGGCGGTCTTGCTCGGCCTCGCGGCGACGATCTCCCACACGCTCGTCGTCTGGGTCATCGCCGCCGGTGGCATGTATCTGTGGCAGGGCGTCGAAGCCGAGACCTATGAGCCCTATTTCCAGCTCGCCTCCGCCGCCGTCATCATCGTCATGGCGCTGTGGATGCTCTGGCGGACGTGGAGCGACCAACGCAACGCGGCGGCCGCAGCGGGCGAGCACGACCACGGGCATGAGCATGGCGATGGGCATGGTTCCGCGCATGGGGACGAGATCCGCCGGATCGATACGGGTCACGGTGTGATCGCCGTCGAGGTGTTCGAGGTCGGCGTGCCGCCGCGTTGGCGTATCCGCGCCGAAAGTGGGCACGGTTGGGCGGCCGATGAGATCGTGATCGTCACCGAGCGACCGGATGGCGCCCGGCAGGCGTTCACCTTCGTCGACAAGGGGGCCTATCTCGAATCCCTCGATGAAATTGCCGAACCGCACGAGTTCATGGCGCGTGTCAGTCTCGGGCACGGCGACCACACCCACGACTACGACCTCGCCTTCGTCGAAGGGGAAGGTCACGATCACCTGCATGAGGAACTGCGCGGCCTCGAGGTCAGTGGCAGCGCCTATCAGGATGCGCATGAACTGGCGCATGCCAACGAAATCCGCCGCCGCTTCGCCGATCGACGGGTCACGACGTGGCAGATCGTAGTGTTCGGTCTGACCGGCGGTCTGATCCCTTGCCCGGCCTCGATCACCGTGCTGCTCATCTGTCTCCAGTTGAAGGAATTCACGCTCGGCTTCGCGCTGGTCCTCTGTTTCTCGATCGGCCTCGCGCTCACGCTCGTCGCCGTCGGCGCCGCCGCGGCCTTGAGCGTCCGGCAGGCGTCGAAACGTTGGGCCGGGTTCGGCGAGATCGCGCGCAAGGCGCCCTATCTCTCGAGCGTCCTGATCATCTCGGTCGGTCTCTACGTCGGTTGGACCGGCTGGATCGGTCTCGTGGCTCACGCGGGATGACCCCGTGATCGCCCCGATCAGCAGGATGGTGCCTCCGGCCAGCACGTAGAATCAGAGGAAGCGCATCTCGTCGGCCGGCATGTTGTAGGGCGCCGACAGGAAGACCAGGAAACTGCTGCCGGCATGGGCCCAGGCGAGTGCAAGGAAGAGGCCGGGACGTCGCAACAGCAGGGCGGTGAGCGTCACCGACGCCGCGATGTGGGCGAGATTGGCGGCGACATGGGTCGAGGTGAGCGGAATAGAGCCAGACAGGGCGCCGAGTTCACGCCGCGACGTCGTTCAGGAACTTCGCGACTTCCTGCGACAGGCGAGCCGTCGTCAGCGACAGCGCATCGGATGCGGCATTCACCTGACCGGCCTCACCGGCGGTCGCGCGGATGACGTCGTTGACCCCGTGCATGTTGTCGACCACCACGGCGGTGCCGTCGGAGACGCCCTGGACGGAGGCGGCGATCTCGCGGGTGACCGCCTCCTGTTCCTCCACCGCCGAGGCGATGACCGCGGTCACGCCGGCGATGTCCTCGACCGTGCGCGAGATGCCGCGAATGGCGTCGACCGCGTTCCGGGTCGAGGTCTGGATGCCGGCGACCTGATCGGCGATCTCGGTCGTCGCCTGCGCCGTCTGCTGGGCGAGCGACTTGACCTCGGCGGCGACGACGGCGAACCCTCGGCCGGCCTCGCCGGCGCGAGCGGCCTCGATGGTCGCGTTGAGGGCGAGGAGGTTGGTCTGACCGGCGATGTCGCGAATCAGTCCGACGACCGTACCGATCCGTTCGGCGGCGTCGGCGAGCGAGGAGACGTCGCGGTCGGTCGCTTGGGCGCTCTGGCTCGCTTCGGCGACGACGGCGTTGACCCTCTGGGTCTGTCCGGCGATCTCGCGGATCGAGGCGGCGAGTTCCTCGGTCGCCGCGGCGACCGCCTGGACGTTCGACGAGGCGCCCGCCGTCGCGGTCTCGACCACGCCGGCGTCGGTCTCGGCGGCACGGGCGAGATCGGCGAGGGTGACTGCCGTGGTGCGGACCGTCGACGTCTCGGTCTCCATCGACACCAGCATCGAGGAGACCGACGAGCGGAATTCCTCGACGACCCTCTCCATTCCGGCGCGCCGATCCCGCTCGCGGTCGCGATCGGTGCGCACCGTCTCGTCGAGGCGCAGACGTTCGACCGCGTGGCGGCGCAGGACTTCGAGCGCGCGGACCATGTCGCCGATCTCATCGCGCCGGTCATGACCGCGGATTGCCAGATCGGTGTCGTTCTCGGCCAGCCGACGAGTCCAGCCGGTCAGGTCGGCGATCGGTCGGGTGATGTTGCGGGCGAGGACGATCGAGAAGGCGATCGTTCCGGCGACGACGAGGACCAGGAACCCGGTCAGGCCCCAGAACCGCAGGCCGGCGCTCCGGGCGAGGTTGTCCACGAGCGCGACGATGTCGATGGCGGCACGGTCCTCGATCCCCTTCATGGCATCGATCCGGCTGGTCGCCGCCGCGAACCAGGCCTTCGCCGGAACCGAGCGGACGTCGGAACCGAACGGCGCGTTCCAGGCGATCGCTCGCATCCGGTCGACGTCGGTTTGGACGGTGTCGCCGAGCGCCGCGTCCCAGGCCGTGATCTGCTCCGAGGTCGCCAGCCGCCGGAAGGTCGCGACGGCGGAATCCTGCTCGGCCGCGAGACGCAGTAGCAAACGATGAGCCTCCGGGGAAAACGTGCCGGCTCCGAAGCCGGCCGCGCCGGTGGCGCGTTCGCGCCCGGCCAGTTCCTTGGCGGCGAGCAGGGCGTTCCAGGCGGTCGCGGCGCGGTTCACCTCGGGTGCGTGGGCGCTGCTCGACACGCTCTCGGTCATGGCGAGCAGACGGCCGATGGTCGCGGTGTAGTAGGCGATCGCCTCCGCCGCCGGCGTCGTCAGCGACGAGATGCCCTTGCGGACCGTGTCGATCTCGGCGACGCCACGCCGGGCCTCGTCGAGAGGTCGGCGAAAGGCCTCGGCATCGGGCAGGCGGTCGGACTGGTCGAAGGAGTCCCGGAAGGTGGCGAGCGCTCGATCGGTATCGAGACGTTGGCGGCTCATCTCCTCGGCGAAGCCCGCGCCCTTCGAGGCGATGAAGCCCGAGGAGATCCCGCGTTCGCGTTGCAACTCGTGGATGAGGCCGGAAATCGCCGGAGCGAGCCGGACGACGTCGGCGATCCGGCGCGCGCGGCCCGCATCGACGCGCTCGGTCGACAGCATCTGCGCCGCCAGACCGGCGAGTACCAGGATCGGCAGGAGGCACAGCATCAAGACCTTCGAGGAGATCGAGAGATCGAACGTCGGTCGGGTCATCGCGCTGTTCATCCTCACTGGAATGCCACTCGATCGGGAAGATGCGCTCGAACTCATTGACGCTGCGTAAACACTGCTGGACGAACGTCGGACAGCGCTGTGGTGGCTGGGTTCGGATCCCACTGCACGGCGAAACCGTTCCCCGCTCTTCTCGGCCCTCTTCCCGTCGAACCCCGGCCTCGTGACGATCAACCCGCTTCGGGGTCGGCTACGCGCGCGTGCCGCCGACCGGCCGGGGCCGGCACGGTGATCGCGGCCGTGGTTCGACCTCTGGGAGCCATCGAGCGGGGATCGGCCCCGCTCCCGGATGGAGCCTCCCCATGTCCCGCGATCTTGCTCTGGCTCGGTCTCACGCGCTCGATCTCGCCCGCACCCTGATGGTCCCGGTCGTTCTCTTTCGCTCCGGTGCCGAATTCGGCGTCCTGCCGGCCGACGAACTCGACGAGGGCGATGATGTCGAGGTGCTCGCCGAATATGATCCGTGGCGGGCTCATTGAGCCCGCTTCCCCGCGCGACGAAGGTCCCGACATGGAGGGGCGGTGCGGCGACCGAGGCCCGAGCCTCGGCCGCTCGGTGTGCCGGGAAGCCGCGAGAGGGAGAGGGCGGACGGCAGGTCGGTGACGGGTGAGGGCCGGAGAGAGGGTCTTCCGGCGCCCGTCGCGGAGATCGGTTCCATGAACATGCAGGTTCTCGATGCGCGGCGCGAAGCGAGCGGCGGCTACAAGGTGGATGTGACGCGCGGCGAGCGGGTCGGGCGGGTGTCGTCGGAGTGGTTCTCGCGGCCCGACGACGAGCGGTTCCTGTCGCTCGGAGATCTGGGGCGCGCGGTGCGTGACCGGTCGGAGCGCAGCCAGACTCGCGTCGTCGCGACCGACCTCATCCACGTCGAGGCGAACCGCAGCGACGGCGAGCGTCTGGCGCTGATCCTGCCGGGGGCGGAGGCGCCGGTCGTGCCGACACACTGGAGCTTCGGCCAGCTCGCCGCCCAGGTCGGCGCACCCGCGACTTATCTCCGTCAACTTCCAGCCACGCTCGCCGGCATCAATCTGCAGTATGGGCTGAGCACCCATAGGGGTGAGCAGATCAAGACGCTCGAGACCGACGATGGTCGGGTCGAGCTGCGTGCCGTCACCGGCCCGGACTATGGCCGCATCTACGACCATGAACTGGTCGAGGCGGTGCAGCGCATCGCCGGCAACGGCACCGGTGACACGCGCTGGAAGATCCCCGGCGTGCTCGACTGGTCGACCGGCATCTACAACCCGCGCGTCGACGTCACCCGGGACACGACGACGCTCTATGCCAGCGACCGCGACGTGTTTCTGTTTCTCGTCGACGATCTCAACCCGATCGAGGCGGGGCGACTGCCCGACGGCTCGCCCGACCTGTTCTTCCGCGGCTTCTACTGTTGGAACTCCGAGGTCGGGGCCAAGACGCTCGGCATGGCGAGCTTCTATCTGCGTGCCGTGTGCCAGAACCGGAACCTGTGGGGCGTCGAGGATTTCGAGGAGATCACCATCCGCCATTCCAAATACGCCGCCTCGCGCTTCGCCCACGAGGCGGCGCCGGCGTTGATGAACTTCGCCAAATCGTCGCCGCGCCCCTTCGTCGAGGGCATCCGGGCAGCGCGGGAGCGGATCGTCGCCAAGACCGACGAGGACCGCAGTGACTTCCTGAGGCGTCGCGGCTTCTCGAAGGGCGAGACCGCGAAGATCATCGAGACGGTGCTCGCCGAAGAGGGCCACCCGCCGGCGAGCATCTTCGACTTCGTCCAGGGCATCACGGCGGTCGCGCGCGACAAGCCGCATCAGGACGCCCGCCTCGACATGGAGGCGAAGGCGAAGAAACTGCTCGACCGAGCGGCGTGATCGCGCCTTCCCCCGGAGGGGAGATACGCCGCTCCTCCGGGATTGGGCTGTCTCCGGCGGCGCGGCGATGTTGGTGAAGACGTGATCGTATGCTATTGTCCTACGACCACGAAGGAGCACGTCGATGGGTCATCTGGCACCGGTGAGCGTACGGGTCTCGGCGCAGGAGCGCGAGCTGCTCGAAGCAGCGGCGGCGCAGTCGCGCACCAATCTCAGCGACTTCATCCGCCGCAAGGCGGTCGAGGCGGCCGAGACCGAGATGGCGCAACAAGCCCGCGTCGTCATCCCGGCTGCGGACTGGGAACGGTTCGAAGCCTGGGTGGAAAGCTCGGCGAAGGATAGCCCGGCCCTACGCGATCTCGCTGGAACGAAGCCGGCATGGCGCGACTGAGACCGCCCCGACCCCTCGAGGAAGGTGATGAACGCAGCGACTTCGATTGCGGTCGAGAGTCGATGAACCAGTGGTTCCGGCGTCATGCTTGGCAGAACCAACAGACGGGGCTCTCACGAACCACCGTGCTGTGCGACGTCGAGAGCGGCGCCATCGTCGGATACGTCACACTGAGCACCGGGCACATCGAGCGGGAGTTCCTGGCGAAAAGCGCGCAACGAAACAAGCCCACCGAGATCCCGATCTTTCTCCTGGGGCAATTGGCAGTCGACCGACGCCATCAGGGGATCGGGATCGCCCGATCACTGCTGTTCTATGCGTTGAAGACCTCGGTGGTGGTGGCGCGGCGGGTCGGTTGTTTCGGTGTCCTCACCCATCCGCTCGGCGAAGAAGTCCGCGACTTCTACCGCCGCTTCGGCTTCGAGGAGCTGCCGCACGATCCGCGGCGGAGCATGATCGTCCGCATCAAGGACCTCGAGCTCAACGGTTTCGCCGAGGACTGAAGCCCCGGCCATCCGGTTCGTCTCGTTCTTTGCCCGACCTCGGGTCAACATCCTGCGGCGCCGTCCTCGAGAGGAAGAGGGCGGCGCTGCGCTTGGTGACGAGTTCGGGCCGGAGAGAGAGTCTCTCGGCGCTCGTCGCGGAGCAGGATCCATGACCAAGACTTCCCCGAAGATCACGCTGGCGTCGTCGCGCGACATCCCCTTCGACAAGCTGGTGCTGAGCCAGTCGAACGTCCGGCGCGTGAAGGCCGGGCTGTCGATCGAGGAGCTCGCCGAGTCGATCGCCCGGCGCGGGCTCATCCAGTCGCTGCACGTCCGTGCCGTGGTCGATGCCGAGGGCCAGGAGACCGGCCTCTACGAGGTGCCGGCCGGTGGGCGCCGCTATCGGGCGCTCGAACGCCTGGTGAAGGAGAAGCGCCTCGCCCGGACCGCGCCGGTGCCCTGCATCGTCTCCGAGGCGAAGGGCGACATCCTGATCGACGAGTTGTCGCTCGCCGAGAACATCGAGCGGGCGCCGCTCCATCCGCTCGACCAGTTCCGCGCCTTTCAGGCGATGCGCGACAAGGGGATGACCGAAGAGGCGATCGCCGCCGCCTTCTTCGTCGGCGTCAACGTGGTGAAACAGCGCCTGCGCCTCGTCACCGTGTCGCCGAAGCTGCTCGACCTCTACGCCGAGGACGCGATGACGCTCGAACAGCTGATGGCCTTCACCGTCTCGTCCGATCACGCCCGCCAGGAGCAGGTGTGGGAGGCGGTCCGCCACGGTTGGCAGAAGGAGCCGTGGAACATCCGCCGGGCGCTGACCGAGACCTCGGTCGCGGCCTCCGACAAGCGTGCGCTCTTCGTCGGCGTCGAGGTCTACGAGGCGGCGGGCGGGACCGTGCTGCGTGACCTCTTCCAGACCGATGGCGGCGGCTGGCTCGAGGACGTCGCCCTGCTCGATCGGCTGGTGGCCGAGAAGCTGAAGGCCGCGGCCGACGAGATCGCCGGCGAGGGCTGGAAGTGGATCGAGGTCGCCGTCGGGTTCCCTTATGGCCACACCCAGGGCCTGCGCCGGCTCACCGGCACGGCCGTCGACCTGACGGAGGGGGAACGTGCAACGATCGCCGCGCTGGAAGTCGAGCGCGATCGCATCGAGGCGGAACATGCCACGGCCGATGAGTATCCCGACGAGGTCGACACGCGGCTCGGTGAGATCGAGACGGCGCTCACCGGTTTCGAGGATCGGCCGCTGCAATTCGATCCGGCCGAGATCGGCCGCGCCGGCGCTTTCGTCGGTCTCGATCCGCAGGGGCACCTGACGGTCGAACGGGGCTATGTCCGCCCCGAGGATGAACCGATGATCGACGAGGAGACCGGCGAGATCCTCGAAGCGGATGAGAACTCCGAACTCGATCCGCACGAGCCGATCGCGCGGTCGAGCACCATCACCGTCGCCGGAGAACAGGTGGCGGTGATCGAAACGGAAGAGGAAGACGACGGGCTGAAGCCGCTCCCCGATCGTCTCCTCGCCGAACTGACCGCCCATCGCACGCTGGCGCTTCGCGACGCGGTCGCCGGTCATCCGCAGGTCGCGATGACGCTCTTGCTGCACAAGCTGGTGTCGGACACGTTCCTGTCGCGGGTGCCGACCGGCTGTCTGGAGGCGAGCGTCCGCCAGGTCTGGTTCCCCGCGCAGAACGAGGAGCTGAAGGACTGCCCGTCGGCCAAGGCGGTTGCCGAGCGGCAGGAACAGTGGGGCGATCATCTGCCGGCCGGCGACCAGGCGCGGTGGGACTGGCTCGACGGGCTCGACGAGGCGAGCCGGATGGCGCTCCTCGCCCATTGCGTCGCTTACGGCGTCAACGCCCTCCACGAGAAGCCGAACCCCTATGGCGGTTCCGGCGTCACCGAGCAGGCCTTGCGCACCCGGCTCGCCCAGGCCGATCGGCTCGCCCGTGCCGTCGGGCTCGACATGGTGGAGGCCGGCTGGCGGCCGACGGTCGCCAACTACCTCGGTCGCGCCCCCAAGGCGCGCATCCTCGAGGCGGTGCGCGAGGGGGCCGGCGAGCGGGCGGTGGAGCTCATCGATCACCTGAAGAAGGGCGACATGGCGAAGGAGGCCGAACGCCTGCTCGCCGAGACCGGCTGGGTGCCGGAGCCGCTGCGGAGATCGGATCTCGACGGTGCGGCCGCCGATCCGATGGTCGAGCCCGACGGCGTCGACGAGGGCGATCTGCCGGCCTTCCTCGCCTCGGGCGATGAGGACGGTGTGACGACCGACGAGGAGGAGCTCTCCGCTGCAGCGGAATGACTATCGCGGGCGGGGAGGGGCCTCGGCCTCTCCCTGCTTTCATCACCGATCCCGCGCCGGCGGTCGACGCCGGGCGATCGCGTTTCAGGAAAGGTCTCCCCCATGAGCATCCCCGAACACGCGCGGGCGAACTTCGAGACACTCGTCCGCGCGGCGAAAAGTGACGATCTCGCCCTGATGGAATGCGCCGACGCCGCGACCGGCGCACCGCGCTGGGTCATCTGCGCCGTGGGGCGGAGCGGCGAGGACTTCGTCTTCACGCCCTTCGGCCACCTCGCCGAGGGGAACCCGTTCGAGGCCTATGTTCCGCCGGGATGATCATACCGCCTCGCGGACGCGATGCGGTATGGAAATTATACCCGCATCGGGTATGGTTTGGAGGTGTCGGTGGCTCGCCTTCTGAATGCGGCGCGGTCGCGTTGGGTGAGGGAGTTGTATCGTGCGTAGGATCACTGAGCCGTTGCGGAGCGATCTCGCCGTGCTTCACGAGGCCGGCGCGATCGGCAAGGTGACGATGCGGGAATTCGACGCCATCTGCCCACCGCCGGTGCGGGAGTTCAATACCGCCGACATCAAGCGGCTGCGCGAAAGCCTGAAGTTCAGCCAGCCAGTGTTCGCCCATCACCTGCACACCAGCGCCTCGACGTTCGCAAGTGGGAACAAGGCGAGACCCGTCCTGCCGGCCCGGCGCTGAAACTGCTCAACGTCATCGCCGACAAGGCGCTGCAGGCGATCATCTGACGTCGAACCATCGTCGACGACGATCGAACCGTTCGAGCATTCCCTGTCTCTCGTCAAAGCGCCCACCTCACGGTCGGGCGCTTTTCCGTTTCGGACGACCCGAGAAGCGGACGGATCAAGCTTCCTGCACTTCGTCGTGCCCTGCGGCACGGGCCGCCTTCACGAATTTCCGGTCGAAGGTGACGAAGCGCTCGCAGGCTCGAGCTTGTCCGAGATGGAGGGCGTCGGCGAAGTCCATGCCCCTGTCCGCGAGGTCGAGCGCGGCGGCGACGAGATCGGCTTCCGCGATCGTCACGTTCGCCAGACCGGCGAAGGCGCGCAAGGCGCGCGTGACGTCGCCGACCGCGAAGCCGTAGGCGCTGCGCAACACCCATTCGACTTCGAGGACCACGGTGAGACCGACGAAGACCGAATTCTCGTCGACGAGTTTTCTCGCGCGAGCCGACTGTTCGGGATGGTCGCCGGTCAGGTAGCGGACGACCAGGTTCGTATCAATCGCGATCATGACGACGACGAGCCTCGACCAGAACGGCGGCATCCATCTCGTCGAGCGACTTCGGCGCTCCGCTCACCGGGAGCATGGCGAAGACCTCGCCCGGCCGCGTCCGAGAAAAGGTCGGCGCCGGCTTCAGAAGCACACCGTCAGGGGTGTCTTCGACGACCAGCCGCGTACCGGCATCCCAGTTCCGTAAGCGGCGGATCGCCTTGGGCAGGATGACCTGCCCCTTGGTCGAGACCTTGGTGAGGAGTGGATCGGATCCGGCCATGGCGAAGCGCTCCAAGAGTAAGACGAAGGTAAGATAACCTCGACCTTGCCCGAGTTCAAGGCCGGGAGGGCGAACGCCGAGAGGAAGAGGGCGGCCGGGACGGGGTGAACCCGGGCGGAGGGAGAGAGCGCCGGTCGGGAGACCTCGTCCTCGCTCTCCTCGGTGTTCCCGATGAACGTCATGCCTTCCCCCTCCGGCGCTGCGATCACGTCACCTGACGCGCCGGCCGCGGCGATCCTCGCCGCCGCGCATACACTGCTGTCCCGACTCGAACGAGGCCGGCCGATCGACACCGGATTGCTGCGCGGTGCGATGGAGACGGCCTTCCGGGCTTCCGACGCCACCGGCGCCTGGGACTGGAAGGGCGCCTACGAGGCGGGGGAGGTTGCGACCGTCCTCTTCCTGCAGAAGTTCGGCCGCACCCTCTTCCGCAAAGCGTCGTCGCCCGAGGCCCGGCTCGCCGCGCTGGAGAAGATCGCGGCGCTCCTGCCGACCCACACGCGCCGTTCGGAGGAAAGTCGGGCGCTGCAGCAGTTCTCGACGCCGATCCCGCTCGGGCTCGCCGCCGTCACCGCCGCCGCGATCGAACCCGATGACGTGGTGCTCGAGCCCTCGGCCGGCACCGGGCTCCTGGCTGTCCTCGCCGAGATCGCCGGTGGCCGGCTCTTGCTCAACGAACTCGCCGAGACCCGCGCCGACCTGCTGGCCACGCTCTTCCCGGCGGCTCGCGTCACCCGGTTCGATGCGGCGCAGATCGACGATCACCTCGGCCCGAACGCCGTTCCGACCGTCGTGGTGATGAACCCGCCGTTCTCGGCGCTGGCGCAGGTTTCGGGCCGCGTCGCCGATGCCGGCTTCCGCCACGTCGCCTCGGCGCTCTCTCGCCTTGCGCCAAGTGGCCGGCTCGTCACGATCACCGGCGCCAATGTCAGCCCAGAAATGCCCGAATGGCGCGATGCCTTCGTGCGCCTCCAAGACCGCGGTCGCGTCGTCTTCACCGCGGCGATCGTCGGCTCGGTCTTCGCTCGGCACGGAACGATGGTTCCGACGCGGCTCACCGCCATCGACAAGGTTCCGGCCGACGATCCGACGGTGCTGCCCGCCTCGATCGGCATGGCGCCGGACGTCGCCACCTTGATGGCCTGGATCGGAGCGGGTGTGCCGCCGCGCCAACGCATCGAGGCGCCGCCGGCGCGCGTCGCCTGTTCACCGATCGTTGCGGCTCTCGCGCCGAAACCGCGCTCGATCCCAGTTCGGCTTCATCCCCCCGCGCCGGCATCCTCGGAGCCGTTGGGCGTCGACCTCGCCTACGAGACCATCGACTGGACCCCGCCCGAGGGTGCTCGGCTGACCGAGGCGATCTACGAGGACTATGTCCTCCAGTCGATCCGCATCCCCGGCGCCGTGCCCCATCCGACCCGGCTGGTGCAGTCCGCCGCCATGGCCTCGGTTGCGCCTCCGAAGCCGAGCCATCGACCGAGGCTCCCCGCCGACATTCGCGACCGTCTCTCCGAAGCGCAGATCGAGACGGTGATCTATGCCGGGGAAGCCCACGCTGGCCATCTCGCCGGCCGGTGGACGGTCGACGAGACCTGGGACGTCGTGAAGGCCGCGCCCGCCGAGGCCGAGAGTGCCGTCCGCTTCCGCCGTGGCTTCATGCTCGGGGACGGCACTGGCGCCGGCAAGGGCCGCCAGTCGGCCGGGATCATCCTCGACAATTGGCTGCGGGGGCGCCGGAAAGCCGTCTGGATCTCGAAGTCCGACAAGCTGATCGAGGACGCGCAACGCGACTGGGCGGCCCTCGGCCAGGAGCGCCTGCTGGTCACGCCGCTGTCGCGGTTTGCCCAAGGGCGGCCGATCACGCTCAGCGAGGGCATCCTCTTCACCACGTACGCGACACTGCGCTCCGATGATCGTGGCGACAAGGTCTCGCGCGTCCGCCAGATCGTCGATTGGCTCGGCTCCTCGTTCGACGGCGTGATCGTCTTCGACGAGAGCCACGCCATGCAGAATGCCGGTGGGGGCAAGAGCGAGCGCGGCGACGTCGCGCCCTCGCAGCAGGGCCGCGCCGGGCTGCGTCTGCAACACGCGCTACCTGATGCCCGCGTCGTCTATGTCTCGGCGACCGGCGCCACCACGGTGCACAACCTCGCCTATGCCCAACGGCTCGGCCTCTGGGGCGGAGAGGATTTCCCCTTTGCGACGAGGGCCGAGTTCGTCGAGGCGATCGAGGCCGGCGGCGTCGCGGCGATGGAGGTGCTCGCCCGCGACCTGCGCGCGCTCGGCCTCTATACCTCGCGTTCGCTTTCCTACGAGGGCGTCGAATACGAACTGCTCGAGCACCGGCTGAGCGACGAGCAGCGCCGCATCTACGACGCCTATGCCGGTGCCTTCGCCATCATCCACCGCAACCTCGATGCGGCGATGAAGGCTGCCAACATCACCGGCTCGGAAGGCACGCTGAACGCCCGCGCGAAGTCGGCCGCGCGCTCCGCCTTCGAGAGCGCCAAGCAGCGCTTCTTCGGCCATCTCCTGACCTCGATGAAGACGCCGACGCTGATCGCCTCAATCGGTCGCGATCTCGAGGCGGGCCATGCTGCCGTCGTCCAGATCGTCTCGACCGGCGAGGCGCTGATGGAGCGCCGGCTCGCCGAGATCCCGACCGAGGACTGGAACGACGCCCGCGTCGACATCACACCGAGGGAATACGTCCTCGACTATCTCGCCCACTCCTTTCCCGTCCAGCTCTACGAGCCCTTCACCGATGGTGAGGGGAACCTCACGTCGCGGCCGGTCTATCGCGACGGCCAGCCGGTCGAGAGCCGGGAGGCGGTCGCACGGCGCGACGAGCTGATAGAGCATCTGGCGAGCCTGCCGCCGGTGCCGGGGGCGCTCGATCAGATCGTCCAGCGCTTCGGCACCGAGAAGGTCGCCGAGGTGACCGGCCGCTCCCGCCGCATCGTCCGCAAGGGTGACCGCTTCGCCGTCGAGACCCGCGCGCCATCGGCCAATCTCGCCGAGACCGCCGCCTTCATGGACGACCAGAAGCGCATCCTCGTCTTCTCCGACGCTGGCGGCACCGGTCGCAGCTATCACGCCGACCTCGCGGTGAGGAATCAGCGTCTGCGCATCCACTATCTGCTGGAGCCCGGCTGGAAGGCCGATGCCGCCATCCAGGGGCTCGGCCGCACCAACCGGACCAATCAGGCTCAGCCGCCGCTGTTCCGGCCGATCGCCACCGACGTGAAGGCCGAGAAGCGGTTTCTCTCGACCATCGCTCGCCGGCTCGACACGCTCGGCGCCATCACGCGTGGCCAGCGTCAGACCGGTGGGCAGGGGATGTTCCGCCCCGAAGACAATCTCGAAAGTTCTTACGCCCGGGACGCGCTGCGCCAGCTCTATCAGTTGATCGTGCGCGGCAAGATCGAAGGTTGCTCGCTCGACGACTTCGAGACGGCGACCGGGCTCCGCCTCACCGGCGAGACAGGTCTCCGCGACGAGCTGCCGCCGATCACCACCTTCCTGAACCGGCTGCTGGCGCTGACCCTCGACCTCCAGGGCATCCTCTTCACCGCCTTCGAGCAGCTGCTCGACGCACGGGTCCAGGGTGCGATCGCCAGCGGCGTCTACGACCTGGGGCTCGAGACGCTGACGGCGGAGAGCTTCGTCATCACCGATCGGCGGACCATCTACACCCACCGCGCGACCGGCGCCGAGACGCGGTTGCTCACCATCACCGAGCGCCGTCGCAATCGGCCGATGTCGCTCGACGATGCCCTCGCGCTGGTCCTGGGCGACGGCGCGAGATTGCTGGTCAACGAGCGCTCCGGGCGCGCTGCCGTGGAAGTCCCAGCGCCGTCGCTGATGCTCGACGACGGCGAGATCGAGCGGCGCGTCCGCCTGATCCGGCCGATGGAGAGCTCGTCGATCTCGCGCGCCGCGATGGCCGAGAGCCGGTGGGAGCCGGCCGATCGCGAGACCTTCGCCCTCGCCTGGCGGAAGGAGGTGCTGGCGACGCCGCCCTTCGCGGAGACGACGCTCCACATCGTCGCCGGGCTCCTGCTGCCGGTGTGGAAGCGGCTGCCGAACGAGTCGACTCGGGTCTATCGTCTCCAGACCGACGACGGCGAGCGCATCATCGGCCGGCGCGTTTCGCCGGCCTGGGCCGCAGCCGTGACCGCGACGGATGCTCCGACACTCTCACCTGCGGCAGCCCATGCCGCGCTGATCGAGGGGCGAACCAACCTCGACCTCGAGCAAGACCTCCAACTGCGCCGGGTGCGTGTCATGGGGGCCCATCGCATCGAGCTCGTCGGCTTCACCGAGGCGATGCGCGAACGGCTGCGCGCCCACGGACTCTTCTCCGAGATCATCTCGTGGAAGCTGCGCTTCTTCGTTCCCACCGACGGAGGTGGCGTCGATGTCCTCGGCCGACTCTTCGAGACCTATCCGATCCGCCGCATCACCGAGCACGAGGCCTCGTGATGGCCCGGCCGGACGCATCGGAACTGACGCGTCGTCTGGCCCGTCGTGCCGAGGCGGTGTGCCGCCTCTACCTCTCCAACGGTCGCCGACAGGGGCGCTACTGGCAGGTCGGCGACGCTCGCAACACGCCGGGCCGCTCGATGTTCGTCCGGCTTTTCGACGACGCCCGGGGACCGGCCGGCAAATGGTGCGATGCCGCGACCGGGGAACACGGCGATCTTCTCGACGTCATCCGCGAGGCGCTCGGGCTCACCCGCTTCGCTGACGTTGTCGAGGAAGCACGGAGGTTTCTCGGAGGTGCTCGGGGCGAGCCTGCATACTCACCGCCGAGGCAGAGTGCGGCACGGTCCCGGGCGCGGTCGACGGAGGCTGCCCGCCGTCTCTTCAGTATGTCGCAGCCGATCACAGGCACGCTCGCCGAGACCTATCTTCACGCTCGCGGCCTCACCAACCTCTCCGGCACTGAAAGCCTGCGGTTCCATTCCCGGTGCTGGTGGCGCCCGGACATCGGCCAGACCGAAGCTCACCCGGCATTGATCGCCGCCGTCACCGATCTCGATGGTTGGATCACAGGTGTCCATCGCACGTGGCTCGCCGCTGACGGTTCGGACAAGGCCGCGATCGATCCGCCGAGAAAGGCGATGGGCGAACTCCTCGGGAATGCCGTCCACTTCGGTGTAGTGGACGACGTGCTGGCGGCCGGCGAGGGCATCGAAACCGTGCTCTCGCTCCGACAGGCTCTGCTTTTTCTTCCGGCGGTCGCCGCGCTCTCGGCGGCCCACCTCGCGGCCGTCCGTCTTCCGGCAACCTGCCGCCGCCTCTATGTGCTTCGCGACCGTGACCCGGCCGGGGAAGGCGCCTGTCATCGTTTGGTCGACCGGGCGAAGGCCCTCGGGATCGAAGCGGTGACCCTGGTGCCGAGGCTCGGGGACTTCAATGAAGATCTCTGCAGCTACGGAGCGGGTGGCTTGGGGGATTGGATCCGGACGCAACTCGTCGGGGGCGACGCCGAACGATTCAGGGCCCGGGTCGCGTGAGCGGAATGGGGCAGGGGAGGGGTGTCGTCGCATTGCCCACAGGCTTGCACCATGGCCGGGAGGGACCGCGTCTCGGCCTTTCGAGAGGGCGATCGGCTCGACGGTCGGGACGGTCCGGCAACGGCTGCGGCCGGCGATCTTCCGCCGCCCCTGCGGGGCTTTGCATCGCGAGACAAGATCGCCGTCCTTCGCCGTCCCCCGCGTTGCTCCGGCCCGGCGAGTAACGCCGGGTGCAGGTCCGTCCGCGCCCGTGAGCTTCGTCGCCATCAGGCCGCGAGGACGCGGTCCAACCGACGGAGTATCCCATGAGCGGGCAAGACGACTTCGAACCCCATCACGCCGCCTCTCCCAACGATCACCTCCTCACCGAGCTCCAGCTCTACGGCTGGCGCCCCTTCCAGGACGAGCCCGACCCTCGCCCGCTTCCCGAGGGCCCCCGCGTCGCCGGCGCCATCGCCGACATCTTCGACGCCCTGATCTCGACCCTGGCCGATACCCGCCTCGAACCCGACCTCGACGATCTCCTCTGGTCGACCGTCAATCTCTTCCACCGCGCCTGTCGGCGGATCGAAGGCGAACTCGACGGGAACGAGGCGGCGCAGCGTCGCTCGCAGGCCGAACAAGACGGCAGCGAGGTGCGCTCGGTCGAACTGGAACGACTGATCGCCGAAGGCCAGACCCTGATCGAACGCCGCGACGCTTTCGAACTGATGCGCGACCAGGCTGGCGAACACCACGAGCGCCACACCGGCTCGAACTGGCGACCGCACGTCGGATCGATGGTCTCCCATCGCAATCTCACCTCCGCGGTCATCGACAGCCGCGACTTCCTCGCCGCCAAACGGCGCGCCGAGACCGAGGTGTTGGTGCCGGCCGGACCGAAGATCGCCTTCACCGGCGGCGACACGGCCGATCATGCGAGCATCTTCGCCAAGCTCGATCAGATCCGGGCCAAGCACCCCGACATGGTGCTGCTGCACGGCGGATCGCCGAGGGGCGCCGAGAAGGTAGCCGCCCGCTGGGCCGATATCCGCAAGGTGCCACAGGTCGCCTTCAGGCCCGACTGGGCCAAGCACGGCAAGGCCGCCCCGTTCAAGCGCAACGATCAGATGCTCTCCGTCCTGCCGATCGGCGTCGTCGTCTTCCCCGGCACCGGCATCCAGGACAACCTCGCCGACAAGGCGAGGAAGCTCGGCATCCCCGTCTACCGGTTCGGCAAGGGCGGCGCGTGAGCGCCGCGCGGCCGAACCTCAGTTGATCGGCACGATGGCGTAGCCCTGCGCCTGATAGCCGATCAGCGACACCCAGGTGTTGCCGACCACGTGGAAGTTCGGCTTGATCGCGGCGTTGTCGACCCCGAAGAGGCGGTTGGCGATCGAACAGACCTCGATGCGTACGCCTGGGCGGGCGGCGAGATCGTCGAGGACGTCGTTGATCCGGTCGACCGCGGCGGCGACATCGAGAGGCAGGTCCTCGCGGTCCTTCCGCACGTAGCGGACCGGGGCGCCGTGGATGGCGAGCACCATCTCGGGCTTCACGTTCTGACGGGCGAGGTCGTCGTAGGTTTCGCGCACCACCGACAGGAACAGGGCCAGGGTCGTCGGATTGGACATGCTGACGTCCCAGACCACCCGGCCCGTCGTCACCCCCTTCAGCGCCGAGGCGTCGCTCGGCTTCTCGGCGGCGAGCGACGGGCCGACGAGCGAGGCGAGCAGCACCGCCGTCACACAGAGAAACTTCTTCATTCTTTCCGTCCTCCCAGTCGCCGGGGGTCTCGCGCCCCCTGAAACGTCTTCTCAGTTCACCACGGCGTCGACCGGCAGGCCGGCGGCCCGCCATTCCGGAAACCCGTCCTCCAGGCGGCGCGCCTCGAGGCCGCGATCGCGCAGGGTCGCCACCGCCTCGTAGGCGAGGACGCAGTAGGGGCCACGGCAATAGGCGACGACTTCGGTGCCCGGCGGCAGTTCGTCGAGACGTTGGCGCAGGTCCCTGAGCGGGATGTTGACGCTGCCGGCGATGTGGCCCGCGGCGTATTCCTCGGGAGGGCGAACGTCGAGGACGGTGATCAGCCCGTCCTTCATCCGCGACACGAGATCGTCCCGCGACAGTGCTTCGAGCGCGTCCTTCTCGTGGAACCAACCCCGCAGCAGGCGATCGACCTCGGCGACGTGTCGCTCGGCCGTCCGGCGCAGCGCGCCGATGAGCGCGATCACGTCGTCGTCCGACGGACGGTAGAGGATCTGCGGCCCGTTCCGCCGCGACACCACGAGGCCGACCCGCCGCAGCACCTGGAGGTGCTGCGAGGTGTTGGCGACGGAGAGCCCGGCGGCCGAGGCCAGCGCTTCGACGCCGCGTTCGCCTTGGGCGACGAGTTCGAGGAGATCGAGACGATGGGCATTCGCCAGGGCCTTCGCCACGGCGGCGAATTGTTCGAGCATCGCCAGTTTCGGGCCGGTTCGGGTTGACAAGCGCTTGTCCTCAATCATTCAATAGATGACTTGAATAGACGCATGCCGGTGAGCGGTCAAGCTCGAGGCGGCGGGCCCTTGGTGGGCGCGACCGCCTTCGACCGCCGGAACGTGCGCGAGACGACGAGGGAGGAAGCGATGTTCTTCAAGCAGCTGGCGGCCCGGGACGCGACCCTGTCCTATTTCTTCGGATGTGGCGGCAAGGGCCGGTCCGTCGCCGTCGACGTGGTGGCCGGGGACGAGGTGTGGTTCGTCGAGCAGGCGCGCGAAGCAAACGTCGCCATCGACTATGTGATCGACACCCACGTCCACGCCGACCACTATTCGGGGGGGCGTAAGCTCGCCGAGATGGTCGGGGCGCCCTATTGCCTTCACGCCTCCGATCTCGGGCAGGTGCGGTTCGACTTCATGCCGCTCGAAGACGGCCGGATCCTCGATATCGGCAACGTCGCGGTCGAGGTGCTGCACACCCCCGGCCACACGCCCGACAGCATGTGTCTCCTGGTCACCGACAAGCGCCGCGGCGAGGCGCCGTGGTTCGTGGTGACCGGCGACACGCTCTTCGTCGGAGCGGCCGGCCGGCCCGATCTCCTCGGCCGTGAGCGCGAGATGGCGGCGCTGCTCCACGACAGCATCCACACCCG
>JAOTSD010000139.1 GCA_030247555.1 Siculibacillus sp. | reverse complement strand
GTCTCGAAGAAGCGACGAGCGGCGGTTTCGTCACCGGCCGCGACCGCGTGGGCGTCGCGGGCGGCCTCGGCCAGGGCGCCGCCGTCGATGCCGAGCACCCGGGTCTTCGGCGCGCGCTCCCCCGAGGCGATCGCCTGTCGACGGAAGGCGGCCAATGCGGCGGCGTGGCCGGCCCCGGTCCAGCCGGAGAGGTCGGCGTAGTCGACGGGCACGAGATCGGCGACGGTCGCGGGCATCGGCGGGAGCCTCGGAGCGAGGGGCGCCGGGGACGCCCCGCCGGACGGGTCAGTCGACGGCGCGGGTGTCGACCAACCGCCAGTTGGGATCGGAGGTGCCGAGATCGCGGGCGAAGGTCCACACGTCGACGAGATCGGTGAGGCGGGCGGGATCGCCCTCCACCACCGTGCCGTCGGCCTTGCGGGTGACCTGGATCACCTTGGCGGCGAAGCGCACGGTGATCTCGGCCCTACCCGCCTTCACCGACGCTTCGACGAGATCGGCCTTGTCGATGCCGACGAAGGTGAACTCGACCTTCTCGCCGCGCTTCTCGCGATCGTCGATGCCGGTGATGAAGCTGTCGAGCACCTCCTTGGACAGGAGATTCTTCAAGGTGCGGCGATCGCCGGCGGCATAGGCGGTGACGATCATCTCGTAGGCGACCTTGGAACCGTCGAGGAAGCGACCGACATCGAAGCCGCGCTCGGCCGTCATGATGGCGCGCAGCGCCGCGGCGAGCGAGGATTCCGGCGGGGTGTCGGGCGGCAGGGTGATCTGCGGTTCGCCCTGGGGGCGGACCGGGTCGCGGCCGATCGGCTCGGGATTGCGCGGCAACTGGATGACGTTGTCGTTGCCGGCGGAGCCGTCGTCGCGCGCCTCCGGCGGGTCGAGCGGACGGAAAGGCGGCTGTTCCGACCCGTTCTTCGTTCCCAGTACACCGTAGAGGCGAACGAAGACCATCACGGCGATGGCGAAGAAGACGATGGTGAAGAAATCGAGGCTCATCCCGTCGGGTCCCGTGTGGGCGACGCGCCTCGTTCCCCTGGGAGGGCGAGGCGGCGGCGCCGGTTCCGGCGCATCGCCGGATCCATCCTGCCGCTTATTTAGCAACTCCCATCGCCGACTGCGAGGGTCCCCCGTCTCCGGGATGCTCGCGCGCTTGTGCGAGGCGGGATTCCCTGTTAGCGAGCGTGCGACCGAACCCGCGCTCCGCGGAGCCTCGAAACGGAGATGTTTCCGATGACCAACGAAAACGACGCGCCGGCGATCGAGCAGGATGCCGGTCCCGCTCTCAACGTGCTCGGCCAGTACGTGAAGGACTTCTCGTTCGAGAATCCCAACGCGCCCGCCTCGCTCGCCCCGCAGCAGACCCAGCCGCAGATCGCCATCAACGTCAACGTCGGTGCGACGCCGCTGTCGCAGACCGAGTTCGACGTCGACCTGCGGCTCGAGGCCAAGGCCACCGTCGACGAGACCGTCCTGTTCAACGTCGAACTGGTCTATTCGGGCCTGTTCCGGATCCAGAACGTGCCCGAGGCGCATCTCCATCCCTTCGTGCTGATCGAATGCCCGCGGCTGCTCTTCCCCTTCGCGCGCCAGATCCTGGCGGACGCCACCCGCAACGGCGGCTTCCCGCCGTTGATGCTCGACCCGATCGACTTCGTCGCGCTCTATCAGCAGAACGCCGCCGCCGCCGCCGCTCAGAACGGTTCGTCGTCGGTCAATTGAGCCGATCGATCCGACCCGGTTCGTCCGAGGCCCCGACGCCGCTTCCTCCGGGAACGGCGTCGGGGCCTCGGTCGTTTCGGGGTCCGCCGAAGCGGAGCCGAGGGCGGCCGAGGGGCGATCAGTCGTCGGCGTAGCGACGCCACAGCGCCGCTTCGCCCATCTTGGCGACGAAAGCGTCGTGGGCGGCTCGTTCGGCCGGCGAGAGGCGAGACGTGAGCGGAGTCGGCCGGGCGCGCGGACCGTCGGCGGTGGCGCGGCCCGGACCGGTGGCGCGACCGGGGCCGCGCGGTTCGTCGACGGCGACGAGCGAGAGCGCCGCCTGCTTGCCGCCGATCAGCTCGACGTAGACCTCGGCGAGAAGTTCACTGTCGAGGAGCGCTCCGTGGAGATCGCGGCGGGAATTGTCGATGCCGTAGCGGGCGCAGAGCGCATCGAGCGAGTTGGGGCCGGCGGGATGCTTGCGCTTGGCCAGCGCCAGCGTGTCGACCATGCGCTCGAGGCCGAGCGGCGGCAGGCCGAGGCGACCCAGCTCGGCGTTGATGAACTTGAAGTCGAATTCGGCGTTGTGGGCGACCAGCCGGGCTTCGCCGATGAAGGCGAGGAACCCGGCGGCGATCTCGGCGAACTTCGGTTTGTCGGAGAGGAACTCGTCGGAGAGGCCGTGCACCTCGAAGGCGGCGCGCGGCATCGAGCGTTCGGGGTTGATGTGGACGTGGAAGGTCTGGCCGGTGACGATGTGGTTCACCAGTTCGACGCAGCCGATTTCCACCACCCGATCGCCGGAGCGCGGGTCGAAGCCGGTGGTCTCGGTGTCGAAGACGATCTCGCGCAAGGTGCCTCTCCGCGCCTCGGGGTCGGAGCGAGAGAATCAGGCCGGCGCGGTCGACGCAAGCGGATCGCACGCCGGCGGGCCGGTTCTCAACGGTTCATCGCGGCGAGCGCCCGCAGGATCGCGGCGACCCGGTCTCGGGCCCGCGCCCGGCCGCGCGAAGTGTCGACGAGGAAATGCGACCGGCGGCGCTTCTCGGCGTCCGGCATCTGCCGAGCGAGAATCTTGGCGAGCTTCTCCTCGGTCATGCCGGAACGACCGAGGACGCGGGCGCGCTGGACGGCGGCGGGCGCCGTGGCGGTCACGACGACGTCGACGCGGGCCTCGCCGCCGGTCTCGAAGAGCAGGGGCACGTCGAGGACGACGACGCGGCGGCCGGCGGCGCGGGCGGCGTCGAGGAAGGCGCGCTCGGCGGCGTGGACGAGCGGATGGACGATGGCTTCCAGACGCTTCACGGCGGCATCGTCGCCGAGGACGCGGGCGGCGAGGGCGGCGCGATCGACGACGCCGTCGCGGGTGGTGCCGGGGAACGCGGCCTCGATCGGCTCCACCGCGGCGCCGCGATAGAGGTCGTGGACGGTGGCGTCGGCATCGTGGACGGGCACGCCGAACCCACGGAAGAAGTCGGCCGTGGTCGACTTGCCCATGCCGATCGATCCGGTGAGGCCGAGGCGGATCATGGGGTCACCCGATGTCGGCGAGGAGCAGCGACCGCAACTCGTCGGTCACCGTCGGACGGACGCCGAACCAGCGCTCGAAGCCGCCGCCGGCCTGATGCAGCAGCATGCCGAGACCGTCGACCGTCCTCAGACCCCGAGCGGCGGCGGCGGCGAGCAGCGGGGTCACCAGCGGCACGTAGACGATGTCGGTGACCAACGCGTCGGGGCCGAGCGGCGCGAGGTCGATGTCGAGGTCACCCTTGCCGGCCATGCCGAGCGAGGTGGTGTTGACCAGAACGCCGGCATCGACGAGGAGCTTCGGGAGATCGGCGAAGCCGTGGGCGCTGACGCGGGGACCGAAGCGGGCCGCGAGATCCTCGGCGCGAGCGAGGGTTCGGTTGACGACGCGGACGGTGTGGCCGCGGGCGAGCAATCCCCAGACGATCGCCCGCGCGCCACCGCCGGCCCCGAGAACCACGGCGGCGCCCGGGTTCGCGTCCCAACCCACGGCTCGATCGTCGAGATTGGCGAGAAAGCCGATGCCGTCGGTGTTGGTGGCACAGAGTCGTCCACCCGCGATCCACAGGGTGTTCACCGCACCGGTTGCCAGCGCGACCTCGTCCTTTTCGGTGGCGATCCGAAAGGCCGCTTCCTTGTGCGGCACCGTGACGTTGCCGCCGACGAGACCGGAGTAGGGCAGGCCGCGCAGGAAGGTCTCGATCTCCTCGGGCGGCACGGCGATGCGCTCATAGGATCCGGCGAGGCCGTGGAGCTTCAGCCAATGGCCGTGGATCAGCGGCGAGCGCGATTGGGAGACGGGCCAGCCGACGATGAAGGCGCGCGGTCCGGAAAGGGTGGAAGTGGTCATCGCTCGACGATCCCGAGGTTGCGGAGTTCGGCGAGCAGCGGCAGCAGCGGCAGGCCGAGGATGGTGAAATAGTCGCCCTCGATCGTCTCGAACAGCTGGATGCCCGGCCCTTCGAACCGATAGCAGCCGACCGTTCCGGTCACCTCTTCGGCGGCCCTCTCGAGATAGTCCTCGAGGAAGGCGTCGGAGAAGTCGCGCATCGTCATGGTGGCGACCGAGACGTGGCGCCAGAGGACCGCCCCGTCGCGAGCGAGGACCAGCGCCGAATGAAGCTCGTGGGATCGGCCGCGCAGTCGCCGGAGGTGGAGACGGGCCTCGGCCACCGACCCGGGTTTGACGAATCGTTCGGTGTCGAGGCCGAGGGTCTGGTCGGCGCCGAGGACGAGGTCGCCGGTCCGGCGCGCCGCGACGTCGAGCGCCTTGGCCTCGGCGAGATGCAGGGCGATGGCGCCCGGAGCGGCGCCGGCGGCGAGCAGCGGTTCTTCGACCGCGCGTTCATCGACGCGGGAAGGTTCGGTGTCGAAGGTGAGGCCGGCACCGGCGAGAAGCGCCGAGC
>JAOTSD010000138.1 GCA_030247555.1 Siculibacillus sp. | reverse complement strand
CCTACGACAAAGACGCCTATCGCGCCCGAAACTCGGTCGAACGCCTGTGGTGCCGCCTGAAGGACTGGCGCCGCGTCGCCACGAGGTACGACAAACTCGCCCGCAACTTCCTCAGTGCAGCCTATCTCGCAGCCGTCGTGGCCTATTGGCTCAATTGAGTCTGGAGCCTAGGGTCGCGGCGCACGGACGAACCACGGGAGACGGGCGGATGGCCGAGACGGGAACGCGGGGGCGCGACGCGGCGGGGATCGCTGCGGCGATCGGCGTGTTGACGCAGAGGTTCGGCGAACGCGTCTCGACCTCGCATTCGCTGTGCGAGCAGCACGGCCACACCCTGACCTGGATCCCCAATCAGCCGCCGGATGCGGTGTTCTTCGCCCGCTCCGAGGCCGAAGTGCAGGAGGCGGTGCGGATCTGTGCGACGCACGGCTGCCCGATCGTGCCCTTCGGCGCCGGCACCTCGCTCGAGGGACATCTCAACGCCCCCCTCGGCGGGATCTCGATCGACGTCTCGGCGATGGATGCGATCGTCGCGGTCCATCCGGAGGATCTCGACGTGGTGATCCAGCCGGGGATCCGCCGCAAGGCGCTCAACGAGCAGCTGCGCGACACCGGCCTGTTCTTCCCGATCGATCCCGGTGCCGACGCCACGCTCGGCGGCATGGCGGCGACGCGGGCCTCGGGCACCAACGCCGTCAGATACGGCACGATGAAGGACAACGTCCTGGCGTTGAGGGCGGTGACCGCCGCGGGCGAGATCGTCACCACCTCGCGGCGGGCGAAGAAGTCGTCGACCGGCTACGACCTGACACGTCTCTTCGTCGGCTCGGAGGGCACGCTCGGCGTCATCACCGAGCTGACCATTCGCCTCGCCGGGATTCCCGAAGCGATCGCCGGCGGCATCTGCCCGTTCCCCGACGTCCATTCGGCGGCGGACGCGGTGATCCTGACCATCCAGACCGGCATTCCGGTCGCCCGCATCGAGATCCTCGACGAGATGCAGGTCAAGGCCTGCAACGCCTATTCGAAACTGACGCTGCCGGAGACGCCGCTGTTGCTGGTCGAGTTCCACGGCACCGAGGCGTCGGTCCACGAGCAGTCCGAGCGGTTCGGCGAGATCGCGAAGGATCTCGGTGGCGGTCCCTTCACCTGGACGACCAAGGCGGAGGAGCGGACGAAACTGTGGACGGCGCGCCACGACGCCTATTGGGCGGGGCTCGCCATGCGACCGGGTTGCCAGACCTTCTCCACCGACGTCTGCGTGCCGATCTCGCGGCTGGCCGACTGTATCGCCGACACCAAGCAGGACATCCGCGCCAGTGGTCTCCTGGCGCCGATCGTCGGCCACGTCGGCGACGGAAACTTCCACGTCCTGCCGCTCTTCGACCCCGCCGACGCGGCGGAGGTCGCCAAGGTCAAGGACTTCGTCGGCCGTCTGGTGGAGCGTGCGCTCGCCATGGAGGGCACCGCTTCGGGCGAGCACGGCGTCGGCCAGGGCAAGATGAAATATCTCGAGGCCGAGCACGGTCGGGCGGCGCTCGACATGATGGCGGCGATCAAGCGGGCGCTCGATCCGGCCGGCATCATGAATCCCGGCAAGATCGTCACCGCGTGAGATCGTCGCCTCGGCGTCACGGCGATGACGGAATGTCGGACGAAATCTCGCCACCGGCAGGTAGGATCGTTCGTCGGAGCGAAGCAACGAACGGCGGGGAGCGGCGTTGAACGGGCTCTATATCGGCATCGGACTGACCCTGATCCTGGCGCTGCTCGCGGCGCTGGTCGGGCCGTTCTTCGTCGATTGGGGCACCTACCGCGCCGTCTTCGAGCGCGAGGCGACGAAGATCGTCGGCTACGAGGTCACGGTGATCGGCGAGGTCGATGCGCGGTTGCTGCCCTCCCCGCGCATCCGATTCGGCGACGTGGTGATCGGGCCGGTGGAGGCGCCGCTCGCCCGCATCGGCCGTTTCGACCTCGACATCGAGGCGGCGCCGTTGCTGCGCGGCGACATCCGCATCTCCGAACTGAGGTTCGAGCGGCCCGTGGTCGACCTGACGATCGACGGCGACGGTCGGCCGGTCCTGCCGCCGCGGCTGGCGGAGGCGCGCGACCCGTCTTCGGTGGCGATCGATCAGATGGAGATCGCCGAGGGCCGTCTGAGCCTGACCGACCGGCGCAGCGGCGCCCGGTTCGAACTCGGCCGTATCGCCGCGGTGGGCTCGGCGGCGAGTCTGGCCGGTCCCTGGCGGATCGACGGCGGTGGCCAGCGCGCCGGGCGCGAACTATCCTTCCATCTCGCCGGCGGGCGGGCGGCCGACGGGGCGGCGGTGCTCAAAGCGCAGGTCACCCCCGGCGACGACCCGACGACGGTGACCGCCGAACTCGTCCTGCGCGATCCCGCCGGCGCCTTCTCCCTCACCGGGAAGGCGAGCGTCGAGCGGCGCGGCGAAGCTGCGAACGGGGGGCTCGCCGCGAGCCTCGGCGTCTGGCGTGCCGAGGCGGAGATCCGCGGCGACGCGCACGCCATCGAGGCGACGGGGCTGACCGTGGCGCTCGGTCCGGAGGAACGTGCGGCCCAGTTCACCGGCCATGGTCGCCTGACGCTCGGCGCCGAGCCGAATTTCGACCTCGCGCTCACCGCCCGCCAGATCGAGCTCGACCGGCTGGTGTCGGGCGAAACCGGTAAGACGACGGTACCCGCCACCATCGCCGCCGAAGCGGCGACGCTTTTCGGCGGCGTGGGCGACACGCCGCTTCCCGGACGGATCCGGGTCGACGTCCAGGGGCTGGTGGTCGGCGGCGGCGCGGTTCAGGAACTGGCGCTGGAGGCGCGCACCCGGCCCGCGGGACTGGTGATCGAGCATTTCGAGGCGCGGTTGCCGGGGCGGACGCGGATCGAGGCCGCCGGCCGCGCCGCCTTCGCCGATGGCGGTCGCTTCGACGGCCGGGTCGAGGTCTCGGCCGAACAACCGGCCGCCGCGGCCGCCTGGTGGCGGGCGGAGGCGATCGGCGACCGGCTGGATCCGGTGACGGTCTCGGCCAATCTCACCATCGCTCCCGGGAAGTTGCGCGCCGACGATCTCGAGATCGTGGTGGCGCGGGCCCGAGCGCGCGGACATTTCGACTGGGCCGAGGCGAGCGGCGCGCGGGTCGGGCTCGCGGCGGAGAAGCTCGAACTCGATCAGGTCACTCGGCTGGCGCGGCTCTTCCTCGGCACCGAGGCGAGCCGACGGCCGGCCTCGCTGGCGCTCGACCTCGACGCCGGGCAGATGGTGGTCGGCGGCGTCACCGCCAAGGGCGTGGCGATCGGCGTGACGGTGGCGGCCGACGACGTCGCGGTCGAGCGGCTCGAGGTGCGCGATCTCGCCGGGGCGCGGCTGGCCGGATCGGGGCGCGTCGCCGACCCGCTCGGGGCGCCGCGCGGCACGCTCGACCTGACGATGGAGGCGGTGAAGCCGGAGGCGCCGGCGCGGGCGTTGGCGCGGCTCGCCGGGGTGGATCCGGCGACCGAGGAACGCATCGTCGGCTTCGCGGCCGCCGCCGCGCCGCTCAATCTGGCTCTGCGCTTCGAAGGCCGCAGCGCGAAGGAGGGAACGATCGCCTCGGGCTCGCTGCGCGGTTTCGCCGGTGGCGCGGAGGTCTCGGCCGATGCGGGCTACGAAGGCCGGGTCGACGACCCGCGGCACGCCGTGGTGCGACTGGCCGGCAAACTCGCCGGCGACAAGGCCACGCCGGCACTGGTGCGGCTCTTCGGTGGCGGCGCCGGCGGGGCGGTCGCCGCCGACGTCTCGGTTCGCGGCCGTCCGGTCGACGGGCTGGTGGTGGTCGCCTCGGCGGCGGTCGGCGCCACTTCGGCGCGCATCGAGGGTACGGCGAAGACCCCGGTCGCCGCCCCGGCCACCTTCGGCGGGCGGGTGAAGCTCGCCACGCCCGACGCCACAGCGCTCGGCGCGCTTCTCGGCCGCCCGGCGCTCACCTTCGAACGGCGGCTGCCGGTCGATCTCACGGCGCTGCTGACCGCCACCGGGGCGAAGCTCTCGCTCGGCGAACTCGCCGGCCACGTCGGCGAGACGGCCTTGCGCGGCGGCGGCCGGGTCGACCTCGGAGCGCGGCCTGCCAAGGTGGACGCCGGGCTCGAACTCGATCGGCTCGATCTCGAGGCGGCGGCGGAGATGCTGGTCGGCGGAGCGATCGCGGCCGACGGCACCGACCCGACGCGGCTCTGGGCGACGACGCCGTTGCTCGGGCCACCCTTCGATGCGGTGGCGGCGGGAACGGTGACGCTCTCGGTCGATCGCGCCGCGATCGAGGACGTCGGCTTCGACCGGCTCCGCCTGCGACTCGACGCCGAGCCGGGAACGGTGCGGATCTCGGCGATCGACGCCGGGTTCGCCGGGGGACGGCTGGCCGGCGAGGCGACGCTGGGTCGCGGTGGTGACGGTGTCACCACCCTTTCCGGGCATCTGTCGCTCGATCGCGCCGCGCTCGCCGATCTCGTCTGGCGACGGGCGGGGCGGGCGGTGGCGATCGGCCGGCTCGACGGCGACGTGACCTTCTCGACCAGCGGCCGCACCGCGGCGGCGCTCGTCGCCGGGCTCGGCGGCGAGGGGCGGATCGCCCTCGTCGACGCCCGCGTCGTCGGGCTCTCCGGCGAAGCGCTGGCGGCGACGCAGGTGGCGCTCGGCGAGACGCCCCCGACCACCGAGAAGGGGGAGGGGCTCTTCCGCGTCCGCCTGGATGCCAGCGAGGCTGATCTCGCCCGCACCGACGTCGCCGTCGCCCTGCAGGCCGGCGGGGCGCGCGGCGGCCGGC
>JAOTSD010000137.1 GCA_030247555.1 Siculibacillus sp. | reverse complement strand
AGGTGGACGGCCACGGCGGTCAGCACCAGCACCACCGACCCGGCGATGACCGGCGTGAACAGAAACGACCAGCCGGGATGGCTCAGCAACACGACGAGGGCGGTCGCGCCCGCCGGCGGGTGGGTCAGGCGGACGACGCCGAGGAGTGCGATGACGACGCCGACCGTGACGGCGAGGGTGATCGGGCCGCCGGGGCCGAGATGGTCGACTGTGAGCGCCAGGAACGCAGCGGCGGCGTGACCGCCGAGCACGTTGGCCGGTTGCGACAGGGGGCTCTCCGGCATACCGAAGACGATGACCGCCGAAGCACCGAGCGGCGCCACGATCAACGGCACGCCGGCGGCGTCGCCGAGGAGCCAGATCAGGACGAAGGTGATCATCGCGCCGAGGCCGGCCTTGAGCCAGCGAGCGTGAGCGGCCGGGGGTTGATGGCGGTGAAGATAGCGACGCGGCACGTGGGCTCTCGGCGATCGAGGCGCGACGAGGCGCCGGCTCCCGTCGATTTCGATCGATCGGCTTCGTCCCGCCATGTTCGGCAAACCGATCGATCGGGTCAAGCTTCGCCGGCCGTCACGGTATCGCTCATGCCGTGCAGCATCGCCTTGAGGCCGGGTTCGTCGACGACGGTCGCGGCATCGTCGAGGCTCATCCAGCGCACCTGACGTTCGGCCATCTCCTTCCACGAGGCGAGGATCTTGCGCGCCTTCAGACGATAGACGGTGACGCGGACGAGGTCGAAGCGGTCGGCGCGCCGCTTCCAGTAGTCGAAGGTGCCGAGCGGTTTCTTCACCGGCTTGCCGATCACCCCGGCCTCCTGCTCCGCTTCGATCGCAGCGGCGCGATGGTCGGGGACGCCCTTCATCGGCCAGCCCTTGGGCACCGTCCAGCGGCCGGTCTCGCGCGTCGTCACCAGACACACCTCGACGCGGCCCTCGACCTTGCGCATCGGCAGAGCGGCGATCTGTGGCAGTCTGTCGGGGGAGAGAGGCGGGGGCATGGGTGCGGCCACTGCGGGGGCTGGAGGTGGTGGGGGACGACGATGCGCCGAACGCGCGAGTCGGTCCATGTCACTCCGCGAAATTGCCGCGGGAACAGGGTCGAAAGACGGCGGCGGTGGCCTCAGGTGAAGAAGCCCACGAGCCACCAGGTCAGTGCGGCGATGGTCGCGGACGCCGGGATGGTCACCACCCAGGCGACGACGATGCCGGAGGCGATGTTCCAGCGCACCGCCGAGGTGCGCCGAGCCGTACCGACGCCGACGATCGAGCCGGTGATCGTGTGGGTGGTCGACACCGGGACACCGAGGGCGGTGGCGGCGAAGAGCGTGATGGCGCCGCCGGTCTCGGCGCAGAAACCCTGCATCGGGGTGAGGCGGGTGATCTTGGAGCCCATGGTGTGGACGATGCGCCAACCGCCGAAGAGGGTGCCGAGGCCCATCGCCGCCTGACAGGTGATCACCACCCAGAAGGGCACGTGGAAGGCCTGGCCGAGAAGCCCCTGCGAATAGAGCAGCACCGCGATGATGCCCATGGTCTTCTGGGCGTCGTTGCCGCCGTGGCCGAGCGAGTAGAGCGAGGCGGAGACGAACTGCAACGAGCGGAATCCCCTGTCGACGACGAAGGGGGTGAAGGGCCGGCAGACCCAACTGACGATCAGCATCAGCAACAGCGCCAGCAGGAAGCCGACCAGCGGCGACAGCACGATGGCGAAGGCGGTCTTCATGAAGCCCGACATCACCACGGCGGAAAAGCCGGCCTTGGCGACGCCGGCGCCGACGAGGCCGCCGACGAGAGCGTGCGACGACGACGATGGAATACCGGCGAGCCAGGTGACGATGTTCCAGGCGATCGCGCCGGAAAGCGCCCCGAAAACGACGCGAGGGTCGATGATCGAGGCCTCGACGATGCCCTTGCCGATGGTCTGGGCGACGTGGAGACCGAAGAACATGAAGGCGATGAAGTTGAAGAACGCCGCCCACATCACCGCGTACCGGGGCGAGAGCACCCGGGTGGAGACGATGGTGGCGATCGAGTTCGCCGCGTCGTGCAGGCCGTTGAGGAAGTCGAAGGCGAGCGCGACGAAGATCAGCCCGACGAGGAGTGGCAGGGCGAGCGTGGCGTCCATGGGGCGTTCTCGATCTCGGGGAGCGGACGCGCGGGGCGCCGGCCCCGCGCCCGGCGTCAGACGTGTTCGATGACGATGCCGGAGATCTCGTTGGCGACGTCCTCGAAGCGGTCGGTGACGCGCTCCAGGTGGCCGTAGATCTCGGCGCCGACGGTGAAGGCCATCGGGTCGGAATGCCGGTGGGCGAGGAACAGCGCCTTCAGACCCTGGTCGTGGACCTTGTCGGCTCGGCTCTCGAGTTCGGTGATCTTCACCACGTAGTCGTTGATGGCGTGGACGTTGACCCCGATCTTGCGCAGGAGCGGCATCGCCTCGACCGTCAGCTTCGCCGCCTCGACGCCGATCGCGGCCATCTCGCGCATCGCCTCGTCGAAGGACGTCACCTCGAACAGCGTGATCGCCTTGGCGGTCTGGTGCATCTGATCGATGGCGTCGTCCATCGACTCGATCAGATCCTTGATGTCGACGCGGTCGAAGGGCGTGATGAAGGAACGGCGCACCGCCAGCAACACCTCGGCGGTGATGGCGTCCGCGGCCTTCTCGTGCCGCTTCACCTCGGCCGAGGCGGCGGCGACGTCAGGGGCGCCGGAAAGCAGGCGATGCAGGGCCTCGGCACCGGCGACCAGCACCTCGGAATGGCGCTCGAACATGTCGAAGAAGGCATCTTCCTTGGGCATGAGCGCCCGGAACCAGGAGAGCATCGTTCGCCCCACGTAGAATTGCGACGCGGGCGGTTTATGACGTTTCGATGACGATTGCGAGTCCGGCTTCGCGCGCATCCGCGGCCGACCGCCGCTTCGTCGCTCATCCCTTCGGAGGAATTCCGATCCTGCGCCCCGCCCTCTCCGGCCACGCGAGGTGGCGGGTCGGAGCCCACAGGGCTTCGAGGCCGTCGCGGACGTCGGCGGCCCAGGGGACGACGCGGCGGGCGGTCATGTCGAGGTGGAGATACATCTGCTCGCTGGTCGCCGAGACCCAGCCCTCCTCGGCGTGGACCAGTTCGGCGAAGAGATGCAGGCGTTTATCGTCGAGATCGAGGATGCGGGTGCGCACCTGCAGCGGATCCTTCAGGAAGACCTCGCGCAGGTAGCAGACGTGGATCTCGGCGGTCATGTAGGAACAACCGCGCGTCGCCAGATAGTCGGGTCCGAGACCGGCGGAAACGACGAAGACGTCGCAGGCGCGATCGAAGAGGACGTTGTACCAGGCCATGTTGAGATGACCGTTGTAATCGATCCAACCGGGTTCGACGTGGAAGCGGTCGGAGAGGTAGGGATGGGCGTCGGTCATCTCGTCGGCGTGTCCGGAAATCGGGCGGCGGGATGCCCATCGAGCGGGCAGTGTGCTCCCGCGTCAAGCGTTTCCTGCCGGTCGGACATGCGCCGAGCGCGGCCCATTCCTTCGCCGGCGCGGCTTGACCACGTCTCCGGCGCATGATTGATCGGCCCTTCCGGGCGCTGCGGCCCGGCCGCGAGAGGGCGGAGATGGCGGCGAAGGAGCGGCTCGTCGGGGTGCTGCGGTGGGCCGGGCTGGCGACGGCGTCGCTCGCTCTGGCGCTCGCCCTCGACTTCGTCCGGCTGCCCGCCGCCTTCCTGTTCGGACCTCTCCTCGCCGGGATGGCGTTCCGGCTGGCGGGCATCGTGCTCGAGCTGCCGAGGCCCGCGGTCCACGGCGCCCAGGCGTTGATCGGCGGCATGATCGGGGCGGCCCTGACCCCGGCGATCGTCGTCACCTTCCTCGCCGACTGGCCGGTGTTCGTCGCCGTCGTCGCCGCGACCATCGCCTTCGCCGGCTTCACCGGCTGGGTGTTGTCGGCCCGCGGCGTGGTGCCGGGCACGACGGGGGTCTGGGGCTCGGCGCCGGGGGCGGCGACCGGCATGGTCATCCAGGCGGAGGGCAACGGCGGCGACATCCGCCTCGTCGCCTTCATGCAGTATCTGCGCGTGCTCTTCGTCGCTTCCGCCGCCTCGGTCGGCTCGTGGCTGTGGCTCGGCGGAAACACCGGCCCGACGCGACCGATGTTCGAGGCGGTCGATCCGGTGATGGTGGCGGCGACGCTGGCGCTGATCGGTGTCACCGGCTTCTTCGGGCGCCGGTTGAAGCTCGCCGCCGGGGCGATGATGTTGCCGCTCTTCGCCACGGCGATCCTGCACGGCGCCGGTCTCGTCGACTTCGTGCTGCCGCGCTGGGTGCTGATCCCGGCCTATGCCGGGCTGGGTTGGAACATCGGCCTGCGCTTCACCCGCGAGGCGATCGCCCATGCGGCGCGGGCGCTGCCGTGGATCGTCGCCTCGATCGTGGCGCTGATGCTGTTCTCGGCCATGATGGCGCTGCTGCTGGTGTGGTGGTTCGGGGTCGATCCGCTGACCGCCTTCCTCGCCACCTCGCCGGGTGGCATGGACACGGTGGCGGTGATCGCGGCCTCGACTCCGGTCGACGTCTCCTTCGTCATGGCGCTGCAGGTGTTGCGCTCGCTGGCGCTCAACGTCTTCGGCGTGCCCCTGTCGCGTTTCATCGCCGCGCGTCTGCCGCAGCGGTGACCGGCGCCGAGCGGCTTCCGAGATCGGGGGCGGCTCTGCTAGGCTCTGTACTCAATTAGGGATCCCCAGTTTGCGCTGCCTGTGATTCAAACCTCTGAATAGGCGGAGGTCGGGCATGGCGGGGATTTTCTGGTTGAGCGATAGCGAGTGGGTGAAGATCGAGCCG
>JAOTSD010000136.1 GCA_030247555.1 Siculibacillus sp. | reverse complement strand
GCGAAGGCTTCGCGATCGAACGAGCCGACCTTCTCGGCGGTGGTCTTGATCGCCCACACCGAGGTGTAGCCCTTGATGCCGTTGTGGTCGGACTTGTAGCCGTACTTGGCCTGGAAGGCCTCGGAGAAGGGCTTGAAGCCCGGCACCGGCGCATCGACCGACAGGCCGACGTGGCCCTTGACCCCGTTGGCCGCTTCGCCGGCCAGCTCGATCACCTTGGCGCCGAGCAGCGTCGTCTCGCCGACCAGCGGCTTGTCGACGCCCTGCTGCTTGGCGGCGCGCAGGAAGCGAGCGCTCTCCTCCTCGTTCAGATAGACGAAGACGGCGTCGGCGCCCGAGCCCTTCACCTTGATGGCGTCGGCGGCGAAGTCGGCCTGACCGGACTCGGTGGCGATGTCGGCGGCGACCTTGATGCCGCGCTTCTGCAACTCCGGGATCATGGCATCGCGGCCGCCCTTGCCGAAGTCGTTGTTGACCCACACGACGGCGACCGACTTGGCCTTGAGTTCGTCGCGGAACCAGTTGGCGAGCTTCGGCATGGCGTCGGCCTGGTTCAGCGACGAGCGGAAGATGTAGGGGTTGCCCTGCTTGGTCAGCGAGGCCGCCTCGCCGCCGACGATCTGCGGCACGCCGGCCTTCTGGGCGATCTGCATCGAGGCGCCGATCGGGCCGGAGAAGACGGGTCCGAGCACGACGAAGGTGCCCTCGTCGATGGCGCGCTGGACGGCGGCGCGGGTGTTGCCCGGGTTGGTCTGGGTATCGTAGTGCACGATCTCGATCTTCTTGCCGAGGATGCCGCCCTTGGCGTTGACGTCGGCGACGGCGAGATCGATGCCGTTCTTCCAGTTGGTGCCGGCGGTGGCGCCCGGACCGGAGAGTTCGACGACGTTGACGAGCTTCACCGTGTCCTCGGCGAAGGCTTGGCCGGCGTAGGCGACCGAGGCGAGCAGCGTGGCGGCGATGAGGTGCTTCATGCGGATTTCCTCCCGTATGTCGACGGCTCGTGCGACCGTCTTCTCGTTGCGATCGCGGCGCGCCGCCGTCGATCGGTGGTTCGTCGCGGGCGCCGGCCCGCGTCTTCCGCCTCCTCTGCGCCCGTCGTCCGGTCGCGGCGTCGCCGCGAGCCCTCCGGCGGGGAGGGGAGGGTATCCGAAGATCTCGCGTCCTCGCGAGATCCGCCGATCTCTTCGCCGTGCCTCTCGGTGGCGAAGCGGGCGAACGCGTCGCGGTCGCCCCTCACAGGTGTTCGGCGGCGACCTCGCCGCGACGCAGTTCGGCGAGAGCCGCCATGCGGGCCGGCGCGTTGGCCGCCCCGTAGGCGTCGTAGCCACCGACCCGCTGCACCACCTCGAAGAAGAAGCGGTCCTGGAACGGCGTGCCGTAGAGGTGGAAGAATTCGCCGGCACCGCTGCGGTCGTAGAGGATGCCGAGCCGGCGCATCTCGTCGACGAGGCCGTCGTCGAGGCCGAAGCGGGCGGCGATGTCGGCGTAGTAGTTGGGGGCGATCGCCAGGATCGGGGCGCCGGCCGCCTTCAGCGCGCGCGCCGCCGACCAGATGTCGTCGGTCTCGAAGGCGATGTGGTGGACACCGGCGCCGGAATAGGTCGAAACCGAGCGCGCCGTCGCGGTCCGCCGTCCTTCGGAGAAGTTGAGCGGCATGCGGATGCGGCGCGAGGCGTTCGACATGGCGCGCGAGCGGACGAGACCATAGGGGTCGGGCAGGATGAAGGTGGTCTCCGGCTCCAGCCCGAGCACGGCGCGATGGTGCAGCACCCAGCTGTCGAGCCCGCCCTCGGGCAACGCCTCGGCGACATGGTCGATGCGGGTGAGGCCGATCCCCGGCGCAGTCTCGCCGGTGGCGACGAAGTCACGCTCGAAGGCGGGCCGGCCGTCGCCGTCGCGGCCGGTGAAGTAGACGAGGCTGCCGTCGGGATTGCGGATCGCCGGGATCGCCAGTTCGCCGGTGCCGACCCGACCCTCGAAACGGGTGGCGCCGAAGCTTTCGGCGCGCGCCATGGCGGCGTGCGGGTCGTCGGTCTCGAAGGCGACCGCACAGACCGAGGGGCCGTGCACCAGATGGTAGGCCTGGGCGACGCTGTCGCGCTCCGAGTTGACGACGAAACGGATGTCGCCCTGACCCCAGAGGTCGACGTCCTTCGACCGGTGCCGCCCCAACCGGGCGAAGCCGAAGCGCGCCAGCCACGCCTCGAGTGCGGTGCGCGCGCCGTGGTCGACGGCGAATTCGACGAAGCCGAAGCCGTCGAACGCCGGGGCGGGCGGCGGATCGAAGAGTTCGACGCGGCGGCGGCTGCGCACACCGGCGCCCGCCTCGGCCTCGAGACCGCGGCGGGCCTTCTCCTCGAGCCACAGAAGCGAGCGCATGGCGTCGCGGGCGGTCGCGCGCGGGGCGGCTTGGCGCAGGTCGTCGTTGAAGATCTCGAGGCTGATCGGCCCGGAATAGCCGGCGGTGATGAGGGCGCGCAGGAAGGCGGCGACGTCGAAGTCGCCCTGGCCGGGCAGGCAGCGGAAATGTCGCGACAGGGTCAGCGCGTTCATGCCGAGACGCGGCGCGTCGGCGAGCTGGGCGTAGAAGATCCGTTCGCCCGGGATCTCCGACAGGCCGCTCCAGTCGTCGGGGAGCGCCAGCGTGTGGAAACTGTCGACGATCAGGCCGAGATGGGGGTGGTCCGCCTTCTCCACGATCCGCCAGGCGTGATCGAAGGTCCGCACCCGGGTGCCCCAGGACAGCGCCTCGAAGCCGATCTTGAGGCCGCGCTTCGCCGCCCGCTCGGCGAGCGCTCGGAGCTGGGCGGCGGCCCGCTCGTCGTCGTCGATCGCGTCCGGCGAGACGTTGGAGCAGACCAGCATCAGCGGCGCGCCGAGATCGGCCATCAGGTCGAACTTGCGCTCGGCGCGGTCGAGGTTGCGGGCGAAGGTGGCGTCGTCGACGCCCTCGAGATCGCGGAACGGCTGGAACAGGTCGATGGCGAGGCCGAGGTCCGCCGCCATCGCCGCCACCTGCCGCGGATCGCCGGGGAAGAAGGTCAGGTCGTTCTCGAAGATCTCGACGCCGTCGAAGCGGGCGACCGAGATCGCCTCGAGCTTCTCGGGCAAGGTGCCCGACAGCGAGACCGTGGCGATCGAGCGCCGCATGGATCGTCTTCTCCCTGAACGACGGCCACCGTTGACCGATGTGCCGTCGGCGCGCCTTCGGGCCACGCCGTGTTGTTCGGGACAGTCTCGTGAATCGAACGCCGGCGCATGAGGCGGCCGTCACGATCCGACATGACGAAAGTCACTTTCTACAATCGATTGAATCGATATCGACCGCGCCGGGGCTCAACGCCGCGGTCGACCGAGGGCCTTCACGGCGAGTTCCGTGCGGGTCTGGACGTTGAGCTTCTCCATGATCCGCGAGACGTAGTTCTTCACCGTGCCCTCGGCGAGGAAGACGGTGTCGGCGATCTCGCGGTTGGAGCGGCCCTTGGCGACCAGCGCCAGGATCGCCTCCTCGCGCTCGGTCAAGGGCTCGTCGGCCGCCTCGCCCTCGCGCGCGACCGGCGCCTGCGGCCGGGCCCGGCGGAACTCGTCGAAGAACTTGCGGGCGATCGGCGGGGAGAGCCGCGACTCGCCCCGTTTCACGGCGCGGATGGTGTCGAGGATCTCGTTCTCCGAAGTGTCCTTGAGCAGATAGGCCTGCGCGCCGGCCGAGATCGCCTCGAACACCAGTTCGTCGGTGTCGAAGGTCGAGAGCGCCACCACCTGCGTGCGCGGATGTTCGGCGACGATCCGCCGCGTCGCGGCGATGCCGCCGAGGCGGGGCATCTGGATGTCCATCAGCACGATGTCGGGGCGGAAGCGGCGGACGAGGTCGAGCGCCTCGAGGCCGTCGGCGGCCTGACCCACCACTTCGATGTCCGGCTCCATCTGGAACATCGTCGCGAAAGCCCGGCGGATCAGTTGCTGATCCTCGGCGATGAGGATGCGGATGCGCTCGCCGTCGCACTTCTCGCCCGAGGGTTCCCTGTCCGCGTCCTCAGCCATCGTTCGCCGCCTCCATCGCCGCAAGAGAACGCCGGCCCCGGGGGCGGGGTCAAGCGTGGCCTCGCGAGGGCGGGATGACGGTCCTCGCGAATGCCGTATGATCGATGCCGAGCGCTCGGTCGTCCGGGCGCGATCCGGTCCGGAGGCCCGCCATCACCGCTCCCGCATCAGATCCGCCGCCGGCTCGCTCCGGCGCCCACGGCCTCTTCACCGCCCTCGACCCCCGCCGGCGGATCGCGGCGGCGGTCGGCTGGTCGATCGGCGCGGTGTCGCTGATCGTCGCCGCGTTGGTCGGGGCCTGGACCATGGGCGAGGCGCGGCGGGCGATCGAGACCGAGATCGGCCTCGTCTACGCCTCCCACGCCCAACGCCTCGCCGAGACCATCGACGCCAATCTCGCCGGCCGCCGTCAATGGGTCGCCGCCTCGGCGACGCTGATGGGCGCGCGCATCGGCGCCCTGCCGCAGGCCGACGCCGGTCAGGTGCTGCGCGACCTCAAGGCGGCGTTGCGGGAGATCGAGTGGGCCGGTGTGGTCGACACCCAGGGCGTCGTCATCGCCGCCACCGACGGCATCCTCGAGAACCGTTCGGTCGCCTACCGGCCGTGGTTCACCTCCGGTTTCATCGGCCCCTATGTCGGTGACGTCCACCGCGGCCTGCTGCTCGATCGCGACCAACCCGCGACCCGTGACGGCGAACCGCGCCGCTTCGTCGATCTCTCCGCCCCGATCCGCGACGCCACCGGCGACGTGCTCGGCGTCCTCGGGGCGACGCTCGGATGGTCGTGGATCGAGGGGTTGCGCGCCGCCACGCTCGACGGGCTGCTGCGGACGCGCAAGGGCATCGAGGTGCTGGTGGTCGGCCGCGACGGATCGGTGCTGCTCGGCTCCGAGAAGAACCCGCCGGGATCGATCGTCGACCCCTCGCGCTTCGGCGGCACCGACGGCTGGCGGGTCGAGGCGGGGCAGTTGACCGGC
>JAOTSD010000135.1 GCA_030247555.1 Siculibacillus sp. | reverse complement strand
ACGATCCCGCCGCGTGCCGCCGGCACGCTTGACCTCGGCCGTCGCGCATGGCCTGTGGAGGGTCGGCCTCTGCCGCACCACCCTCGACGAGGGAGTGGGCGCGGCGCAGCGAAAGGGAGTGTCGGGGCGTGGTCGTCGAAGGCGAGAACGTCGAACCGCGGATGCGCGTCGCCAAATACGGCATCGGTCAGGTGGTGCGCCACCGCGTCTACGCCTTCCGCGGCGTGATCTTCGACGTCGACCCGGTCTTCGCCAACACCGAGGAATGGTGGCAGGCGATCCCCGAGGACGTGCGTCCCTCGAAGGATCAGCCGTTCTATCACCTCTATGCCGAGAACGCCGAGAGCGAATACGTCGCCTACGTCTCCGAGCAGAACCTGTTGCCCGACGACAGCGGACTGCCGCTGCGCCACCCGCAGATCGACGAGGCCTTCGTCCGCACCGAGGACGGCCACTTCGTCGCCCGCCATCAGGCGGTGAACTGAAGGCCGCCCACGGGCGAGCGGCAGCCGGCCCTTCACCCCCACAACGTCTCGCGCACCACGATGTAGGTGGCGATCACCACCACGAAGACGGCGAAACCCTTACGGGTGTTCTCCGGGCTGAGATGGTGTGAGGCGGCGGCGCCGGCGAAGCTGCCGAGAACGGCGACGGCGGTGAACGATCCCATCAGCACGAAGTCGATCGGCACGGCGCCGAGATAGCCGGCGAAACCGGCGAAGGACTTGGCCGAGACGATCACCAGAGAAGTGCCGACCGCCTGCTTCATCGGCAGGCCGGAGAGCAGCACCAGCGCCGGCACGATCAGGAAGCCGCCGCCGACGCCGACGATGCCGGTCAGCACCCCGACGACGATCCCGTGCACCGCTACGTGACCGGCGGCGTGGAGATCGAGGCGCAGCCCGCCTTCGAGCCGCTCGCCGTCGTGGCGCAGGAGGCTCCTGGTCAGCGGCTCGACCTTGCGCGGGTTGAGCATGCGGAAAGCCGCGATGTACATGGTGCCGGCGAAGAGCAACAACTGGGCGAGCGCCGGGACGTGGACGCCGATACGCGCGCCGGCATAGGTGCCGATCATACCGAAGAGGCCGAAGACCGCAGCCACCGGGACGTCGACGTTGCCCCGCCGCCAATGGGTGACGACCGAGATCGCCGCCGCCACGCCGACGATGCCGAGCGTCATGGCGACCGCCGGCTTGGTCTCCACACCGACCAGATAGATCAGCGCCGGCAGCGTGATGATCGATCCGCCGGAGCCGAAGAGGCCGAGCATGAAACCGGTGGCGAGACCGGAGAGGATGACGAGGATCGACACGGGCGGACATATCTTCGTTGACTGATATGTCCGCCCGTAGAGCATGTTCCGCCCGCGATAGCCAGAGCGCGATCGAGGATGGGATGTCGCGCCGCACCGTCCCGGCATCGGCTCTTCGGCTTTCCGCCGGCGCGCGTCACGCCGTCTCGCGCCGCGCCCCGTGCCCCGAGGGACCCTCGGAGCGCACACGATTCAGGAACGTCCGAACATCGTCGGTCAATTGGTTCGCCACGGCCGAGAGCTCGTCCATGACGTCGACCACCGACCCGACGCCCCGGTTGGCCGCCTCCATGGCGTCGGCCACGCGGGCGATGTCGCTGGCGACCTGCGACGACCCTCCGGCGGCATGCGAGATCGACGACGCCATGTCGCGGGACGCGGCCTCCTGCTCCTCGACCGCCGCCGCGATCGCCGCCGTGAGTCCTTCGACTTCACCGATGGTACCGACGACGACCCGGATCGCATCCACCGCCTTGGCCGTCGACAGCTGAATGCCCTCGACCTGGCTGGCGATCTCTTCGGTGGCCTTCGCCGTTTGGCCGGCGAGGCTCTTCACCTCGGAAGCCACGACGGCGAAGCCGCGACCGGCCTCACCGGCCCGCGCGGCTTCGATCGTGGCGTTGAGGGCGAGGAGGTTGGTCTGACCCGCGATGTCGCGGATCAGGCCGACGACCGTACCGATTCGTTCCGCCGCCAGCGCCAGTGCGGCGACGTCGGCATCGGTGGTCCGGGCGAGATCGGTCGCCCGAGTGACCACTTGGCTGGTCCGCTGCGCCTGAGACGAGATCTCCTGGATCGAGGTGCCGAATTCCTCCGAGGCGACCGCCACCGACCGAACGTTGGTGGAAGCGAGATCGGAGGCCCGGCTCGCCGAGCCGGTGCCGGCCCGCGCGGTTTCGGAAAGTGTCGACAACGTCTCGGCGGCGTCGCCCATCGTCCGCATCTGGTCGCCGAGGCGTGCCAGGATCCGCGAAACGCCGGCTTGGAACTGATCGATCGCCGAGTCCACCTCCTGCTTGCGCAACCGCTCGCGCTCCTCCTCGACCCGCATCTCCCCCGTCAGGCGGTGGCGATCGCGTTCGCTGTCGCGATATCGCAAGGCGGCACTCGCCAGCAGGCCGATTTCGTCACCGGTGGTCACACCGGGAAGGGAGACGTCGAGATCGCCGCGACCGATCGCCGCCATTCCGTCGGCGATCGCTGCGATCGGGCGGGTGATCGACACGACGATCGTCCAAGCGAGAACGACCGAGACGACGACGATCGCGAGCACCGCGATCAGAAGCACGCGTTCGGTGGCTCGGGAGGTCGCGGCCGTCTCCTGCGCTCGAGCGACCTGCTGGTTCTTGGCATCGGCGACGACCTTGGCCAACCGGGGTTGCACCTCGTCGTCGGCGCGATAGAGGTCGGCGGTTCGCTCGGTCAGCGCTTTCCGGGTCGAGGCCCACGCTTTGAAGTCAGCGGCATAAGTGTTCGCCCGGCCCACCATAGTCTTCTTGAGATCTGCGCCGACGCGAACATCCTCAACCTTGAATTCGAACTCCATGATCCGTTTTTCAAATTGTTCGAGGTACTTCTCATCACCGCGCAACATGAAGTCTTTTTCGTGCCGACGAAGCATCAACATCTTAACTCGAAGCGGATCCAAGTCGCCGACGGACAACTTGTCCTTCTCGGTCTGCTCGATCATCGCCTCGACCTCGTGCACCGCCTTGCGCAGACGCCCGTTTAGCCCGGAATTTTCGTTCCAACCGAGCTTGGTCTGGAGATCGACCGTATCGGCGAAGGCCGCGGCGATCCGCCTCAGGCCCTCCTCGACGGCATGAATCTCGTCGGCCGATCCGCCCACCCGGGACGCGGCGAGGCGCGCGGCCAGTTCCTTGGCGCTCGCGAGGGCGCGTTCGGCGTCTTTCACCCGAGTTTCGTTCGGCGAGACCAAGAATTGCGAAACAGCGAAGGAGATCTCCTCGACGGTGCGATTGAGCCGCTCGGCGTGGAGAGCCTCGTCGGTCGCAACGAGACTGTCGGTGAAGGCGGTCTTCAACGTACCCAGACCATTCCAGGTGATGGCTGCCATCGTGACGAGTCCGATGAGGCTGGCCGCAACCAAGAAGATCATCTTCTTTCGCAAGTCGATACGTTCAAAGAATGACATCCGGACCTCCCCTTACGTCGGGACATAGGAAGTCACTCATACTTACCGACCGGTTAACTGACGCGAAGTCGATTCGAACTCCGAACCGGACCGACGTCGATGACACCATGAAAGATGGCAGACGACGTTTCACTCAACCATTTCGGGTTCACAATTCACGTCCGATCGTCACAAATCTCAGAGTGCTCGCGGGAATTCATTCCGACCGAACGAAGTTCTCGAGCGCGGGACGGAGAGCGGGTGCGACGCGTCGTCGCATCTCACCCGATCGCCTTCAGCGCCATGACCGCGGCGGAAGCGCGGTTCTCCACACCGAGCTTGGCGTAGACCTGTTCGAGGTGCTTGTTCACGGTGCGGGGGCTGAGACCGAGGATGTCGCCGATGTCCCGGTTGGACTTGCCGCGGGCGATCCACAGCAACACCTCCGCCTCGCGCCCGGTCAGCGCGAATCGCCGGCGCAGCGCCGCTTCCTCGCCGCCGACCTCGTCGGCGGTCAGCCGGAAGAGCAACTCGTCCTCGCCCGCCCGACCGAGGAAGGCGAGCGTCAACCGCCGTTCACCGCTCGCCGCGAGCGCGATCGCTCCCTCGCCTTCACCGCGCGATCTGCGGGCGATCTCGACACGTACCGCCTCCGGCAGCGACGCTTCGCTCGCCTCGCCGTCTCCGACTTCGGCGAGGAGCCGCGCCGCCTGCGGCGTCGCCCAGGCGATGCGGCCTCCCGCGTCGGTGGCCAGCAGGAAGCGACCGGCGGTGTCGAGCGCCACTCGCGCAGAACGTTCGCGCCGGGCGTTGGCGAGATGGACACGGATACGCGCCGTGAGTTCGTCGAGCACGATCGGCTTGGTGACGTAGTCGACGCCGCCCGCCGAGAGCCCCTCGACGATGTGTTCGGTGTCGGAGAGCCCGGTCATGAAGATGATCGGCACGTCGGCCGTGGCGGCGTGGCGCTTCAGCCGGCGGCAGGTCTCGAAACCGTCCATCCCCGGCATCACCGCGTCCATCAGGATGACGTCCGGCGTGATGCGCTCGACGATGGCGAGCGCCTGTTCGCCCCCCGTCGCCACCAGCACCATGGCGCCGGCCGCCTCCAGCGCCTCGGTGAGAAAGCCGAGCGTGTCGGGCGTGTCGTCGACCACCAGCACGATGTCGCGGGTCGAGGAGGCGTCAGGCGTCGGCATCGAAGCTCTCCAGTTCGCTCACCATCCGCGCCATGTCGAAATCGGCCAGCGCCCGCCGCATCTCGACGACCCGGGGATGCGGAGGTCCGCCGAGCCCGGCCAGCCGCGCCTCCACCGCCGTCAGCTTCTGATCCAGCCCGCGCACGTAACCGATCCGCGCCAGTTGCAGCATCTCGGCGATCTCCCCGCGCTCCGGTTCCGCCGCCGGTTTCGGTGCGCCCGCCGGGGGGCCGGGCGGCGGCGGCGGCGCCGGGGCCGGTGCCTGCGGTCGACCGGCCGGAGGCTCACCACCGACGAACCATTCGAGGCCGAGTTGCACCTGCAGGATGTCGAGGAGGCGGCCGAGATCGAAGGGCTTGGCGAGCACCTCGTCGTGCGCCGCCGCCTCCGCGGCCGGTGGCGAGGTGTCGCCGATGTTGG
>JAOTSD010000134.1 GCA_030247555.1 Siculibacillus sp. | reverse complement strand
GGTCAACATCAACAATCTCGCCGCCGTGCCGTCGATCGTCTTCGGTCTGCTCGGTCTGGCGGTGTTCCTGAACTTCTTCGAGCTGCCCCGCTCGGCGCCGGTGGTCGGTGGTCTGGTGCTCGCCCTGCTGGTCATGCCGACCATCATCATCGCCGCCCGGGCGGCGCTGAAGGCGGTGCCGCCGTCGATCAAGGAAGCGGCGCTCGGCGTCGGTGCCTCGCAGCAGCAGGCGATCTTCCACCATGTGCTGCCGTTGGCGCTGCCCGGCATCATGACCGGCACCATCATCGGCATGGCGCACGCGCTCGGCGAGACGGCGCCGCTCCTGATGATCGGCATGGTCGCCTTCATCGTCGACGTCCCCGGCTCGATCACCGAGGCGGCGACCGTCCTGCCCGTGCAGATCTACCTGTGGTCGGACCTGCCGGAACAGGCGTTCCAGTCCAAGACCGCGGCTGCGATCCTGGTTCTGCTGGGCTTCCTGTTCCTGATGAACGGGACCGCCATCTGGTTGCGCAAGAAGTTCGAACGCCGCTGGTGAGACCGGCCGCCCGTTCGGTCGCCCCGGCGGCTGACGGCTTTCTCGGAGAAGACCCATGGACAACCATGTCGGCAACACGACGAGGAACATCGTGGATACCAAGCCCAAGGTCACCGCGCGTGACGTCAACGTCTACTATGGCGAGAAGCATGCTCTGAAGAACGTCTCCATCGACGTCCCCGAGCGCTCCGTCATGGCCTTCATCGGTCCGTCCGGTTGCGGCAAGTCGACGTTCCTGCGCTGCATCAATCGCATGAACGACACCATCCCGATCTGCCGGGTCACCGGCGAGATCAAGGTCGACGATCGCGACATCCACGATCCCAAGCTCGACGTGGTGCAGCTGCGCGCCCGCATCGGCATGGTGTTCCAGAAGCCGAATCCGTTCCCCAAGTCGATCTGGGACAACGTCGCCTATGGTCCGCGCCTGCACGGCCTCGCCAGGTCCAAGGCCGATCTCGACGCCATCGTCGAGGACAGCCTGACCAAGGCCGGCCTGTGGAAGGAAGTGAAGGACCGCCTCCAGGACAGCGGCACCGGCCTCTCCGGCGGCCAGCAGCAGCGCCTCTGCATCGCCCGCGCCATCGCGGTCGATCCGGAGGTGATCCTGATGGACGAGCCCTGCTCGGCCCTCGACCCGATCGCCACCGCCCACATCGAGGAACTGATCGATCACCTGCGGTCGCGCTTCACCATCATCATCGTCACCCACTCGATGCAGCAGGCCAGCCGCGTCTCCCAGCGCACCGCTTTTTTCCACCTCGGCATTCTCGTCGAGGAGGGGGCGACCGAGCAGATCTTCACCAATCCGCAGGAAACCCGCACCCAGGACTACATCACCGGCCGCTTCGGCTGAGTGAGCGGTCGGGCGTTCGTCGGGAAGGGCGCGGTTCCGTCGGGAGCCGCGCCCTTCGTGTTTTCCCTCACGACGGTGCTACGACCGCCGTCGGATTCGCGTAGTATGGGCGTGACGCCATTCTTCCGGAGACCCCGATGAACATCCTCGTCCTCGGCCTCGCCCTGTTCCTTCTCGTCCATACCGTGCCGATGCTCGGCGCGTTGCGCGCCACTCTCGTCGGGCGTCTCGGCGAGAACGGTTGGCGCGGGGTCCACACGCTCATCTCCGCCCTCGGCCTCGGACTGATCATCTGGGGATTCGCGCAGGCGCGTTGGGACGGTGCGTCGGTCTGGTTCGAGAGCCAGAAGGGAATGCGTCACGCCGTCTGGCTGGTGCTGGCACCGGTCTTTCCGCTGCTCTTCGCCGCCTATCTGCCCGGTTGGATCCAGGCGCGTGTCGTCCATCCCATGCTGACCGCGGTGATCCTGTGGGCGGTCGGCCATCTGCTCCACGTCGGCTCTGCGCCGGCGGTGACCCTCTTCGCCGCCTTCGGTGTCTGGGCGGTCGCCGATCGCCTGTCGCTCGCCCGCCGCTCGCCGGGACGCCCGGCCGTGCCGCCCTTCGGCCGCAACGACGCGATCGCCATCGTCCTCGGCCTCGCGGTCTACGGCCTCTTCCTGTGGAAGGCGCACCTGTGGCTGATCGGCGTCTCGCCGCTCGGGTGACCGGGCGACTGTGACCACGGCGCACCTCTGCCGCAAAAAGGCTCCGATTGGCGGCCAAGAGCGGGGGCGCGGCGTCGCTTTCGCGGGCTCGACCTCGGGGCTCCCCTTTGCGGGCGGTCGAGGGAACCGCTATGGTGCGCGCGCATCCGGCAAGCCGTGGCTTCGCCGGACCATTCGTGTCGTGCCGGGAAACCGCCGCGACGCCTATTCAATCGCGACGGACCCGCGCGTCCGGCGCCGGCCCGGTGGGCGGAGTTCGATGGCCGACATCTTCAACGAAATCGACGAGGAACTCAGGAACGAGCAGATCCGCAAGCTTTGGGATCGCTACGGAGTTCTGGTTCTCGCCGCGGCTGTGGCCATCGTCGTCGTCGTCGCCGGTTGGCGCGGCTACGAATATTGGCGGACGATCCAGTCTCGCGCCCAGGGCGACGTCTTCACCGCCGCCACCCGCCTCGCCCGTGGCGGTGATCTCGATGGTGCCGCCGAGAAGCTCCGCGGCCTCGCCGAAACCGGCTCTGGTGGCTACCCGACCCTGTCCGCCCTGCGCGCCGCCGGCATTCTCGCGGACAAGGGCGAAGAGGCCGCCGCGATCGCGGCCTTCGACGCGATCGCCGCGAAGCCGGCGACCCCGCCGGTTCTCGCCGACGTCGCCCGGGTCCGCGCCGCCTATCTCGCTCTCGACCTCGAAGACCGCCCCGCGGTCGAAGCGCGCGCCGCCCCGTTGGCGCTCGCCGGCAAGCCCTTCCGCCACTCGGCGCGCGAGATTCTCGCCGTCGCCGCCTGGAAGGCCGGTGACGCCGCCGCCACCACCAAGTGGATCGAGTCGGTCGAGGCCGACCCGGAGACGCCGCGCGATCTCGCCGATCGCATCGCCGTACTGAGCGCCCTGGTTCGGGGTTCAACTGCCACCGGAAAGGCCGAGTGATGTCGAAGTTCCTGCGCCTCGCGCTGATCGCGACTCTCGCATTGCCCGCCGCCGGTTGTTCCTCGACCGACGACTTCCAGGACGCCATCACGGCGATGAACCCCTTCGGCGAATCGAAGAAGCCGCTGCCGGGCGAACGTCAGGCCGTCATCTCTGACCTGTCGCCCGGTCAGGTCACCAAGAACAAGCCGGTCGTCGTTCCCACCCCGCGCGCCCTCGCCACCTGGGGCGGCGTCGGCGGCCCGGCCGGCAACGCCGCCGGCCACGTCGCGCTCGATGGTTCGGGCGGCACCCGCGTCTGGTCGAGCCGCGCCGCAGAGACCGGATCGAGTGGCATGATGCGCGGCGACGTCCGCGCCTTCGCCGGCCCGGTCGCCGCCGGCGGCCGCGCTTTCACCCTCGATCCGGCGGGCAACGTCACCGCCACCTCGCTGTCCGGCGGTACCTCCTGGCGCGTCAACGTCCGCCCCGCCGGCATCGACGAGCCCGCGACCACCGGCGGCGTCGCCACCGACGGCTCCCGCGTCTATGCCGCCACCGCCTACGGCAAGCTCGTCGCACTCGACGCCGACAGCGGCGCCGTGGTCTGGGAGGCCAAGCTTCCGGAGCCGGCGCGCAGTGCGCCGACCGTCTCCGACGGCAAGGTCTTCGTCGTCAGTCAGGCCAGCACCGTCTCGGCCCACAACATCGCCGACGGCGCCGAGCTCTGGACCTGGCGCGGCGTGCCCGAGATGGGCAACCTGCTCTCCTCCGCCAATCCCGCGGTGGCCGGCGGCATCGTCGTCGTGCCCTTCACGTCCGGCGAACTGGTCGCCCTCGACGGCAAGTCGGGCAAGCCGGTGTGGAACGACACGCTCGCCCGCGCCAGCCGCAGCTTCGCCGTCTCCGGCCTCGCCACCATCGCCGCCAGCCCGGTGATCGCCGACGGCGTCGTCTATGCGACCGGTGTCGGCTCGCGCACCGTGGCGATCGAGCTGCGGACCGGCGCCCGCCTGTGGGACGTCGCCTTCGGCTCCGCCCACACGCCCGCCGTCGCCGGCAACGCCGTCTTCATCGTCGACCTCGACGACAACCTGACGGCCCTCGACCGCAAGTCCGGCGAAGTCCTGTGGGCGACCCATCTGCCGGTCACCAAGACCAAGAAGAAGCGCACCCACTGGGCCGGGCCGATGCTCGCCGGCGGGGCGCTGTGGCTGGTCTCCAACGAGGGCGGCATGATCGGTGTCGACCCGACCTCGGGCCGCGTCACTTCGACTCGCGACGGTCAGGAACCGTCGATGATCTCTCCCATCGCCGTTTCGGGGAAGCTGCTGGTCCTCACCGCCGCCGGCAATCTCGCGGCCTACGAGTGAGCCATGCCAGCCACAGTCGTCATCGTCGGCCGGCCGAATGTCGGCAAGTCGACGCTCTTCAATCGCCTCGTCGGCAAGAAGCTGGCGCTGGTCGACGACACGCCCGGCGTCACGCGTGACCGCCGGCCGGGAGAGGCGAGGCTCGGCGACCTGAGCTTCACCGTCGTCGACACCGCCGGGCTCGAGGAAGCCGAGGCCGAGAGCCTGTCGGGCCGCATGCGGGTTCAGACCGAGGAGGCGATCCGGCAGGCCGACGTCGTCCTCTTCGTCATCGACGCCCGCTCCGGCCTGTTGCCGATCGATCGTTCCTTCGCCGACCTCCTGCGTCGCGTCGACGTGCCGGTGATCCTTCTGGCCAACAAGGCCGAGGGCCGGCTCGGCGAGGCCGGCGCCTGGGAGGCCTACGAGCTCGGCTTCGGCGATCCCGTCGCCATCTCCGCCGAGCACGGCGAGGGGCTCGCCGACCTCCACCTCGCGCTGGCGCCCCACGTCGACGCACTCGCCGACGACGAGGCGGAAGCCGACGTCGCCCTCGCTCCCGATGGCGAGCTGACGGAGGAGGACGAGGAGGCGGCCGAGGCCGCGGCGGAGGCCAAGCGTCGCACCCTGCCGCTGCGCGTCGCCGTCACCGGCCGTCCCAACGCCGGCAAGTCGACGCTGATCAACACCCTGATCGGCGAGGACCGCATGCTGACCGGCCCGGAGGCCGGCATCACCCGCGACAGCATCTCGGTCGATTGGGAG
>JAOTSD010000007.1 GCA_030247555.1 Siculibacillus sp. | reverse complement strand
AGCGTGTCGCGCAGCAGCGCCAGCCCGCGGGCTTCGATGTCGATGGTCTTGAGGGCGGAGTTGAGGAAGGGCGTGTCCATGAGGCGTCCGAGGAAGCGTCCGAGCGGTGGTGAGGCTCTCTATCACCTTCGCCGCCGGATGGGGAGCCGTGCGGTCGAGGGCCGCGGAAGAAGAGGCGCGTGGTCGTCGGCCGCGCCGGGAACGCTCCGGCGGATAAGAAAGCGTTAACCATGGCCGTTTACCTTTCGGCAACGAACCGTCGATCGTCCCCTCGGCGGCTTCGTCGACGGTCCGAGGAACCATGCACCAGCGTCCGCCCCCCGCAACGTCCGCCGATGACGCGGTCTCGACGGCTTCCGCCGTCGCGGCCCGCCCGCGGTGGTCGCGGCCAGCGGCGTTCGCTCTCGCGCTCGTCGCCGCCTCCGCCGGCCCCGCCCTCGGCCAGTCGCGCAGCGATGACGACCTGCGCGACCCGTTGCGCCGGCAGACGCTCCGCACCGCGGCACCGAAGCCGGGAGCGGCACGCACCGCCACCGGATCGCCGCTGCGCGGCTCCCTCGACACGCGCCGCGCCGAGCCCCTCCCCGAGCCGGCGCCGACGACGCCCGTCGATCCACTCGCCACCACCGATCCTCTCGTCGACGCCGACCCGGCCGCGCTCGAGCCGATCGGCCGCCCCGCCTCCGCGCCGCGCACCCCGACCACGTCGCGTGCCGACGGACGCACCCCGGCGACCGACGCCGCCCTTCCCTCCGCTCCGCGTCCGATGGTGCTCGACGCCGCCGCCGGCCGTCGCGGCCCCGTCGAAGCGATCACCCGAGCCGGCATGGTCAAGGGCGGCCCGACCCTGCCGGAAGCCGCCGTGCAACCGCGACCGCGTGACATCCTCGCCGACAAGCGCGACGAAGCGGAGATCGAGAACGACGACTACGCCCAGCTCGGCCTCAGAACCGGCGGTTTCACCTGGTTGCCGGCGGTCGAGGCCTCGGCCGGCTGGACCTCCAACGTCGCCACCCGCACCGGCGGTGCTTCGGGAACGGTCTACGGTATCGCCCCGGAACTCCTCGGCCGTTCCGGTTGGTCGCGCCATTCGCTCGAGTTCGAGCTGCGCGGCGCCTACCTCGGCAACTCGACCGACCACGACTACGACAAGCTCACCTTCCGGACCGGCCTGCGCGGCCGCGTCGACCTCGGCGACGAGACCACGGTCGACATCAAGGGCGGCTGGTCGCGGGACCGCCAATCGTCGTCGAGCGCCGACAATCCGGCGAACACCGTGGTACCGGCGACGGTCGACACCAAGAGCCTGTCGCTCGGCCTGACCCGCGACGTCGGCCTCCTCGCTCTGACCCTGCGCGGCGATCTCGACCGCACCGATTATTCCGGCGGCACCACGTCCTCCGGCACCTCGCTCGGCTCGGAGATCCAGAACAACACCCGACACACGGCGGCGTTGCGCGCCGCTTGGGGCTCCAAGAGCTCGATCCGTCCCTTCGCCGAGCTTCAGGCCTCGAAGCGCGACTACGACGACGCCCTGGTCGCCGGATCGCCGCGCGACACCACCGGCGCGGCGATCAAGCTCGGTGTCCTCGCCGATCTCGGCCCGAAGCTGCGCGGTGAACTGTCGACCGGCTGGGGGCTCGAGCGGATGGACAAGGGGACGCTCCCCGACATCTCGGGATGGCTGATCGACGGTTCGCTGGTCTGGTCGCCGACCCGGCTGACCTCGGTCAAGCTCGACGCCAGGACGAGCTTCGACGCCACCACGCTGGCCAATTCGCCCGGTGCCGTCACCCGTACGCTCGCCATCGGCGTCGACCACGCCCTGCGGCCCCAGCTCGTCGCCTCCGCCGGCGTCGCCCTCACCGACAAGCGTTACGTAGGAGCGAACCTTCGCGAGGACACCTGGAGCCTCTCCTCCGGCCTCACCTACAAGATCGACCGCAACGTCCGGACCTTCGTCAAAGGGTCGTTCTCGCGCTTCACCTCCTCCGGCGGCGGTTCCGACTACGACGCCGCCACCGTCATGGTCGGCGTCCGCCTGCAGCGCTGACCGCCGGCACGCCCTTCCGAAACGAGAAACGGCCGGCACCGCGAGGTGTCGGCCGTCGACGTCTCCGGTCGTGGACTCTCGATCACAGGCCCTTCAGGATCGCCTCGATCTCGGCCTTGAACTCGGCGGTCAGCTCCTTGCGCTCGAGGCCATAGGCGACGTTGGCGGCGAGGAAGCCGACCTTGGAGCCGCAGTCGTAGGTCTTGCCGTCGAAGCGAACGCCCCAGAAATCGGAGCCGTCCATCAGGGTGCGCATCGAGTCGGTGAGCTGGATCTCGTTGCCGGCGCCGCGCTCCTGCGTCTCGAGCAGTTCGAAGATCCGCGGCTGCAGGATGTAGCGACCGTTGATGAAGAGGTTCGACGGCGCCGTGCCCTTCGGCGGCTTCTCCACCATCGAGGTGATGCGGAAGGCCTCGCCGCGCGCCTCACCGACCCCGACGATGCCGTACTGGTGGGCGAGCTCGGGGGCGCATTCCTCGACCGCGACGACGTTGCCGCCGGTTTCGGCGTAGACCTCGGTCATCTGGGCGAGGCAGGACTTCACCCGCCCCTTCATGATCATGTCGGGCAGCATCACCGCGAAGGGTTCGTCGCCGACCAGATCACGGGCGCACCACACCGCGTGGCCGAGGCCGAGCGGTTCCTGCTGGCGGGTGAAGGAGGTGGTGCCCGGCGGCGGCCGCTGGGCGTCGAGAATGGCGAGCTCGGCCTTCTTGCCGCGCGAACGCAGCGTCTGCTCGAGTTCATAGGCGAGGTCGAAGTGATCCTCGATCACCGCCTTGTTGCGGCCGGTGACGAAGATGAAGTGCTCGATCCCCGCCTCGCGCGCCTCGTCGACGATGTACTGGATCACCGGCTTGTCGACGACCGTCAACATCTCCTTGGGCATCGCCTTGGTGGCGGGCAGGAAGCGGGTCCCGAGTCCCGCGACGGGGAAAACGGCTTTGCGGATCTTCTTCGTCATACCGAGGACTTCCTCACCTGGGTGGCCCCCGCCCTTCCGGCGGTGCGGCGCGACACGACGTGCCTAGTCGAACGACGGCGCCGCGACAAGCGCGACTCGCGCGGCGGAATCATGGCCGCGCCACGTTAAGACGGTGTTAAGCTCCGATTAACCATGATCATCGGAGAAGGCCGGTGCGTTCCGGCCCGTCGACCGCGGCGCGAAACGGCGCGGTTCGATGCCGCCATGGCCACCCCGTTGACGGAGATCGCGACTTTGCTCGATCTGGCGCTACCCCGCCGCACCTTCCTGGTCGGCGTCGGCTCGCTGGCGCTCGGCGCCTGTTCCGCCTCGCCGGTCGGCGGTCTCGGCGCCGCCAAGGCCGAAACGGGCACCGTCCCCGCGACCCCGAGCGACGGTCCCGGCCCGGTGGCCGCCACCGGCTTCGACGAATGGGTCGGCACCTTCCGCGCCCGAGCGCTGGCCAAGGGCATCTCGCCGGCGACCTACGACCGGGTGATGCGCGCGACCGTCCCGGACACCACCGTCTACAAGTCCGACAAGTCGCAGCCCGAGGTGCAGGAACCGATCTGGCGTTACGTCGAACGGCGCACCGGCGAGTACAACGTCGACACCGGCAAGAAGCGCATCCGCGAACAGGCCGCGCTCTTCGACCGCATCGAGGAGAAGTACGGCGTCGACCGCCACCTCCTTTGCGCTCTCTGGGGCCTCGAGAGCTCCTTCGGCGATCTCGTCATCGCCCCGAAATACATGCGCAAGGTCATCCCCTCCCTCGCCGCGCTCGCTTGGGGCGAGCCGCGCCGCCGGTCCTATTGGGAGGCCGAACTGCTCAACGCGCTGATCATCGTCGATCGCGGCTGGGCCCAGCCGGACGACATGATCGGGTCCTGGGCCGGAGCGATGGGCCATACCCAGTGGATGCCGGAGGTCTGGCTCAACATGGGCGTCGACTTCGACGGCGACGGTCGCATCAACCCCTTCGGCAGACCGGACGACGCGCTCGCGGGCACCGCCCGCTATCTGGTCGAGCGCGGCCGCCACCGCCGCGGCGAACCCTGGGGCCACGAGATCACCCTGCCGGCGAAGTTCGACGCCGGGCTCGCCGACGGCAAGATCCAGAAGACCATCGCCCAGTGGGCGGCGCTCGGTCTGCGACGCGCCGACGGCAAGGATTTTCCGCGCGCCGACATGATCGCCCGCCTGTGGCTGCCCGCCGGCGCCAATGGCCCGGCGCTGGCGCTCGGCGCCGGATTCTACGCGGTGAGGTCCTACAACCCGTCGATGAAATACGCGCTCGCCATCTGCTATCTCTCCGACAAGATCCGCGGCGGTGGCCACTTCGTGAAGCCTTGGCCGGTCGAGGAGCGCCCGCTGAATCTCGCCGAGACGCAGGAATTGCAGGAGCGCCTCACCGCCCTCGGTTTCGACACCGGCGGCTCCGACGGTCGCTTCGGAGAGAAGACGCGAGGAGCGATCCAGGCTTGGCAGAAGTCGATCGGCATGCAGCCGGCCGACGGCTACCCCTCCGACAAGGTGCTCGCCCGCCTGCGCGGCGGCTGATCGCGACCCGGCCCCGCGCCGCGACGGTACCGTTTTCGCCCGATTCTGCTCTACACTGGCCCCGTGACGAATCCGGTCCCGGCGGTGGGGGCGGAGACGCGACGGAGCGAGGCTCACATGCGGATCGGCCGGACGGCGATCGTCTTCCTGACGGCGATGGTCTTCGCCACCCTCGCCGCGGCGCCGGCCGCCGCCCAGCACGATCCGATCGGCGGGTTCTTCCGCGCCCTCTTCGGCGTGCCGCAACGCCAGCAGGTGCCGTCCGCGATCGACCCGCTCGCCCAGCCGAAGAAGCGCGTCGAACCGAAGATCGTCGAGGTGCCGAAGATCCCCGACGCCCAGGTCGTGCTGGTGATCGGCGACATCGAGGCTCAGGGTCTGGGTTACGGCCTGCAGATGGCCTTCTCCGAGGACCCCACCATCGCCATCCTCTCGAAGTCGCGCAACGCCTCCGGCCTGACCCGCGAAAGCGAAGGCGAATGGAGCACTCTCGCCACCAAGGTCCTCGCCGAGAACAAGGCCGATTTCGTCGTCGTCATGGTCGGCGTCAACGATTACCAGACCATCCCGGTCCCCGGCGCCAAGGGCCTCGAGGCGGGCGGCGAGGAATGGACCAAGATCTACGGCGAACGTCTCGACCGGTTGATCGCCCAGATCCGCGCCACCGGCAAACCCTTCTGGTGGGTCGGCCTGCCGCCGACCGCCGACCCCGACCGCAAGCCGACGGCGCGCGCCGCCTACGCCGCCTTCCTCTCCTCGCTCAACGACATGGCGCGCCCCCGTGTCCAGGCCGCCGGCGGCGGCTTCGTCGACATCTGGAACGCCTTCACCGACGAGGCGGGCTTCTATGCCTCGACCGGCCCCGACGTCGAGGGCCAGATCAAGAAGCTGCGCACCAACGACGGCGTGCTCTTCACCCGCGCCGGTCAGCGCAAGCTCGCCTTCTTCGTCGAACAGGAGATCCGCAAGGTGATGCGCGGCGGCGGCATACCGTCGCTGCTCACCCTGCCGGAAGAGCCGCGTGCCGAGCCCCGGCCGGAAGAAGCGATCGTCGGCGGACCACCGCCCCTGCCGCCCGCCCCGTGGACGGTGGTCGGCCCGATCGTACCGCTCGGCCGCGCCGCCGGCCCCGACGGCGATGGCGGCCTCGCCGGCGCTCCCGGCCGGACGCGCGCCGCCGAATACCTACCCGGCGGCTTCCCCATCGTCTCCACTCCGGCCCACCGCCGTCTCGTCGATGGGCTGCCCATCGAAGCCCCCGCCGGGCGCGTCGACGACATCTCGCGCCGCGTGCCCTGATCGGTGCCGCCTTTCGCCCGGTGACCCGTTCCGGAGGTCCCGCCTCCGCGGCGACGAACACGAACGGAAACGGCGCGCCCCGCAGGGCGCGCCGCGATGTTCCGGATCCACCGTTCCGTCGCGCTCAGCGCGGCAGTTCGGACTTGCCCATCAGGGCGAGGTCGATCGAGCGGGCCGCCTGACGGCCCTCGCGGATCGCCCACACCACCAGGGACTGGCCGCGCCGCATGTCGCCCGCGGCATAGACCTTGGGGATCGAGGTCGCATAGGTCTCCTCGGTCGCCGCGACGTTGCCGCGACCGTCCTTGGCGATACCGAGAGCGTCGATCATGCCCTCGGCGACCGGCGCGACGAAGCCCATGGCGAGCAGGACGAGATCGGCCTTGAGCACCCGCTCGGTGCCCGGGATCGGTTGGAACTTGGCGTCGACCTCGGCGATGTGCACCTCGGAGACCCGGCCGTCGACGCCCTCGAAGCGCGTCGCCGTGACGCCGAACAGCCGCTCGGCGCCTTCCTCGTGGCTCGACGAGGTCCTGAGCTTCAGCGGCCAGTTCGGCCAGGTGGCGAGCTTGTCCTCCTTCTCGGGCGGACGCGGCATGATCTCGAGCTGGGTGACGGAGAGCGCCCCCTGACGCACCGAGGTGCCGATGCAGTCGGAACCGGTGTCGCCACCGCCGATGACCACGACGTGCTTGCCGCCCGCCAGGATCGGCGCCACTTCGCCGAGCGGCTCGCCGGAGACGCGGCGGTTCTGCTGCGGCAGGAACTCCATGGCGAAATGGACGCCGCCGAGGTTGCGGCCCGGGGCCGGCAGATCACGGGGCTTCTCGGCCCCGCCGGTGAGCAGCACCGCGTCGTAGAGGTCGACCAGTTCCTTCGCCGACACGTCGAGGCCGACGGTGGTGTTGAAGTGGAAGACGACGCCCTCGTCGACGATCTGCTTCACCCGCCGATCGACCACGCCCTTGTCGAGCTTGAAGTCGGGGATGCCGTAGCGCAACAGGCCGCCGGCCTTGGCGTTCTTCTCGTAGACGTGGACCTCGTGGCCGACGCGGACGAGTTGCTGGGCGGCGGCGAGACCGGCAGGGCCGGCGCCGACGATCGCCACCTTCTTGCCTGTCCGGGTCTTGGCCGGCTGCGGCGCCAGCCAACCTTTCTTCCACGCCTTCTCCGAGATCGTCGCCTCGATGGTCTTGATGGTGACCGGGGCGTCGAAGAGGTTCAGCGTGCAGGACGCCTCGCAGGGAGCCGGACAGATGCGGCCGGTGAAGTCCGGGAAGTTGTTGGTCGAGTGCAGGTTCTTCGCCGCGGTCTCGTAGTCGCCGTCGTAGACCAGATCGTTCCAGTCGGGGATCTGGTTGTTCACCGGACAGCCACGGTGGCAGTAGGGCACGCCGCATTCCATGCAGCGCGCCGCCTGCCGCTCGACATCGGCGTCGGCGAGCGGCAGGGTGAACTCCTTGTAGTGACGGATGCGATCCGCCGCCGGCTGATACTTCAGTTCCTGACGGTCGTATTCGAGAAAGCCGGTGACCTTGCCCATCGTGTCACTCCGTTCCTTGTTCCTCCCGGCGTTTCGCCCGAGGCGCGCGATTCGCGCCGCTCTCGGGTTTCTTCGCCGGCGATGTCCGGGGGGGGAGGCGGGGTCTGCCCGCCTCCGGGTCTCCTCACGCGGCTCGGATCACTCCGCCGCCTGACGCTCCTGCCGCATCCGCTCGAGCGCCTTGCGGTACTCGACCGGCATGACCTTGACGAACTTCGGCCGGAACACCTCCCAGTGCTCCAGGATCTCCTTGGCGCGGGCCGAGCCCGTCCAGTGGAGATGGCTCGAGATGAGTTGCCACAGGCGTTCGTCGTCGTGGCGGGTCATGTCGCCGGAGACGTCGACCTTGCCCTTGAAGTCGAGGTCGCCGCCCTGATGGTGCAGCTTCTCGAGCAGGATGTCCTCTTCCGGAACCGGCTCGAGTTCGACCATCGACAGGTTGACGCGCTTGGTGAACGAGCCGTCCTCGTCGAGCACGTAGGCGATGCCGCCCGACATGCCGGCGCCGAAGTTGCGGCCCGTGGCGCCGAGCACCACGACGATGCCGCCGGTCATGTACTCACAGCCGTGGTCGCCCACGCCCTCCACCACCGCGATGGCACCGGAGTTGCGGACGGCGAAACGCTCGCCGGCGAAGCCGCGGAAGTAGCACTCGCCCTCCACCGCACCGTAGAGCACGGTGTTGCCGACGATGATCGACTGCTCCGGCACGATCCGCGACACCGGGTTCGGCTTGACGATCAGGCGACCGCCCGACAGGCCCTTGCCGACGTAGTCGTTGGCGTCGCCGACCAGCTCGAGCGTCACGCCGCGCGCCGCCCAGGCGCCGAAGGCCTGACCCGCGGTGCCCGTCAGGGTCACGTGGATCGTGTCCTCCGGCAGGCCGGCGTGGCCGAAGCGCTTGGCCACCTCGCCCGACAACATGGCGCCGACCGAGCGATCGACGTTCTTCACCGCCGTCTCGATCCGCACCGGCTGCTTGGTCTCGAGCGCCGGCGCGGCCCGCGCGATCAGCGTGCGGTCGAGCACGGTGTCGATCGGGTGTTGCTGACGCGCGGTGTGGCGCCGTTCCTCGGCCGTCGCCGCCGGCATGTGGAACAGCCGCGCGAAGTCGAGGCCCTTGGCCTTCCAGTGCGAGATCGCCGCCTTCTTGTCGAGGATGTCGGTACGGCCGGTGATGTCGGAGAGCTTCTTGAAACCCAGCGACGCCAGAATGCGACGCACCTCTTCGGCGACGAAGAAGAAGTAGTTGATCACGTGTTCCGGCTGGCCGTGGAACCGCTTCCTCAGCACCGGATCCTGGGTGGCGATGCCCACCGGACAGGTGTTGAGATGGCACTTGCGCATCATCAGGCAGCCGGCGGCGATCAGCGGCGCGGTGGCGAAGCCGAAGCCGTCGGCGCCGAGCATGGCGCCGACCACCACGTCGCGGCCGGTGCGCACACCACCGTCGACCTGCAATTCGACGCGCGAGCGCAGGCTGTTGATCACCAGGGTCTGCTGGGTCTCGGCCAGACCGATCTCCCAGGGGCTGCCGGCGTGCTTGATCGAGGTCAGTGGCGACGCGCCCGTGCCGCCCTCGAAGCCGGAGATGGTGATGTGGTCGGCGCGCGCCTTGGCGACGCCGGCGGCGACCGTGCCGACGCCGACCTCGGAGACGAGCTTGACCGAGACCTCACCGGTCGGGTTGACGTTCTTCAGGTCGAAGATCAGCTGCGCCAGATCCTCGATCGAGTAGATGTCGTGATGTGGCGGAGGCGAGATGAGCTGCACGCCGGGGGTGGCGTGACGCACCTTGCCGATCACCGCGTCGACCTTGTGGCCGGGCAACTGGCCTCCCTCGCCGGGCTTGGCGCCCTGCGCCATCTTGATCTGCATCTGGTCGGAGTTGACCAGATATTCGGTGGTGACGCCGAAGCGGCCCGAAGCGACCTGCTTGATCGCCGAGCGCATCGAATCGCCGTTGGCGAGCGGCCGGAAGCGATCCGCCTCCTCGCCGCCCTCGCCGGTGTTGGAGCGACCGCCGATGCGGTTCATGGCGATGGCGAGCGTGGTGTGCGCCTCGCGGCTGATCGAGCCGAAGGACATCGCGCCGGTGGCGAAGCGCCGGACGATCGACACCGCCGGCTCGACCTCGTCGAGCGGGATCGCGGTCTGGCCGATCTCCTCCGCCGACTTGATGCGGAACAGGCCGCGGATGGTGGTGAAGCGCTCGTTCTGCTCGTCGATCGGCTTGGAGAATTCCGCCTGGAACTTCTCGAAGGAGTTCGAGCGGACCGCATGCTGGAGGCCGGCGATGGTGCCGGCGGTCCACACGTGCGCCTCGCCGCGCATGCGCTGGGCGTATTCGCCGCCGACGTCGAGCATGCTGGCCAGCACCGGGTCGGCGCCGAAGGCCTTGGCGTGACGATCGACCGTCTCCTTGGCGATCTGCGTCAGCCCGACGCCCTCGATCTTGGTCGCCGTGCCGAAGAAGTACTCCTTGACGAACTCGGCCTTGAGGCCGACCGCGTCGAAGATCTGGGCGCCGCAATAGGACTGGTAGGTCGAGATGCCCATCTTCGACATGACCTTCAGGAGGCCCTTGCCGATCGACTTGATGTAGCGGTGGACGATCTCGTGCTCGTCGACGTCGTCGGGGAACTGGCCCTTCATGGCGATGAGCGTGTCGAAGGCGAGATAGGGGTTGATCGCCTCGGCGCCGTAGCCGGCCAGACAGGCGAAGTGATGGATCTCGCGCGGCTCGCCCGATTCCACCACCAGACCGGCGCGGGTCCGGAGCCCCTTGCGGATCAGGTGATGATGCACGGCGGCGGTGGCGAGCAGTGCCGGAATGGCGATGCGCTGCCGGCCGAGCATGCGGTCGGAGAGCACGATGATGTTGTAGACCTGACCGGTCGCGGAGATGCGCACCGCGGCTTCCGCCTGGATGCAGATCGCCTCGAGCGCCGGGCGCATGCCGGCGGCGCCGTTGGCGGCCGGATAGGTGATGTCGATGGTGATCGACTTGAACCCGGACTCCTCGTTGTCACCGATGGTGCGGATCTTCTCCAGATCCTCGTTGGTGAGGATCGGCTGGCGCACCTCGAGCCGCTTCTGCGCCTCACCGCCTTCGAGGTCGAAGAGGTTGGGGCGCGGGCCGATGAAGGAGACGAGGCTCATGACGAGCTCCTCGCGGATCGGATCGATCGGCGGGTTCGTCACCTGGGCGAAGTTCTGCTTGAAGTAGGTGTAGAGCAGCTTCGACCTGTCCGAGAGCGCCGAGATCGGCGTGTCGGTACCCATCGAGCCGACCGCTTCCTGGCCGGTCACCGCCATCGGCGGCAACAGGACCTTGAGATCCTCCTGGGTGTAACCGAAGGCCTGCTGCAGATCGATCAGGCTCTCGAGCGTCTTCGGTGCCCGCGCCTCGACCTCCGGCAGATCCTCGAGGACGAGCTGGGTCTCCTCGATCCACTTGCCGTAAGGGTGGGCGGTGGCGATCGACTTCTTGATCTCGTCGTCGGAGATGATGCGGCCCGCCTCGAGGTCGATCAGCAGCATCTTGCCCGGCTGCAGGCGCCACTTGGCGACGATCTTCTCCTCCGGCACCGGCAGGGTGCCGGCCTCGGAGGCGAGGATGACGCGGTCGTCGTCGGTGACGATGTAGCGGGCCGGCCTCAGGCCGTTGCGGTCGAGGGTGGCGCCGATCTGGCGGCCGTCGGTGAAGGCGACCGCCGCCGGGCCGTCCCACGGCTCCATCAGCGCGGCGTGGTACTCGTAGAAGGCCTTGCGCTCCTCGTCCATCACCTGGTTGCCGGCCCAGGCCTCGGGGATGAGGGTCATCGCCGCATGGGCGAGCGAATAGCCGCCGCGCACGAGGAACTCGATGGCGTTGTCGAAGCAAGCGGTGTCGGACTGGCCCTCGTAGGAGATCGGCCAGATCTTGGCGATGTCGTCGCCGAACTTCTCCGAGGTGGTCGTCGCCTGGCGGGCGTACATCCAGTTGACGTTGCCGCGCAGCGTGTTGATCTCGCCGTTGTGGGCGACCATCCGGTAGGGATGGGCGAGCTTCCACGACGGGAAGGTGTTGGTCGAGAAGCGCTGGTGGACGAGCGCCAGCGCCGATTCGAAGCGCGGGTCGGACAGATCGGGATAATAGGCCGCGACCTGATAGCTGAGGAACATGCCCTTGTAGACGACGGTGCGGCTGGAGAAGCTCACCACGTAGAAGGCGTCGAGATCGCGCTTGGTGGCGCCGTTCCAGTCGGCTTCGTAGACCTCGCCGGACAGGAGCTTGCGGGCGATGTAGAGCTTGCGCTCGAAGGTGTCCTGATCCGCCTCCGGGGCCACGCAGCCGACGAACACCTGGGCGTGCACCGGTTCGGTCGCCTTGACGCCCTCGGAGAGCCTGGAATTGTCGACCGGGACGGAGCGCCAGCCGAGCACGCTCATGCCCTCGGCCGCGATGCAGCGCTCGATGATGGCGACGGCGCGCTCACGCTCGCCGGCGTCGCGCGGCAGAAAGAACTGGCCGATGGCGTAACGCCCCGCCTCCGGCAGGGTGACGCCGAGCTTCGCGCATTCCTCGGCGAAGAAGCGATGCGGGATCTGCACGAGGATGCCGGCGCCGTCGCCCATCAGCGGATCGGCACCGACGGCGCCGCGATGCTCGAGGTTTTCGAGCACGAAGAGCGCGTCCTTCACGATCCCGTGGCTCTTGCGACCCTTGATGTCGGCGACGAAGCCGACGCCGCAGGCGTCGCGGTTCTCGGCCGGATCGAACATGCCCTCGGCCTTCGGCAACGCCGCCCGTGTCGCGACCGCCTTCGGCGTCGCCGACGCGGCCCCGTTGGTGACGATCTCCGACCCGACTTCGATGCCGGACGAGCCTTCCGACGAGATCCGTTCCATGGGATCCATCCTCGCAATTCGCCGCGCTGCGCACGGCACGTGTTCACCGGTCACTCCGACGACACCGCCCCCGCCACCCCGCCTCGTGGCGGATGGAGAGGGCTCCGGGTCGTCGAATTGCCCACTCTCGAGGGCCCGCCGCCTTCGCAGGATCCGGGCCGATCGACGCCGCCGAGGCGAAGCGTCATCCTTCCCGGCCCTGTTCGGGCCGCGAGGACGAGAACGACGACCGCGGTTTTCCGCCGTTTTCGTCTCGTCTCGACGAGATAGGTCAACAATACTGTCCTATTTCGTCCGAGCGGAAGATCGCAGATATTGGAAACACTCGCAAGCGGCAGTTTTCCGAGCCCTGCTCGAGATTCGACCAATTCGCTCGCATTCGCGTCGCCGCCGCCGACGATCGCGACGACGTATCGCAGAAATCGATCCGGCGAACCGGACCTCGCCCCGCCTTGCGCCGCCGCCCCGGTGATGCGAGGCTCCGCCCCATGATCTTCGCTTCCGACAACTGGGCCGGCGCCTCGCGCGAGGTTCTGGCCGCTCTCACCGCAGCCGGCGCCGCCGGTCCCCTCCCCGCCTACGGCGACGACGACGCCACCCGCCGCCTCGAAGCTCGCTTCGCCGAGGTCTTCGAGCGCGAGGTCGACGTCTTCCTCGTGGCGACCGGCACCGCCGCCAACGCGCTTTCGGTCGCCGCCTTCGCACCGCCCTGGGGCCAACTCCTCATCCACGAGGAGGGCCATCTCGCCGTCGACGAATGCGGCGCCCCCGAGTTCTTCGCCGGCACCCGCACGGTGGCGCTGCCCGGCCGCTTCGGCAAGCTCGACGCAGCCGACCTCGCCCGCCGCCTCGCCGACTGGCCGATCGGCGTCCACCACGGCAAGCCGGCGGTTCTGTCGATCACTCAGGCCAACGAATGCGGCCGCGTCTACACGCCGGCCGAAGTGACCGCCCTCGCCGGAACCGCCCACGCCCACGGCCTCGCCGTCCACATGGACGGGTCGCGGCTCGCCAATGCCGTCGCCCGGCTCGGCTGCTCGCTCGCCGAGGTGACCTGGAAGGCCGGCGTCGACGTCCTCTCCTTCGGCGCCACCAAAGGCGGCTGCCTGATGGCCGAGGCGATCGTCTCCTTCGATCCGTCGAAGCGCGAGGAACTGGCTTTCCGCCGCAAGCGCGGCGGCCACCTGATCTCCAAGCACCGCCTCGTCGCCGCCCAGTTCGACGCCTGGCTCGACGACGGCCACTGGCTCGACCTCGCCCGACACGCCAACGCCATGGCCGACCGCCTCGCGCGCGGCATCGCCGCTTCGCGGGTCGCCCGCCTCGCCTGGGAGCCGGAGGCCAACGAGGTCTTCGCCGTGATGCGGCCCGCGACCGCCGACCGCCTCACCGCCGCCGGTGCCCGCTTCTACGACTGGTCGACCGCCGGCCTCGCCCCCGAGGATCGTCCCGGCGAGGGCGAAACGCTCCACCGGCTGGTCACCAGCTTCGCCACCACGCCGGACGAGGTCGACGCCTTTCTGGCGGCGCTCGCGGAACTCTAAGGCGCATCGCCGGCGGCCGAATGCGCCGCAGCACCTCCCGCGCCGGCACTTCGGCGGCCCCCGCTCAATCGAGCACGAAATCGACGGCGATCCGCAGATCGCGCAGCGGCCGCACCACCGCGATCGACGCCGCATAGGTCGGATGCGCCTTGTAGGCGGCGAGCGCCGCCTCGTCGGCGAATTCGCCGTAGACGACCAGATCGACCTCCCCCGTAAGATCGTCGCGCCCGAGGTCGCGGCGAACGGCGAGGCGAAGCGCGTGCGGATTGCTCTCGAGGATCTTCAGACCCGCCTCGACCGTGTCGAGATCGGCGGGGTCGCGAACCGAGAAGAAGACGACGTGGCGAATCACGGGGCGAGTCTCGCGATCGATGAGGACGCGGGCGGCCGTCGCCACCTCGGGTGAACCCATAGCCGCTTCCCGTCGGCGCGTGAACCACCCGCCGGCGCATCCCTGCACCCCGACTCCACCGCCGGACCGCGACGGGCGCATCGCTCAGAAGAATGACCGCCCCGCCCGCCTCGCGGTCGACGGGGCGGCGAAGTCCGAAAAGAGGCCGCCCCGCCCGCCTTGCGGCGGACGGGGCGGCTCCGGGGCGTCCGATCGGGGGGCGATCGAACTCACCACGGCCCGACCACGGGGGCTTGGGGAGATGGGTCGGCCGCGGATCCTGTGTCTCGTGTCTCAGGCGGCCTCGACCGTCGGTGCGGCCGCTTCGGCCTTCGCCTCGATCGTCCTGGCCGCCGCCGGTGCGGCGATCGGGATGCGGCGCGGCTTCATCGCCTCCGGGATCTCGCGGACGAGATCGATGTGGAGGAGGCCGTTCTCCAGTTTGGCGCCATGGACCACCACGTGGTCGGCGAGCTGGAAGCGACGCTCGAAGCTGCGCGACGCGATGCCGCGATAGAGAATCTCCTTGTTCTCCTCGGTGGCCGCTTTCTCGCCCTTCACCACGAGCACGCCTTCCTTGACCTCGAGCGCGAGGTCCGGTTCGCCGAAGCCGGCGACGGCCATGGTGATGCGATAGGCGGTCTCGCCCGTCCGCTCGATGTTGTAGGGCGGATAGGCCGGTTGCGAGGTCTCGCCGGTGCCGAGGGCGTCCATCAACGAGAACAGCCGGTCGAACCCGACGGTGGAACGATAGAGCGGAGAGAAGTCGATACGCATGTCATGTCCTCCGAATTGCCGAGCGACACAAATCGACGAGACCGCATCTCTCCCCCGACTTGGCGGACGCCCGTTCCGGCGCGCCGGCACGAAGCCGAGGGTTGCGATTTCATCGTGGATCCTGGCGGCATCCACGGAAATGAATTGGGAACGTCCACGACGTCTTTCAAGAGGGGCGCACGCGAAAAACCCGCGCCGGCTCCTTCGCCGCTCGGCCGGCCCGCACCGTGGTTGTCCCTCCGACCGCGTCGGGGTATCTCGGAACCGAGCACCGCCGCATCGCGCTCCGGCGAAGGGCCGGCCGGCGTGAACCCGGGAGTGTCGGATGGACGTCGTCGACCACCTGATCGAGCCTCCCGGGCAACCGGTGCCCCCCGATGCCCGCGTCGGCATCATCGCCGCCGTCGACGGGGTCCGGCTGCGCTGGGCGAGTTTCGCCGCGCCGAACCCACGCGGCACCGTGATCCTGCTCCAGGGCCGCGCCGAATACATCGAGCGCTACTTCGAGACGATCCGCGACCTGCAGGCCCGCGGCTTCTCGGTGGTCACCTTCGACTGGCGCGGCCAGGGCGGCTCGCAGCGCTTGGCGAAACATCCGCGCAAGGGCCACATCGGCGACATGGCCGCCTGCGACTTCGACCTCGACATCGTCTTGCGCCTCGTCGCTCCCGACCACCCGAAGCCCTGGTACGTGCTCGCCCACTCGACCGGCGGGCTGATCGCCGTCGCCAACGGTACCCGCCTCGCCCGCGACGTCCGCCGCATGGTGCTGATCGCGCCCTTCCTCGGCCTCGGCAGCGTCGGCCCGGCCGAACCGATCGCCCGCCGCCTCGCCTTCACCCTGCGCGCCCTGGGGCTCGGTCGCGACTGGGTTCCGGGCGGCGGTGCCACGCCGATCCACACCACCCCCTTCGACCAGAATTTCCTCACTTCCGATCCCGCTCGCCACGCCGGCGGCGCCGAGATGTCGTGGCGCCACCCGGAACTGGCGATCGGGTCGCCGACCGTCGGCTGGCTCGCCGCCGCCTTCGAGGCGATGGACCGCGTCTTCACCCCGGAAGCGCTCGCCGCCTGGCGCCTGCCTACCCTGATCTTCGCCTGCGGCGACGACCGGGTGGTGTCGAACGGCGCCATCGAGCGCTTCGCCACCCGCACCGCCGCCTCCGCCCATCTGGTGATCCCCGGCGCCCGCCACGAACTCCTCGAGGAACGCGATCGCTATCGCGAACAGTTCTGGGCCGGCTTCGACGCCTTCGTCCCCGGCGGCACGGCCGCGCCGGAACCGAAACGCGCGCCGCCGCTGCCACACGCCGCCGCCCCCGAGGCGGCGCGAGCCGAGAAGGATGCCGCAGGCCCCGAAGACGTGGTGGCCGCTCCGATCGAGCCCGCCGCTTCCGAAGCCGCACCGGCCATCGCCGCCATCACCGCGGTCTCCGCCGCCGCGACCGCCGCCATGGCGATCGCCCCGGGCGGAGCGTTCGAACCGCCGCCCGCCGAGCCCGCCGCGCCGGAACCGGCCGAAGCGCCGACCGAGACCGTCGCACCGCTCACGGCCACGTCCTCGGACCAGCCCGCCGCGCCCCCCGGCGATGCCGCCGCGCCCGAGGAAACCCGACCGGAGCCGCCGGCGGACATCCCACCCGCGGCCACGCCGACCGATCCGGTCGAACCGGGAAACCCCGAGGCCGCCTCAACCTCGGTCGGCGAGCAGACGCAGCACCAGCTCGTGCAGCCGCCGGTCGCCGCAGGCGACGATGCGCCCGCCGTCGACGGCACTGCCGCCGTCCCAATCGGTGACGACGCCGCCGGCGCCCTCGATCACCGGGATCAGGGCGACGATGTCGTAGGGCTGAAGTCCGGCCTCGATCACCACGTCGACGAAGCCGGCGGCGATCATGCAGTAGGCGTAGCAATCGACCCCGTAGCGCGCCAACCGGACGCGTGATTCGACCCGGTCGTAGGCGATGCGGTCGTCGCCCTTCAACATCGCCGGCGTGGTGGTGAAGAGAACGGCGTCCTCGAGGCGCTCGCAGGGCCGGGTCTTCAACTGCCGCACCCCATCCGGCCCTCGGTACCAGGCGCGCCGCCCGTCGCCGGTGAAGCGCTCGCCGGTGAAGGGCTGGTGCATGGTGCCGAGCACCGGCCGGCCGTGATGCTTCAGCCCGATCAGCGTCCCCCACACAGGCAGCCCGGAGATGAAGGCCCGCGTCCCGTCGATCGGATCGAGCACCCAGACGTGTTCGGCGTCCTCGCGTTCGCGGCCGTATTCCTCGCCGAGGATGCCGTGATCGGGCAGCCGCTCGGACAGGAGCCGCCGCATCGCCGCCTCCGCCGCCCGGTCGGCGACGGTCACCGGATCGAAGGCGCCGCCCTCGAGCTTGTTCTCCACGTCGAGCCGCTGGCGGAAGTGGGGCAGGATCGCCCGGCCGGAGACGTCGGCCAGTTCATCGAGGAAAGCGACGAGATCGTCGCTGCGGTCGGATGCGATCATCGGGCCTCCTCGGACGTCGGTGTCTGTCGACCACTCCTGCGCCGCCCGGCGCCCCGATGCAAGCCCGCGGCGCTCCCGACCCGCCGACCGCGGCGACCGGTCGCCGGCGCGACATCGGCCGGCCGTGACTCGATCGGTCGAACGAAGCGTTCACGCGATCGTGCGTTTCGCCCCTTGACATTTGTGCGTCGCAATATCACCTTTGTTGCATCGCGGCGATGTTCTTCACCGCCGCGTGGCCCTTCTGGGCGTTTCCTCCCTGAAATACCCACTTCGGGCCGCTGCCTACCCTGGCGCGGCCCGTTCTTTTTCTGCCGCACCGCAAAATGGCCGGCCCGCACGACCCGCAACGGGCCGACGGAACCCGTCGCTGCGCCTATTCGGCGGCGGAGCGCAGGTCATCGAAGATCGCCTCGAACCCCTCGGCGAAGCGCGCGACGAAGGCGGTGAAGGCGCGCGAGAGGGACGCGAAGCCGTTCGTCCGGGTGATCGTCGCCTCGTTCAGGTAGAGGCCGCGCGAGATCTCGATCTGCAGCGCGTGGAGGCCGCGATCCGGCCGGCCACAGGTCTCGGTGACGTGACCGCCGGCGTAGGGCTTGTTCAACGCCACCCGATATCCCGCCTCGCGCAGCAGGGTGGCCGCGAGGTCGGTCAGCGCCGGATGACAGCTGCTGCCGTGCCGGTCACCGATGACGATGTCGGCCCGCCCCTCCACCCCGCCGGTACGCTGCAGCGACGGCATCGAGTGGCAGTCGACGATCACCGCCCGTCCGAACCGGGCGTGCAGCCGGGTCAGCGAACGGCGCAGCACCGCGTGATAGGGCTCGTAGGCCACCGCGATCCGGTCCAGCGCCTCTTCGATCGGGATCGGCCCCCCGTAGATCTCGTCCCGTTCGGTGACGATGCGCGGAATCGTCCCGAGCCCGCCGGCCACCCGCGTCGACCGGGTGTTGGCGCCGGCCGGCAGGCGGCCGGAGAACATGCGCGGATCGAGTTCCAGCGGTTCGCGGTTGACGTCGAGCCAAGCGCGGGGAAAGCGCGCCGCCAACACCGGCAGCCGTCCGCCGGAGGCGGTGCGGCACAGGTCGTCGACGAAGGCGTCCTCGGATCGACGGATGGTCACCCGGTCGAGACGCGTCATGGCGAGGAAGTCGCGCGGATAGTCGCGACCGGAATGAGGGCTGGCCAACAGGACTGGGGCGGCGATGCGCTCCGGCCAGAGCAGATCGAAGGGCGGTTCGACCGCGAATCCGTCGACGATGCGCATGTCGTCGGCCGTTTCCCTGAAGCCTCTCAACTCGCAGCCTCTTCCCCTGACCACCGGCGACCCGCCTTGACCGGTACCATGTTGCCCTTCCCGAGGCGTCCCTGTCCACAGAACCGTGGACGGCATGCGATACCGGAGGATGGCCGGCGACGGATTTCACCGTATATTTACCGCGATCACCCTCAATGGAGGGAACCTCAGGAATCATCCGGAAAGAGTACAGAATGGACCCGATGGCGCGCATCATCCTCGCCGAGGACGACAACGACATGCGTCGCTTCCTGGCGAAGGCCCTCACCAACGCCGGCTACGACGTCGTCTCCTACGACAACGGCAAGAGCGCTTACGAGCGGCTGCGCGAGGAACCCTTCACCCTGCTGCTGACCGACATCGTCATGCCGGAGATGGACGGCATCGAACTCGCCCGTCGCGCCACCCAGCTCGACCCCGATCTCAAGGTGATGTTCATCACCGGTTTCGCCGCCGTGGCGCTCAATCCCGACAGCCAGGCCCCGAAGGACGCCAAGGTCCTCTCCAAGCCCTTCCACCTGCGCGATCTCGTGCGTGAGGTCGAGAAGCTGCTCGCGGCTTGAGGCGGCGGAAACCGGACACCTTTCCGGCGTCACGGGAAAACTTCTCCCGAGAGGCGACTTCCGGGCTTGCGTGACCCGATCGACCCCGTTATAGAGCGACCTCGCCGCCCGATCCCGTCCCGGGTGGCTCCGATCGGTTCGGGCGTGTAGCTCAGCGGGAGAGCACTACGTTGACATCGTAGGGGTCACAGGTTCGATCCCTGTCACGCCCACCATCCCCCCGACCGACACCATCGAAACCCGGGTTCGGCCCGCCGGACGCCCTTCGGGCCCCGCGCCGAGCCTCGCGGATTCGTCTCTCGGCATCCGCCGCCCACGCGCCGACGCCTCCTCGCCCGCACGACGAAGAACGCCTCCCGTCGGAGAACCGAGGGGAGGCGTGGTCACCGTGGATCGCGAGCGCGTGCGTCGGCTCACATCACCAGATTGGGCAGCCAGAGCACCAGACCGGGGAAGAGCGCCAGAACCAGCACCACGCCGACGATCGCCGCGACGAAGGGGATCGCCTCGACCGTGTACTCCTCGATCGGCGTGTCGAGGATCGAGCACACCGTGTACATGGCGACGCCGACCGGCGGGGTCATCGAGCCGAGGGTGACGATCGACATCATCAGGATGCCGAAATGCACCGGATCGACGCCGAGCTTGGTGATGATCGGCACGAAGATCGGGGTGAGCAGCAGCACCAGCACCGTGCTCTCGACGAAGCAGCCGGCGACGAGCAGGAAGAACAGGATGAGGAGAACGACGGCGATCGGGTTGGACGTCAGCCCCAGCATCCACTCGGCCACCACCTGCGGCGCCTGCTCGAAGATCAGCGCATAGCCGACCATGCCCGACATCAGGATGATCAGCATGATGACGCCGACGTCGAGCACACCTTCGGCCAGCGCTTCGAGCGCCTTGGCGAAGGTCAGTTCCTTGTGCAGGAAGACGCCGACCACCACCGCGTAGACCACCGCGAAGGCGCCGATCTCCGACGGAGTGAAGATGCCGCCGCGGATGCCGACGAGCAGCGCCACGGGGAAGAGCAGCGCCCATTTGGCGTCGACCACGGCGCGCCAGATCTCCCGGCCCGTCGGCTTCGAGGCCCGCGCCTCGCGATAGTCACGCTTGCGGGCGACGACGTAGACCACCCCCATCAACGCCACCATCATCATCAGGCCGGGCACGACGCCGGCGAGGAAGAGGCGGCCGATCGAGACGTTGCCGACGAAGCCGTAGAGGATCAGGCCGAGGCTCGGCGGGATGGTGGCGGTGATCAGCGAGCCCACCGCGATCGAGGCGCAGGTGAAGCCGCGGGCGTAGCCCGATCTGATCATGTTCGGCCCGAGGATGCGCGCCTCCATCGCCGCGTCGGCAACCGCCGATCCCGAGACGCCGCCCATCAGGGTCGAGAGCAGGATGCAGACCTGGGCGAGGCCGCCCGACATCCACGAGACGAGGACGTTCGAGCAGGCGATCAGCCGATGGGTGATGCCGGTCTTGTTCATCATGTGGCCGGCGAGCACGAAGAACGGAACGGCGAGGAGCGGGAAGCTCTGCGACGCGGTGGCGATCTGTTGGACGCCGATGCCGAGCGGGATCGTCCCGGAGAGGACGAAGAAGGAGAAGCCCGACAGGCCGATGGCGAAGGCGACCGGCATGCCGAGGAACATCAGGACGAAGAACAGTCCCCAAAGGATCAACATGGCCGCCTCACCCGAGCTGGCTGTCGGAACGATCGAGCGAGCGATCCGGATAGAAGACGAGGCCGCCGCTGCGCAGCGCCTTCACCACGTGGCCGACGAGCGTGATCGACAGCATCGCCGCACCGATCGGCACCGCCGCCGTCACCCAGGCGTAGGAGATGCCGCTGTCGCCGTAGACCCGCTGCCAGTTGAGCACCGTCAACCGATAGCCGGAGACCGCCAACGCGGCCAGGAACGCCAAGGTCAGAGCGGCGAGCCCCAGTTCGACCCAGTGGCGCGTACCCCGCGGCAGATGGCGCACGAAGAGATCGACGCCGATGTGGATCTTCAGCCGCAGCGCCCGATTGGCGCCGAGGAAGCACACCCAGACGAACAGGAGTTGGGCGACGTCGACCGACCACACCAGCGGATGGCCGAAGGTTCGGCCGACGGCGGCGGCGAACACCAGAACGACGATGGCCGCGAGCAACGCCTTGGCGGCGACGAGTTCCGCGCGGGCGACGATACCGGACATGATGGATCCTCGGAAGGACGTGGCGACCGGGGCGAGCGCCCGCCGGTCGTGGAGATCGCCCGCGCCGACGACACGAGGTGCGGCGCGGGTGATCGCTGCGGCCCGATGGTGGCGATCACGCCACCGACCCTATCACTTCAGGAGCTTGTCGACTTCCTTGCGCAGGTCGCCGTAGCCGAGCTTGTCGTAGACGCCCTTGGTCGCTTCGATGAACGGCGTCTTGTCGACCGCGGTCACGGTCATGCCGTTCTTCTTCATCGTCTCCTGGAAGGCGAGGAGCGATTCCTCGGTCATCTGCGAGGCGTAGTCGCCGGCGGCGAGCGCCTCTTCACGCAGGATCTTCTGCAACTCCGGCGACAGAGCGTCGAACCAGGCGGCCGAGGTGACGATGCCGGTGATCAGGTTGATGTGGCCGGTCTGGGTGACGTGCTTGGCCACTTCGTAGAGCTTGGAGCCGACCGAGGCGGGATCCTGAGCCTCGACCGCGTCGATCACCTTCTGCTGCATCGCCGGATAGACCTCGCCCCAGGCCATCGGCGTCGGGGTGGCGCCCATGGCGCGGATCGTCTCCATCCACACCGGCGCGCCGGGTGTGCGCATGCGCACGCCTGCGAGGTCGGCGGGCTTGGTGATCGGCTTGTTGGTGATCAGGTGACGCTCGCCCTGCCACCAGTTGAACGACAGCACCTGATGGCCCGAGGTGGTCTTGAGCTTGGCGACCCAGGACTCGAACAGCGGCGAGGTCACCACCTTGCGCACGCCCTTGAAGCCTTCGGCCAGATAGGGCGCGCCGAGGATGCCGAATTCCTTGACGAAGACCGCCATGCGGCCACCGTCGACCACCACGGCGACGTTGGCGCCGGCGCGGGCCTGTTCGAGGACGTCCTCGTCCTTGCCGAGCTGCGAGCCCGGGAAGATGCGGATCGTCAACTGCCCCTTGGAACGCTCCGCGACACGGTCGCGCATGCGCTCGAGACCCTTGTAGATCGGGTCACTCTGGGCCAGAGCGGTGTTGATGTTGAGCTGCGTCTGGGCGACGGCCGTGCCGGCCAGACCCGTCGTGACCACCAGCGCCGCGGCGAAGCCCGAGATCATGGTGGCGACGGAACGAGATGATACGCGTTTCATTTTCCGACCTCCCTGGAACACCCCGCAATGACGGCTTGCGGTATGGCACCATACCGGTATGGTATTCCTGAAACAGAGGACATTGCAAGCGACCATGTCGACCGATCCAGCGATCAACCTCGCCGCACCGATCGTGCCGCAGATCATCGCCGACCTCCGTCAGGCGATCGTCGAGATGCGCTTGAAGCCGGGCGAGGCGATCTCGGAGAAGGAGACCGCCCTGCGCTACGGCGTCAGCCGCCAGCCGGTGCGCGAGGCCTTCATCAAACTGGCGGAAGCCGGCCTGCTCCAGGTCATGCCGAGCCGGGGCACCTTCGTCGTCAAGATCTCGGTCCGAGATGTCCTCAACGCCCGATTCGTCCGCGAGGCGGTCGAGAGCGCCCTGGTGCGCACCGCCGCCACGCTGATCTCGACCGCCGATCTCGAACGTCTCGACGACGTCATCGCCCGGCAGATCGAGGCGGCCGCATCCGCCGATCCGGCGCGTTTCTACGCCCTCGACGAGGAGTTCCACCGCGCCATCGTCGAATGTTGCGAGTGCGACCCGGCGCTGCGCGTCATCGAGGGCGCCCGAGCCCAGATGGATCGCGTCCGTTATCTGAGCCTGCCCGAGGCCACGCCGATTCCGGTCCTCGTCGCCCAGCACCGCGCCATCATCGAGGCGTTGCGGGCCCGCGATCCCGACGCCGCGGAGGCGGCCATGCGCCGCCACATGCGCGAGATCCTCGCCGCCCTGCCGCGGCTCACCGACCGGTTCCCCGACATGTTCGAATCGACCGAGGTCCCGGCCCACGCCCGGCTGCTCGAGCCGCGCTGAAGCGACGCCCGACGTCGGCCCACCCCGGCGGTCGGCGCGCGCGCCGACATCGCGTCTCCGCCGTCAGTGGCCGACGCCGAGGTGCTTCTCGAGCCGCGCCGGATCGGCGACGAGCTCGGCGCTCGGCGCCTCCAGCACGATGGTGCCGCGTTCCAGAACGATCGCCTGATCGGTCACCGCCAGCACCTTGCGCGGCTGTTGTTCCACCAAGATGCAGGCGACCCCTTCGTCGCGGACGATGCGGCGGAAGGCGGCGAGCAGTTCCTCGACGATGATCGGCGCGAGGCCCTCCAGCGGTTCGTCGAGCAGCACCAGCTTGGGATTGAGCGCCAGGGCGCGAGCGACCGCCAGCATCTGCTGTTCGCCGCCGGAGAGCTGGTTGCCCATGTTGGACCGCCGCTCCTCGAGCCGCGGAAACATGTCGTAGATGCGCCTCAGCGTCCACGGCCCCGGCCGCGCGATGGCGGTGAGGTTCTCCTCCACCGTCAGCGACTTGAAGATGTTGCGCTCCTGCGGCACCCAGCCGATGCCGGCCGCCGCCCGCTTCTCCGGCGGGAAGGAGGAGACGTCGACGCCGGCGATGCGGATGGTCCCGGAGAAGCGCCGGGTGACGCCCACGAGGCTGTCGATCGTCGTCGTCTTGCCCATGCCGTTGCGGCCGAGCAGCGCCAGCGCCTCGCCTTCCTTGACCACGAAGGAGAGGCGGTCGAGCACCACCGCCTCGCCGTAGCCGGCGGTGAGGCCCTCGACCTCGAGAAGGTTGCCCATCAGTCGTTTCCTCTCGTCCCGCTCAGGCTTCGCCTTCGCCCAGATAGACCGCCTTGACCCGCGGGTCGGCCTTGATCTCCTCGACCGTCCCTTCGGTCAGCACCGCACCGGCGACCAGCACGCTGATGCGCTCGGCGAAGCGGAACACGAGGTCCATGTCGTGCTCGATCAGCACCACGGTGACGTCCTTCGGCAGTTCCGCGACCGCTTCGAGGATCTCGTCGCGCTCGCCCTCCGGTACACCCGCCGCCGGCTCGTCGAGCAGCAGCACCCGCGGCTTGGTGGCCAGAGCCACCGCGATCTCGAGCAGCCGTTGCTTGCCGTAGGGCAGGAACCGGGTCTGCTCCGTCATCCGGTCGGTGAGGTCGAAGCGGTCCAACACCTCGATCAGTTCGTCGAGCACCGCACCCTTGGTGCCGACCCGTCGCCACCAGTCGCCGCCGCGCCCCTGCCGCTCGGAAACGGCGAGCGCCACCGTCTCGATCGGCGTGAGGTCGGGGAAGAGCTGGTTGATCTGGAAGGTGCGGGTCAGGCCGAGGCGGACGCGTTGCTCCACCCCGAGCGAGCCGATGTCGCCGCCGTCGAGCAGGATCTCCCCCGACGTCGGCGTCAGCACGCCGGTGAGCAGGTTGATCAGCGTCGTCTTGCCGGCGCCGTTCGGCCCGATCAGCGCGTGGCGAGCGCCCTTCGGCAGTTGCAGCGACACGTCGTTGGTGGCGATCAGGCCGCCGAAGGACTTCATCAGTCCACGCGTCTCGAGAGCCAGGGTCATCGCGCCTTCTCCTCGCCGACCAGCCACGGCAGGACGCGGCCGACGAGGCGCCGACCGACGATCTCCAGCCGGTCGCGGCCGAGGAGAACCAGCGCCACGAGACCGAGACCTATCCAGAACTGCCAATATTGCGGAGTGATGTTGGCGATGCCGTCCTGCGCCAGACGGAAGACGATGGCGCCGAGGATGCCGCCGTAGAGCCGCCCGCTGCCGCCGATCACCAGCACCAGCATGACGTCGGCCGAGCGGTGGAACTCCAGCACGTCGAGGGACGCGAAGGCCGAGGTCTGGGCGAGCAGCGCCCCTGCGAAACCGGCGATCACCGCCGCCAGCGTATAGGCCGCGATCAGCCGTCGGGAGACCGGGATGCCGATCGCCCGCGCCCTGAGCGGATTGTCGCGGATCGCCCTGAGCGCGTGGCCGAAGGGCGAATGGACCAGGACCCTGAGCCCCAGCACCACCACGAACAGCACCGAGAGCGCATAGACGTAGGCGGTGGTGCCGTAGAGATCGAAGCTGAAGTGGCCGAGCACCGGACCGACCATCATGCCCTGCAGGCCGTCGGCGCCGCCGGTCAGCCAATCGAGCTTGTTGGCGGTCTCGTGCAACAGCGAGGCGACGCCGAGCGTTATCATCAGCCGCGTCAGGTCCGAGCCGCGCAACACCAGGAACGAGGTGAGGAAGCCGAGGATGCCGGCGGTGACGCCCGCCGCCACCAGCCCGGTCAACGGATCGCCCCAGCCGCTGCGCGCCATGATGCCGACGGTGTAGGCGCCGAGCCCGAAGAAGGCGGCGTGGCCGAGCGACACGATGCCGGCATAGCCGAGGATCAGGTCGAGCGACACGGCGAAGAGCGCGAGAATGGCGATCTCGGCGAAGAGCAGGTGGTTCGAGCGGAAGACGAAGGCGAGGCCGAAGGCGGCGATCCAGAAGGCGATCTCGAGCCACGACCACCGCGCTTCCGCGGCGAGGAAGCGGGAGGCGCGGGCGACCGGAGCGAGGGGCTGGTCGGTGGTGTCGGTCATCGTCGCCTCCTCAACGGCCCGGGCGGGCGAAGAGCCCGTTCGGCCTGACGATCAGGACCGCGATCATCAGCGCATAGATGACGAAGGAGCCGAGCGACGGCACGTAGTACTTGCCGGCGACGTCGGCGATGCCGAGCAACAGCGCCGCCACGAAGGGTCCGACGATCGACGAGGTGCCGCCGACCGTCACGACGATCAGGAAGAAGATCATGTACTTGACCGGGAAGGAGGGGTCGAGGCCGAGGATTTCGGCGCCGAGCGCCCCGCCGAGGCCGGCGAGCCCGGAGCCGACGGCGAAGGTCAGCGCGAAGATCGTCTGAACCCCGATGCCGAGGCCGCGCGCCACCCGCTGGTCGTCGACCGCCGCCCGCAGGCGGCTGCCGAAGCGCGTCTTCGACAGGACCAGTTGCAGCGCCACCGCGAGGATGCCGCAGACCACCACGAGGAACAGCCGATAGCGGCCGATGCCGACGCCGCCGACGTCGAAGCGCCCCTTGAGCGCCTCGGGCAGCAGGACGTTCTGCGGGCTCGAACCCATGAACCAATCCATTCCCGCCATCGCCATGAAGACGAGACCGATGGAGAACAGCACCTGATCGAGATGGTTGCGCCCGTACATGTGGACGTAGAGCGTGCGTTCGAGCACCAGCCCGATCGCCGCGGCGATCACGAAGGCGAGCGGCAGCGTAGCCAGAAAGGGCACGCCGAAGCGCTGCATGGCGATCACCGTGACGTAGCCGCCGACCATGGCGAAGGCGCCGTGGGCGAGGTTGACGAAGTTCATCAACCCGAGCGTCACGGCGAGCCCGCAGGCCAACACGAAGAGCAACATGCCCGTCGATACGCCGTCGAAGAGGATGGTCAGCATGCGCATGTCCTGCGGGTTGCTCGGAAGGCGGGTCCACCGAGGTGGTCGATCGGCGGCCGTTCCGGTTCGCGTTCCCTCCCCCCGGAGAGGAGGAGGGAAAGGGAGGGAGGCTCGGCGGTCGAGTGAGGCACCGCCCGCCGAGCCCCCCTCGCCTCACTTGGCCATCTTGGCGGCCTTGACCGGATCCTTGACCTTCTCGAAGGCCTCGGTCTCGATGTTCCAGAGGTGGCCGTCGACCTTCTCGACCTTGCGGACGTAGATGTTCTGGATCACGTCGCGGGTGTCGGGATCGATCGACATCGGCCCACGCGGGCTGACCCACGACAGGCCCTTCATCGCCTCGACCAGCTTGGTGCCGTCGGTCTCGCCCTTGGTCTTCTCCAGCGCCTTGTAGATCAGCGCCATGCCGTCGAAACCGCCGACCGCCATGAAGTTCGGACGCTGGCCCGGATTGGCCTTCTGGTAGGCCGCGACGAAGGCCTTGTTCTCCGGCGAGGGATGGGCGGCGGAATAGTGGTGGGTCGAGATCAGCCCGATCACCACGTCGCCCATGCCGTCGAGCTGGTCGTCGTCCGGCAGGTCGCCGGTGCCGAAGAGCTTGATGCCCGACTTGTCGAGGCCGCGCTCGACGAACTGCTTGACCACCAGCGCACCGAAGCCCGACGGCACGAAGACGAAGACCGCATCCGGCTTGTCGTCGGCGACGCGCTGCAGGAAGGGCGCGAAGTCGGGGTTCTTCAACGGCACGCGCAGCGCCGCCGAGACGGCGCCGCCGTTCTTGGTGAACTGCTCGCCGAAGGCTTTCTCCGCGTCGATGCCCGGTCCGTAGTCCGAGACCAGCGTCACCACCTTCTTCCAACCGTTCTTGGTGGCGAGGTTGGCCGCCGGCACCGTCGCCTGCGGCAGGGTGAAGGAGGTGCGGACGATGTAGGGCGAGGCCTCGGTGATGGTGGCGGTGGCCGCCGCCATGACGATCTGCGGCACCTTGGCCTGGGTGGAGATCGGAGCGGTGGCGAGCGCCAGCGGGGTCAGACCGAAGCCGGCCAGCACCGAGACCTTGTCGTTGACCACCAGTTCCTGCGCGATGCGCTTGGTGACGTCGGCGACGCCGGTGTCGTCCTTGACGATCACCTCGACGGTCTTGCCGCCCGCCTTGGTGCCGTTCATCGCCTGATAGAGCTTGACCGCCTGATCGATCTGGCGGCCGGTGGAGGCCGAGGGGCCGGTCATCGGCAGGATGAGACCCACCTTCACGACGTCTTCGGCCGAGGCCGCGACGGAGGTGATGAGCGTCAGAGCCGCTACGGAGATACCGGTGAGCGCGCTGCGGCGCGTGATCTGCGAAAACGTCATGTTCGTCTCCCTGAGTGCGTTCTCGGGACCCCTGGCTCGGGGTCCTTCGTATCGTTGCCGGCCGGAGGCGGACCTCCGGCCGGTTCGTCCTCGCTTCGCCGTGCCGTCCCTCGCCGGGCCGACGCGACGCGGATCACGACCTCACGCCCGGGTCTCGAGCAACATCAGGCCGGCGGCCGTGTTGGAGATCGGGATGTGGTAGTTGCGATGCACTTCCGCGACCTTGTCGCCGAGCGCTCCGCGCATCGCCATCCACAGGATGAACTCCGCGCCCTGGGCTCCGGCCTCGCGCACCAGATCGTGGATCGACAACTTCGCCAGGGTTTCCGGCTCGTCGACGATCTTGTCCATGCACATCAGGTCGAATTCCTTGTTGATGAACCCGGCCCGCTTGCCGTCGAGCTGGTGCGACAGACCACCGGTCCCGAGCACCACCACCTTCTCGTCGCCCGGGAAGGAGGAGATCGCCCGACCGATCGCCTTGCCGAACTCGTAGCACCGCTTCGGCGACGCCAACGGATGTTGCACCGTGTTGATGCAGATCGGAATGGTCTTGATCGGGTTCTCTTCGCGATCGCCCCAGAACAGTTGCACCGGCACGGTGAAGCCGTGATCGACCGCCATCTCCTGACAGGAGCAGACGTCGAAGCCGTCGTTCACGACGCCCTCGATGATGTGCCAGGACAATTCGGGATGACCCTCGAAGGTACCGATGGTCGGGATGCCCCAACCCTCGTCCTGGTTCTCGTAACTGGCCGCCGCGCCGATCGAGAAGGTCGGCATCTTGTCGAGGAAGAAGTTGAGGCCGTGGTCGTTGTAGAACACCACCGCCACGTCCGGCCGGTTCTCCTTCAGCCAGCCGTGCACCGGCGGATAGCCGTCGAAGAAGGGTTTCCAGTAGGGGTCTTCGAACATCTTGCGCGCATAGGCGTTGCCGACGGCGGGGATGTGCGACGAGGTCAATCCACCGATGATCCGAGCCATGGTCACTCTCCCTGCTTCCGGAGGTATTCCTTGAACGCCTCGACCGTCATCCCCGTCTGCTGGGCGCCGACGTCCTGTACGGTCAGCCCGAAGATTCCGGCGAACTTGGCGAGATAGTAGATGTTGCCGCCGGCATCGATCAGTTGCAGTACGTTGCGGGCGCGGATCGCCGCCTTCTGCTGCTCGTTCAGTCCGAACTTCTCCATGTAGGCTTCTTCGTCGGCGCGGAAGGCGTCGCGAGCCGCGGCGCCGTTGAACGAGTAGCACATCTTGTTGAGGGCATAGCCCTTCATCGCCATCCGGCCGTCGAAGATGACGGTACCCGGGATCTCTTCCTGGATCGTATGTGTCGACATGACCTTCCTCCCGGTTGGTCCTTGGGCCGCTCCGTCATCGCGACCAGTAGAGACGCATCGGATTGTCGACGAGGAGCGCCCTCTGCTCCTCCATCGACGGCGCGATGCGCACGATCATGTCCACCAACCGGCCGTCGTCGGGCATGTGGGTGGTCATGTTGGGATGGGGCCAGTCGGTGCCCCACAGCACCCGATCGGGGAAGCGGGTCACCAGCTCCCGGCCGAAGGGGACGAAATCGTCGTAGGTCGGAGGTCCGACGACCGAGAGGCGCTCGGGGCAGGTCACCTTCGACCAGATCTTGTCGTTCGTCGCCATCAGGTCGACGAAGCGGCGGAAATCGGGGTGATCGACGCCCTTGGCGAGATCGGGCCGACCCATGTGGTCGACGACGATCACCGTCGGCAGGGCGCTGAGGAACGGCACCAGATCGGCGAGGTCCTGCGCCTCGAAGTAGACGACGATGTGCCAACCGAGCCGCGCGATCTTCTCGGCGATGCCGAGATAGACCTCCCTCGGCGTCGCATCGACCAGCCGCTTGACGAAGTTGAAGCGCACGCCGCGAACCCCGGCCGCGTCCATTTCCTCGAGCTCGGCCATCGTGACGCCCGGTCCGACCGAGGCGATGCCGCGCGCCCGATCGCCCGAGGCCCTCAATGCGTCGACCAGCGCCCGATTGTCTTGGCCGTGGCAGGTCGCCTGGACGATCACGTTGCGCTCGAAGCCGAGGAAGTCCCTGAGTTCGAAGAGCTTCTCCTTCGGAGCGTCGCACGGCGTGTACTTGCGCTGCGGCGCGTAGGGGAAGAGGTCGCCGGGCCCGAAGACGTGGCAGTGCGCATCCACCGCGCCCGCCGGCGGCACGAAGGCCGGCTTCGACGGGTTCGGATGGAAGGGCATGTAGTTCGGATCCATCACCCAGGTCCTCTCGCTCGGATCACCGTCCGACGCCACCACCCGAGGCCGCGCCTCAGACGTACTTCAGCCCTTTCTCGGCCAGCCTCTCGCGCATCTTGTAGAGATCGAGACCGAGGACGCCGGCGTTGAGCTTCTCTCGTTTCTCGCCCTCGGCCGCGATACGGGCCCGTGCCTTCTTCAGCACCTCGGCCGCATCGGCCCGCTTGACCACGCACACCCCGTCGTCGTCGGCGACGATCACGTCGCCGGCCTCGACGTGGGCACCGGCGCACACCACCGGCACGTTGACCGAGCCGAGCGTCTCCTTGACCGTGCCCTGCGCCGAGACGCACTTCGACCAGACGGGGAAGCCCATCTCGGTGAGGTCGCGGATGTCGCGCACCCCCGCGTCGATGACGAGGCCGGCGCCGCCGCGCGCCATCACCGAGCCGGCGAGCAGGTCGCCGAAGTAACCGGCGTCCGACGGCGAAGTCGGTGCCACCACCATGATGTCGCCGGCCTTCATCTGCTCCACCGCGACGTGGATCATCCAGTTGTCGCACGGCGGCACCGACACGGTGACGGCGGAAGCCGCCACCCGGGCGCCCGGCCAGATCGGCCGCATGTGGGCGGCCATGAGCCCGATGCGCCCCTGCGCCTCGTGGACCGTCGCCACGCCGCACTCGGCGAGCCCGGCGATCACTTCCGGGTCGGCGCGTTCGATGTTCTGGACGACGACGTTCATCGGCCGATCCTCACAGTTCGTCGACGGTGCGCGGGAACATCGACTGGAAGCCCTCGGCGTACTTGGCGTGGCGCCCGCCGGCCTGGCCACCCGAGTTGCGCTTGAAGTGGTTGGCGCGGTTCTCGGCGAGATTGGTGTAGTAGTGCCAGAGGTGTTCCTGGCCCTCCATGCAGCGGATCGCCGCGAGCTTCTTGTCCCACACCTCGGTGACGTCGAGGAAGACGTCGGGCTTCCACTGCATCTGCTCGGTCTGATGCGGCTCGAAGAGGTAGAGCTGCGGCGCACCGAGCACCTTCTCGTGGGGATTGTGGCCCCAGGCCTGGGCGATCATCCGGCACTCGAGCGCCCAACGGGTCGCGTTCATGTGGTCGGTGTTGTAGGGGTCCCAGAGCGAGTGGCTCATCATGAAGGACGGCATCACCTTGCGGATGACGTCGACGAGGCGGAACTTGGCGTCCTTGTCCATCTCGAGCGGGTAGTCGCCGAGGTCGAAGAACTGGATGTCGTGGGCGTCGAGCGCCTTGGCCGCGTTCTCGGCCTCGATGCGGCGGGCGGTCTTGACCTTCTCCAGCGTGACCCCCGGCTCCTTCCAGATCTTGGCGCTCTCGCCGCGCTCGCCATAGGAGAGGCAGACGATCGTCACCTCGTATCCCTTGGCCTGATGCAGCGCGATCGCCCCACCGGCTCGCCAGACGAAGTCCGCGGCATGGGCGCTGATCACCAGGGCGGTCTTCTTGCTCATCGGGTTTCTCCTGGACTGCTGGCCGCGTCTCGCCTCATCGTGACGCGGATCATTCGCCGCCGCCCGGCGGGATACCAGTTCGAAGTCTCCCCTTCATCATAAGATCTTGCTATAAGCATCCCCACACCAGCGCCGGAGAGGCTTCGATGTGGACCGACGTCCCCAATCTGCGCCACCTGCGCGCCTTCGTGCTCGTCGCCGAATGCGGCGGCATCACCCGCGCCGCGCAGCGCATCCATCTCTCCCAGCCGGCGATCACCCAGGCCCTCGCCAAACTCGAGGAGCGCTTCACCACCAAACTCCTCGAGTTCGGCACCGACGGTGTCGCCCTGACCGGTGCCGGCACCCTCTTGCGCGCCCGCGTCGAGCGCGCCCTCGAGCTGATCGAGACCGGCGCGCGCGAGGCTCTGCGCGGCGAGGCGCGCCGCTCCGGCGGCGGCTTCGCCCATTTCGAACAGCTCATCACCGTGGCTCAGCTCAGGGCGCTCGCGGCCATGGCGACCACCCGCAACTTCTCCCTCGCCGCGCGTGAACTCGGCCTCTCCCAGCCCTCGGTCCACCGTGCCGCCCGCGACCTCGAGCGGCTGACCGGCATGACCATGTTCATCGCCACCCGCCAAGGCGTCGACCTCACACCCGCCGCGGAAGTCTTCGCCCGCCACGCCGCCCTCGCCCATGCCGAGTTGCAGCAGGGTTTCGCCGAAGTGTCGGAGAGCCTCGGTCGCGACCCCGGCACGATCGTCATCGGCGCCATGCCCTTCGGCCGCACCAAGTTGCTGCCCGACGCGCTGAACCATCTGACCCGCGAAAGACCGCTCGCCCACGTCCGGGTGATCTCGGCCCCCTACGACGGCCTCCTCGGCCGCCTGCGCCACGGCATCATCGATTTCCTGCTCGGCGCGCTCCGCGATCCGCCGCCGATCGACGACGTGGTCCAGGAGCCGCTGCTCGATGACCCGCTCGCCATCGTCGCCCGCGCCGATCACCCCCTGGTCGCCCGGACTTCGGTGACCTACGACGACCTCCTCGCCTACCCTTGGGCGGTGCCCGGCGACGACACGCCCACCCGCGCCGTCTTCCATCAGCTGTTCCCGCCGGACGCGGAGAAGCGCATGCCCGGCGGCACGTTGGAGACGAGTTCGCTGGTTCTTCTGCGCGGCGTGCTCGGCGGTTCCGACCGCCTCACCCTGCTCTCCGCCCGCCAGGCCCTCTACGAGATCGAACAGGGACTTCTCGCCGTGGTTCCCTACCCGGTCTCGCTCGGCAGCCGCCTCATCGGCCTCACCTACCGCCGGGGCTGGCGCCCGACCCCCACCCAAGCGATCCTCCTCGATCACCTGCGGAACTCGCAGTGAGCCTATGGAAGCACCGCAACAAAGTCTGACCTATAGCAATTTCGAATGCGCCGACGCAGGCTTCGACTTCGTCTTGCGAATGCTTCGCGCCTAAGACGGTATCGATCCACACGGAAACGGGGGAGGAAGAGCCATGGCCGACGTCGCGCCTCCGGCACGCATCGCCTTCATCGGCTTCGGTGAAGCCGCCCGCGCCTTCCTCGCCGGTTGGCGAACCGAAGCGACCTTCGCCGCCGAGGTGGTCGCCTACGACATCAAGACCGACGGCCCCGACGCGATCCGCTCCGCCAAGCTCGCCGATTACGCGAACGACGGCGTGAGCGCCGCCGCGACGCCCGCCGAGGCGGCCGCCGGCGCCGACGTCGTCGTCTCGGTGGTCACCGCCGATCAGGCCCACGCCGCCGCCCTCTCGGTCGTCGAGGATCTGGCCGAGAACGCCTTCTTCCTCGACTGCAACTCCTGCGCCCCGCAGATGAAGGTGAAATCGGCCGAGAAGATCGCGGCGGCCGGCGGCCGTTACGTCGACGTCGCGGTGTTGGCGCCGGTCCATCCCCGCCTGCACCGCACTCCCCTGTTGATCAGCGGAACCCACGCCGAGGCCGCCGCGCCCGTCCTCGCCACCCTCGGCATGTCGGCCGAGATCCGGCCCGGCCCGGTCGGCGCCGCCTCGTCGATCAAGATGGTCCGCTCGATCATGATCAAGGGGATGGAGGCGCTGGTCTGCGAATGCGTCCTCGCCGGCCGGCTGGCCGGCGTCGACGAGGTCGTGCTCGCCACCCTCGAGGACACTTTCCCCGGTTTCGACTGGCCCAAGCGCTCCGCCTACATGTTGGAGCGGGTGATGACCCACGGCATCCGCCGCGCCGCCGAGATGCGCGAGGTGGCGTTGACCGTCGATCTGCTCGGGCTCGAGGGCCGCATGGCCCGCGCCATCGTCGGCTGGCAACAAGAGATCGGCGACCTGCGCCTGAAGGCGTCCGACTACGGCGCCGACCACGGGGCACGCGCCGACGCCATCCTCGCCGCGCTGGGCAAGCGCGCCGAAGTCGCCGAATGACCCCGGCCAACGCCCGCCCCCGACACGAGTGGACGCCCATGACCGCCGAACCCGACTACAAGGACATCCCCGGCACCTTCGTCTTCGACGCCGAGCAGTCGAGGAAGGGCTTCGGCCTCAATCAGTTCTGCATGTCGTTGCGCGACTCCACCAATCGCGACGCCTTTCGCGCCGACGAGGCCGCTTACCTGAAACGCTTCGGCATGACGCCGGAACAGGAACGGTCGATCCTCGCCCGCGACTGGAACCGCATGCTCGAACTCGGCGGCAACATCTACTTCACCGCCAAACTGGCGGCGACCGACGGCATCACCTTCCAGGACCTCGCCGCCAAGATGACCGGCGTCGACCGCGACACCTACCGCGCCATGATGCTCGCCGGCGGCCGTCCGATCGAGGGCAACCGCTCCAAGTCCGAATGGGAGGGTCGCTGACATGGCCGAGATCGTCGCCGCCGCCTTCACCTCGCACGTCCCCGCCATCGGCGTCGCCCTCGACACCGGCCACGACCAGGACGACTATTGGCGTCCGGTCTTCGCCGGTTATGAGTCGGCGAAACAATGGATCGCCGCGCTGAAGCCCGACGTGGTGATCTGCGTCTACAACGACCACGCCACCGCCTTCGACCTGCGCCTCATCCCGACCTTCGCGCTCGGCTGCGCGCCCGAGTTCCGCCCCGCCGATGAGGGCTGGGGCGCTCGACCGGTGCCCAAGGTCGTGGGCCATCCGGAACTCGCCTGGCACATCGCCCAATCGCTGGTGCTCGACGAGTTCGACATCACCATCGTCAACGACATGGAGGTCGACCACGGCCTGACCGTGCCGCTGTCGCTGATGTTCGGCAAGACCGAGGAATGGCCCTGCCCGGTGATCCCGCTCGCCGTCAACGTCGTGCAGTACCCACCGCCCACCGGCAACCGCTGCTTCAATCTCGGCAAGGCGATCCGCAAGGCGGTCGAGAGCTTCCCCGCCGATCTGAAGGTGGTGATCTTCGGAACCGGTGGCATGTCGCACCAGCTCCAGGCCCAACGCGCCGGCCTGATCAACGCCGAGTTCGACAACCGCTTCCTCGATATGCTGGAGACCGATCCGGTCGCCGCCACTCGCATCACCCACACCGAGTTCCTGCGCGAGTCGGGCTCGGAGGGCATCGAACTGGTGATGTGGCTGGTGGCGCGCGGCGCTCTCGACGACGAGGTCGAGACGGTCCATCGCTTCTACCACGTGCCCGCCTCCAACACGGCGGTGGGCCATCTCATCCTGGAAAACGCATCGGCCGCCGCGGCCGAGTGAAGGAGACCGCCATGAAGATCTGCGTGGCCGGCGCCGTCGGCGCTTTCGGCATGAAGCATCTCGACGCCATCAAGGCGATCGACGGCATCGAGGTCGTCTCGGTGGTCGGCGGCGGCCCCGACGACATCGAGGGCTTCGCCCGCGCCCGCGGCATCCCGCAGGCCACCAAGGATCTCGCCGAGGCCCTCGCCCGTCCGGAGGTCGAGGCGGTGATCCTGGCGACGCCGACCCCGGTGCACGCGTCGCAGGCGATCCAGTGCCTGAAGGCCGGCAAGCACGTCTTCGTCGAGATACCCATGGCCGACAATCTCGCCGACAGCGAGGAACTGGTCCGCGTCCAGAAGGAGACCGGCCTCGTCGCCATGGCCGGCCACGTCCGCCGCTACAACCCGAGCCATCAGTGGATCCACAACAAGATCAGGTCCGGCGAGCTGAAGATCCAGCAGATGGACGTCCAGACCTACTTCTTCCGCCGGTCCAACCTCAACGCGCTCGGCCAGCCGCGCACCTGGACCGACCACCTCCTGTGGCACCACGCCTGTCACACCGTCGATCTCTTCCAGTACCAGACCGGCGAGGTCGCCTCGGAGGTCTTCGGCCTGCAGGGCCCGAAGCACCCTGAGCTCGGCATCGCCATGGACATGTCGATCGGCATGAAGACGCCGTCGGGCGCCGTCTGCACCCTGTCGCTCTCCTTCAACAACAAGGGGCCGCTCGGCACCTTCTTCCGCTACATCTGCGACAACGGCACCTACATCGCCCGCTACGACGACCTCTACGACGGCGACGAGAAGCAGATCGACCTCACCGGCGTGGCCGTTTCCAACAACGGCATCGAGCTGATCGACCGCGAGTTCTTCGCCGCCATCCGCGAGGGCCGCGAGCCCAACGGCTCGGTCGCCCAGTGCCTCGACGCCATGCGCACGCTCGACCGGATCGAGAAGTCGTTCGCCAGTTGAAGGCGCTTCTCCCTCCCCCCCTCGCGGGGGAGGGCCGAGGTGGGGGTCGGTGCCCCACGCGAGGCCGTGCCGGCCGCGGCCACCCCCACCGACCCGGCTCCGCCGGGCCACCTCTCCCGCGAGGGGGGACACGTCCCTCACCACCGTGCCCCTCACCCCCCGTCGGCCCGCGCCCGCTGTGCCCGGCGGAATTCCGTCGGGGTCATGCCGGTGCGGCGGCGGAAGAAGCGCCAGAAATAGGCCGGATCCTCGAAACCCAGTTCATAGGCGAGTTTCGACACCGGCGCGGCGATGTAGACGAGCTTGCGACGCGCCTCGAGCAGCAGCCGCTCCTGCGTCACCTCGAAGGCCGACCGTCCGGTGACCGCCCGGACCGCCCGGTCGAGCCGACTCTCGCTCACCCCCAGTTCCGTCGCATACGCACCTGTCGGCAGATGATCGGCGAAATGCCGTTCGACCAGCGCCCGGAACCGGCCGAAGAGGTCCGCCTCGGGGCGGGCCGCGGCTTCCGCCCGCCCCATCGAGGCGTGTCGGCGCGCCAGAAGCACCAAGACCTCGACCACTCCCGCCTCGATCGCCATCGTCCAGCCGGGACCACGTTCCCGGAACTCCGCCGCGATGTCGCAGAACCGGCGCTCGAGCCGCTCTCGCGCCGCGCCGGCCTCGCCGAGGTCGACCACCGCCGGAGCCTCGAACAAAGACGCCACCAGCGCCGCGCGCTCCGCCCCGCCGAGTCCGAGCCGCCCTTCGGCGAAGGTCAGCACCCGCCCGTCGGTGCCCGGCGCGAAGCGGAACGTGTGCACGGTTCCCGCCGGAACCAGCACCGCGCAGGGCGCCGGCGGACTCGTCACCTGATCGTCGAGCCCGACCGTCACCCCGCCTGAGAACACCATCAACACCTGCGCCAGGCCGTGGTGCGAATGCCGGTCGATCTCCCAGTCGTAACGCTCGGAGCGATCGGCGATCGCCTCGATGTGGACGAACTCGTCATCCGGCGCCTCGGAGATCTCACCATAGAGAGAAAATACAGGGACGCCGCGCGGCCGCGCCGGTCGCGAACGGCCCGTTCTCTCGGAGTATTCATTTGTTGCAGCGCACATTTCGAAATCCGTTCGGCGGGTCGCGCACATTGGAAAAGTACAGAAATTATCGCCCTTCGTCCATTTTGCCGCACCCCGATCGATGGCAACGTCGGATCGTTCCCGAGGATCCGGCACATCGCCGGCCAGGGGGCCGCTCGCCCGGCCCCGGCGCTCCGAAGCGCCGCGGCGTCCGCGCAGATGAGCCGACTGCGGAGAAAAGAAGAACGGGGGCCGCGCCGCGACGTCGGCGCGCGCCGCTCGAGGGAGGTCCGATGTTCAGCTTCGATCCATATTCGCCGGCGGTCGACGCCGATCCCTTCCCCTACTACAAGCGCCTGCGCGACGAGTTCCCCTGCTTCTGGAGCCGCGAGGCCGGCATGTGGGTGCTCTCGCGCTATGCCGACGTGGTCTCGGCGCTGGGCAACTGGCAGACCTATTCCTCGGCCAAGGGCAACCTGATGACCGAGTTGCCCAACCGCGCCGGCGCGACGCTCGGCACCACCGACCCACCGCGTCACGACCGCCTGCGCGGCCTGATCCAGCACGCCTTCATGAAGCGCAACCTCGAGTCGCTCGCCGACCCGATCCGCGACATCGCCAAGGCCTCGGTCGCCGAGATCGCCGGTGAGAAGACCTTCGACTTCATCGAGGACTTCTCCGCCAAGTTCACCGTCCGCGTGCTCTTCGCCGCGCTCGGTCTTCCCATGGGCGACGAGACGACGGTGCGCGAGAAGGCGGTGCTGATGGTCCAGTCGGACCCGCACACCCGCAACAAGGGCCCCGAGCACATCGCCGCCTACAACTGGATGCAGGACTATGCGGCGAACGTCATCGCCGAGCGCCGCAAGAACCCGCAGAACGATCTGATCTCGCACTTCTCGATGGCCGAGATCGACGGCGACAGGCTCGACGAACGCGAGGTGCTGCTCACCACCACGACGCTGATCATGGCCGGCGTCGAATCGCTCGGCGGCTTCATGTCGATGTTCGCGCTCAACCTCGCCGACCACCACGACGTCCGCCGCGCCGTCGTCGCCGATCCGAGCCTCGTCCCCGACGCGATCGAGGAATCGCTGCGCTACAACACCTCCGCCCAGCGCTTCCGCCGCTGCCTGACCAAGGACACGGAACTCCACGGCCAGACCATGCGCGAGGGCGACTTCGTCTGCCTCGCCTACGGCTCGGCCAATCGCGACGAGCGTCAGTTCCCGAACCCCGACGTCTACGATCTCGCCCGCAAGCCGAAGGGCCACGTCGGCTTCGGCGGTTCGGTGCACGCCTGCCTCGGCACCGCGGTCGCCCGCATGTCGGTGAAGATCGCCATGGAGGAATTCCACAAGGTGGTTCCGGACTATGTCCGCGTCCAGGAGCAGCTTCCTTGGATGCCGTCGTCGACCTTCCGCTCGCCGTTGAGGCTCGATCTGGCGGTGCAGTGAGGGTGTGCCGACGCTCGCGGCCCGGGGCCCCGGCCTCGGGCCGTCCTCTCTTCGTCGGGCGCGATCTCGCGCTCCCACCTCCCGCGGGGAGAGAAAGTCGTTCGCGGCCGCGATGCCGCATGGACCACGGCGACGAACGGTCGGATGATCGCGGGGATTCGGTCGTCCGAATGTCGCCGTGGAGATCGACGAGAATTTCCCGGAGAAGGGCGAACCGAATGGTCGGAGTGGTGTTCATCGAACCGGCGGGCGGCGAGGTCGAGCTCGACGCCACCGAGGGGTGGTCGCTGATGCAGGTGGCGACGTCGCAGGGTGTCGAGGGCATCGACGCCGAATGCGGCGGTTCCTGTGCCTGTGCCACCTGTCACTGTTACGTCGAGGGTGAGGCCGCCGCGGCGCTTCCCCCCCCGAGCGAGGCCGAACTCGCCATGCTCGAGCACGTCGTCGCCGAACGCCGGCCATCCAGCCGGCTCTCCTGCCAGATCAAGGCGGCGCCGACGATCGACGGATTGATCCTCAGAGTGGCGGAGACACAGTCGTGAGCGAACGGGCGATGGTGGTGATCGGTGCCGGCCAAGGCGGTCTGCAATTGGCGGAGAGCCTTCGGACCGAAGGCTGGACCGGGCCGATCCGACTCTTCGGTGAAGAGCGCTTCGCCCCCTACAATCGCCCGCCCCTTTCCAAGGCCCTCATCTGCGGCGCCGTCGAAGCCGACAACCTGATCATCCGCGGCGCCGACTTCTTCACCAAGAAGGGCATCGACCTCTCGACCGGAACCCGCGTCGCGGCGATCGACCGGGAGTTGCGCGAAGTCGTGCTCGCCGACGGCACTCGGGTCGCCTACGAAGGTTTGGCGTTGGCCACCGGCTCGCGTGCCCGCACGCTTCCTCTTCCCGGCGCCGAACTCGACGGCGTCGTGGTGTTGCGCACCCTCGACGACGCGCTCGACATCGAACGCCGCCTCGCCACCGTCGATTCGGTCGCCGTGGTCGGCGGCGGCTTCATCGGGCTCGAAGTCGCCTCCTCGGCCCGCAAGCTCGGCCGCGAGGTCACGGTGATCGAGGCGGTGCCGCGGCTCATGGCCCGCGCCGTCTCCGAACCGGTCTCCGCCTGGTACGCCGATCTCCACGAGCGCCACGGCGTCCGCCTGATGCTGTCGACCGGCGTCACCGGCTTCTCCGGCGTCGACGGTCGCGTCGCCGCGGTCGAAACCTCGCGGGGGCCGGTGGCCGCCGAACTCGTCGTCGTCGGCGTCGGCGTCGTCCCCGACGACGACCTGGCCCGGGCCTGCGGCCTCGATTGCGACCGCGGCGTCATCGTCGACGACTATTCGCGCACCTCGGATCCGGCGATCGTCGCCCTCGGCGACTGCACCGCCCGCCGCATGCTCGACGGCTCGCTGCTCCGCCTCGAATCGGTGCAGAACGCCATCGAACAGGCGAAATCGGGCGCCGCCTGGTTGATGGGCAAGGAACGCCGCTTCACCGCCACGCCGTGGTTCTGGTCGGACCAGTACGACGTCAAGCTGCAGATGGCCGGCCTCTCCGCCGGGCAGGACCGCGCCGTCACTCTGGGGGCGCCGGCCGAGGCCCGTTTCTCCATCCTCTATTGGCGTGAAGGCCGCTTCGTCGCCTGCGACAGCATCAACCGACCGTCGGACCACATGGCCGCCCGCAAGCTCCTCGATCGCGGCACCGATCTGACCGCCGATGAGGCCGCCGACCCGGCCTTCGACCTCGCCGCCCGCGCCCGAGCCGCCTGAGACGACGGACGCGCCCCGTCGCCCCCGTGACGGCGAGGCACCCGCCGCCGGTCGATTCGGTCGGCACATTGAGAAATTCCAAACTGCATCGATGCTCCCCGAGCCCTCCGGCCCGTACGATGCGGCGGGTGACCGCTTCGTTCTGCGGTGGATCGGCGGTATCGTTCGGCTCGGGCGATCCTTGTGACGGGTGACGTTCCGTCGCAGCTCGGTCGCCCGCGAAACTTCGACGCTCGATATATTATTATCTCGGAATATAACAAATTTACCACCGCGCTCGGACCGTTCATTCGTTCCGGTCGTGGATGCGACGTTGGGGGAAACGATGTTGCGGGGAGTGCCCATTCGCGCCCTTTGGGCGTTGCTGATTGCGTTCGCCTTCGCCGGACCGGCGCCGGCGGCCGAGAGCGCTGGACCGGCCGCCATCGCCGCCGAGAAATCCAAGGCGGCCAAGACGAGTACCGCCGATCACACCAAGTTCAAGGCGCTGGAAGGACCCTTCGCGTCCGGCCCCGAGGTCACCAAGGCCTGCCTCACCTGTCACACCGAGGCCAGTCATCAGGTGATGCAGTCGATCCACTGGAAGTGGGACACCATCTCCCCGACGACCGGCAAGCGGCTGGGCAAGACCCGGACGATGAACTCGTTCTGCGGTTCGCCCTTGTCGAACGAGCCGCGTTGCACCTCCTGCCACGCCGGCTACGGCTGGACCGACGCGCGCCAGCCGCCGCCGAACGAGCCCTCGAACGTCGACTGCCTCGCCTGTCACGACAAGACCGGCACCTACAAGAAGATCCCGACCGACGCCGGCCACCCCGCCTATGTCGAGCGCAAGGTCGGCGACAAGATGGTGCCGCCGCCGGATCTCGCCAAGGTCGCCCGTTCGGTCGGTGCTCCCGGCCGCGAGAACTGCGGCGCCTGCCACTTCAACGGTGGCGGCGGCGATGCGGTGAAGCACGGTGATCTCGACACCTCGCTGATCAAGCCGTCGAAGGAACTCGACGTGCACATGGGCGTCGACGGTCAGAACATGACCTGCGCCACCTGCCACACCTTCAACGCCCACATCCAATCCGGCTCGCGTTACGCCACCCGTTCGATCGACACCCACGGCAAGGACCTGCCCAAGGACGATCACGACCGCGCCACCTGCGAGAGCTGCCACGGCGCCGAGCCGCACAAGGTGTCGAAGCTCAACGACCACACCGACCGCGTCGCCTGCCAGACCTGCCACATTCCCGAATTCGCCCGCGGTGGCGTGGCCACCAAGACGCTGTGGGACTGGTCGACCGCCGGCAAGAAGGACGCCAACGGCAAGCCGATCTTCATCAAGGACGACCACGGCCACCTGAAGTACTCGGCCGAGAAGGGCGACTTCGCCTACGGCGAGAACGTCCGGCCGGCCTACAAGTGGTACAACGGCACCATCGAGCAGGTGAACGTCGACGACAAGCTCGACGGTCGGATCGAGCCGAACGGCATCCTCACCCTCAACCGGTTGATGGGCGACGCCACCGATCCCAAGGCCCGCATCTGGCCGTTCAAGGAGATGAAGGGCAAGCAGCCCTTCGATCCGGAACTGAAGACCCTGCTCGTCAACCACGTCTTCGGCAAGGACGACAGCGCCTTCTGGACCAACTTCGACCTGCCGAAGGCGATCAAGTTCGGCATGGAATATGCCGGCCTGCCGTGGAGCGGCAAGATCGACTTCATCGAGACGCGGATGTACTGGCCGATCACCCACATGGTTGCGCCCAAGGACAAGGCCCTGAACTGCGCCGAATGTCACAGCCGCGACGGCCGGCTGGCCGGGATCACCGGCGTCTACCTGCCGGGCCGCGACCATTTCAGCTGGCTCGACCTCCTCGGTTATGCCGCCTTCGGCCTGACGATCCTCGGAATCGCCGCCCATGGCACCGCGCGCCTCGTGATGCGCAAGAAGACGACGGGAGCCCACTGATGAGCGACGCCACTCTCGCCCCCGCCGCCGGAAAGCCGCCCAAGCGTGCGGTGATGATCTACTCGCGCTACGAGCGCTTCTGGCACTGGTCTCAGGCCCTGCTGATCTTCATCCTGACCTTCTCGGGATTCGGTCTGCACGGCACCCACGGCCTGCTGCCCTTCGAGGTGGCGGTGAATCTGCACACCACCGCCGCGCTGGTGCTGATCGCTCTCTGGGCCTTCACCACCTTCTGGCACTTCACCACCGGCCAGTGGAAGCAATACCTGCCGCAACTCTCCGGCCTGCCGGCGGTGATCCGCTTCTACGCTTGGGGCATCCTCACCGGCGCCCCCCACCCCTACTCGAAGACCCTGCGCCGCAAGCAGAATGCGCTCCAGTCGCTCGCCTATCTCCTCTTCATGGTGATGATCGGCCCGGCGCTGTGGTCCTCCGGAATCGTCTATCTGACCTACCCCTGGTGGTCGCATTGGGCGATCGGCACCATCGGCCTGCCGGCGGTCGCCTTCATCCACACCGCCGCCGCCTTCCTGATGATCACCTTCGTCGTCATCCACGTCTACATGACGACCACCGGCAAGACGGTCACCCACTACGTCAAGACGATGATCACCGGTTACGACTCGGTCGAGCTGACGGCGGCGGAAGTCGCCTTTCTCGAGGAAGAGAAGTCGGACCTGCTGAAGAAGTGAGGTCCCCGTCCGAGACGGGCGAGCGGATCGGAAAAGAAGAAGGGACGCGGCCCCGGTCGCGTCCCTTCTTCGTCGCACTCTCTCGTCGACTCCGATCGGCCCGCCGTCAACCGGGGAAGCCGACCGCCGCCAGCGCCTCGACGAAGGCCGGAACGTCACCGACCCGCAGCCCGGCGAGATTGATGCGCCCCGACCCGGCCATGTAGACGGCGTGGTCGGTCCGCAGCCGACGGATCTGCTCGGGCGTCAGCGGCAGGGTCGAGAACATCCCCTGCTGGCGGGCGAGCACGGCGAGCCGCGGTTCGGCCGCCGCGATCGCCGCCCGTACCGCCCGCACCCGATCGCCCATCTCGAGGAGTTCGGCCCGCCAGAGCGCGGTGAGTTCGCCGTCCTCCAGCACCGTCCGGACGATCGCCGCGCCGTGATCCGGCGGCATCGACCAGTTGACCCGCGCCAACGCCGCCATGTTGGACTTCACCGTCTCCGCCGCCGCCGCATCGGCGGCGAGCGCATAGAGCGCACCGACGCGTTCGCGGTAGAGACCGAAATTCTTGTCGCAGGAATAGGCGATCAGCACCTCCGGCAGCCGCTCGACGAGGCGGCGGGTGCCGCGGGCGTCCGCCTCGAGCCCACGCCCGAGGCCCTGATAGGCGAGATCGACGAAGGGTGTGACGCCGCGCGCCGCGAGAAGCTCGGCGAGTTCGTCCCATTCGGCATCGTCGAGATCGGCGCCGGCCGGATTGTGGCAGCAGCCGTGCAGCAACACCACGTCGCCCGGCCCCGCCGCCCCGACCGCCACCGTCAACGCCGCGAAATCGAGCCGCTGCGTCGCCACGTCGAAGAAGGGATGAAGTGCGAGCTCGAGGCCGGTCGCCCGGATGATCGGAGCGTGGTTCGGCCAGGTCGGCGTGCCGACCAGCACCCGCGCCCCCGGCCGCGCCGCGGCCAGCAACTCCGCGCCGAGGCGCAACGCGCCGGTGCCGCCCGGCGTCTGAACGCCGACGACCCGCTCCCCGGGATCGGCGCCGAAGACGATCGGCTTCAGGAGATCGACGAAGACGAGGTCTCCCTCCGGCCCGAGATAGGACTTGGTGGTGCGCGTCTCCAGCAGGACGCCCTCGGCCGCCTTGACCGCCTTCATGATCGGTGTCGCGCCGGTGTCGTCGCGATAGACGCCGACGCCGAGATCGAGCTTGCCCTGGCGCGGGTCGTCGCGGAACAGACCGATGAGAGCGAGGAGGGCGTCGGCGGGCTGCTCGGTGAGGGTCTCGAACATGGGTCTCTCGGAGGAACGCTGAAGAGGCCGGCACTCTAGAGCATGTTCCGATCCGGTTGGAACCGCCGATCGAAGAGAAGCTGCGCGATCCGCTCGGATCAGTGCTCCGCGGCGCCGGCCGCCTCCGCCTCCAGTCGGTCGAGGAGCGGCGCCACCACGGCGCGGGTCTCGGCGCTCGGCACCACCGGCACGATCTCGAAGGTGACACCGGCGCCCCGCCACTTCAGCACCCACTGCTGCAGCAGGGTCAGGTCGTCACGGCGCATCAGCTGGAAGCAGCGGCCGAAGCCGGGTTCGATCCTGCTGTCGACGTAGTCGAGACCGTCGGGCAGCATCCGCCCCTCGGCCCGGACCCGCTGATGGACCGGCACCATGTCCTGATCGCGGAAGCGTTCGATCACCATGAAGAGCATCGCGGGTCTCCTGTCGGCGCGCGCGAGCGGCGGGCTCGCCGCGACGAACGGCGATCCTGTCACCGGCAACGGCGAAAGGCGAGAGCGTCGGTCCGCGCACCGGCGGGCGCGCCCTCGGCGAGGCGGAGGAGAAGCGCTTCGACGTCGATCGCCGCACCCTCGGAGGCCTCCCAGCGCCGCAGCAGAATGCGTCCGCTCGTCGGGTCCCACAGGATCGCCACCGCCGCCGGCCCGCCGTCGAGGTCCGGCCGGCGCGCCGCGCGATGGTCGCAGGAGACCTCGGCCACGCCCTCTTCACGCCCCGCCGGGTCGAAGAACAGCCGCCGCCACCGCGCCTCGGCGTCGGGCGCGCGCATCCGCGCTTCCGCGTCGTGGCCCTGCATGGCGGGGGCTTCGGCGGCCTTTCGCAGGGTCTCGACGAGACGGTCGTCGGCGCCAACCCCGGACATCGTCGCGACGGTCACGACGAGAGCCGGCCCCCATGCGTTTAAATACTTGGTTCCGGAACGTTCTGACGTCATGGACCGATGTTCCCTCACCCAAGGGTAACAGTCTTGACGGTTTTCAAGGCGGTCTCACGGATTCGTGACCAACTGTCGGGGTCGTTCGGTCCCTGTAGGAGAGGAACATGACCCACGCCGTATTCCATTCGGCCAAGCTTCTCGGCGGTGCCGCGCTCACGAGCCTCGCGCTCGTCGCGCTGCCCTCCGCCGGCTTCGCCCAGACCGCCGAGGCGGTCCCGACCCTGACGAAAGAGCAGATGGACCAGGCTGGTACCATCTACTTCCAGCGCTGCGCCGGCTGCCACGGCGTGCTGCGCAAGGGCGCCACCGGCAAGAACCTCGAGCCCGCTTGGACCAAGAAGGCCGCCGACGGAACGGTCACCGAAGGCGGCACCATCAAGCTCGGTCAGTCCCGCCTCGAGAAGATCATCGCCAACGGCACCGACGGTGGCATGGTCAACTTCGACGACATCCTCACCAAGGACGAGATCAAGCTGGTCTCCTCCTACATCCAGCAGCAGCCGCAGGTCCCCCCGGAATGGGGCATGAAGGACATGATGGCCTCCTGGAAACAGATCGTGCCGCCGGAAAAGCGGCCGACCAAGCAGATGAACAGCATCAACCTGTCGAACGTCTTCTCGGTGACGTTGCGTGACGCGGGCGAGATCGCCCTCATCGACGGCGACACCAAGCAGATCATCAGCCGGGTGAAGACCGGTTATGCCGTCCACATCTCGCGCCTGTCGGCCTCCGGCCGCTACGTCTACGTCATCGGCCGCGACGGCCTCCTGTCGCTGGTCGACCTGTGGATGGAGAAGCCCGCGGTCGTCGCCGAACTCAAGATCGGCCTCGACGCCCGCTCGGTCGACACCTCGAAGTTCAAGGGTTTCGAGGACAAGTACGCGATCGCCGGATCCTACTGGCCGCCGCAATACGTCATCATGGAAGGTGAGAGCCTGAAGCCGCTCAAGGTCGTCTCGACCCGCGGCATCACCGTCGACGGCGAATATCATCCCGAGCCGCGCGTCGCCTCCATCGTGTCGTCGCAGATCAAGCCGGAATGGGTGGTCAACATCAAGGAGACCGGCCTCATCCAGCTCGTCGACTACTCCGACATCAAGAACCTGAAGACCACCACCATCGAGTCGGCCAAGTTCCTGCACGACGGTGGCTGGGATTCGACCGGCCGCTACTTCCTGGTCGCCGCCAACGCCTCCAACAAGGTGGCGGTGGTCGACACCAAGGAAGGCAAGCTCGCCGCCCTCGTCGACACCAAGAAGATCCCGCACCCGGGTCGCGGCGCCAACTTCGTCCATCCGAAGTTCGGTCCGGTCTGGGCGACGGGTCATCTCGGTGACGCGGTCGTGACCCTGATCGGCACCGACCCGGCGAAGAACCCGCAGCACGCCTGGAAGGTGGTTCAGGAACTGAAGACCCCCGGCGCCGGCAACCTCTTCGTCAAGACCCATCCGAAGTCCAAGAACCTGTGGGTCGACGCGCCCCAGAACCCGGACAAGGACATCGCCGAGTCGATCGCGGTCTACGACCTGACCAACCTCGACAAGGCTCCGGAGATCATCAACGTCGCCAAGCTCGCCGGCCTGCCGGAGTCCAAGGCGATCAAGCGCGTGACCCAGCCGGAATATTCCAAGGACGGCACCGAGGTGTGGGTGTCGCTGTGGGCCGGCAAGACCGAACCTTCGGCGGTCGTGGTCTTCGACGACGTCACCCGCAAGGTGAAGGCCGTGGTGAAGGATCCCAAGCTCATCACCCCGACCGGTAAGTTCAACGTCTACAACACCCAGCACGACATCTACTGATGTCTCCCGCCCCCCGGGGGCACCCGCCCCCGGGGGGTTTCTCCTCCGAATCCTCGTCCATCGCCCCTTGCGGTAGGAGCCGGAACCCATGGCGGGTCTCATCTCGAAACTGGCGTCCGTCTGGGCCGCGCTGCGTCGCCCGAGCGTCAAATTTTCCATCCTGACGCTGACCGTCGGCGGCTTCGTCGGCGGCATCTTCTTTTGGGGCGGTTTCAACACCGCCATGGAAGCGACCAACTCCAAGGCGTTCTGCATCTCCTGTCACGAGATGCGCGACACGGTGTTCAAGGAATACGAAGGCACCATCCACGCCGCCAACCGCACCGGCGTCTCGGCGATGTGCTCGGACTGCCACGTGCCGAAGGACTGGACCCACAAGATCCTGCGCAAGATCCAGGCGTCCCAGGAGGTCTGGGGCAAGCTCACCGGCTCGATCTCGACACCGGAGAAGTTCGACGCCAAGCGCCTCACCCTCGCCAAGCACGAGTGGGAGCGCATGAAGGCCTCCGACAGTCGCGAGTGCCGAAACTGTCACACCTTCGAGGGCATGAACCCGGAGAACCAGCGCCCGCGTGCCCGCAAGCAGCACATGGCGGCGATGGAATCGGGCAACACCTGCATCGACTGCCACAAGGGCATCGCCCACAAGAACATCCGCGACCGTCTGACCGACGCCGAGATGGAGGCGCTGGAGAAGCCCGTCGCCGCTTTCGCCCGGCCGATCCCGGCGACCTACAAGGACGGCCTCGCCCGCGCCGAGGCCAAGGAAGCCGCCGCCGAGAAGGCCAAGCAGGCCGAGATCACCGCCGCCGCCGAGACCATCGCCTCCAACCGGATCGCGGAAGTCAGGGCCGAGATCGAAAAGGCCGCCGAGGCCAAGATCGCCGCCGCCAAGGCCACCGCCACGGGGGCGCCCACCGCCGCCGAGGCCGCCCCGGCGCCGGCCGCCGCCCCCGCCGCTTCGACCGGTGGCGTCGACTGGACCGGAGTCAAGGCGCAGAACGTCAACCTCTTCTACCCGGGCATCGCTTCCCACGAGTGGGTGCAGACCGGCCGCGACCACGGCGGCGCCCGCACCTATCTCAAGTCGGGCGACCGCTGCGCCGAATGCCATCTCAAGGAAACCAAGGAGATGGGCGCCAAGATCGTCTCCGGCGAGAAGGCCGAACCGACGCCGATCCCGGGCAAGCGCGGCAACGTCGACGTCGCCGTCCAGTCGGTCTTCGACGCCGACAAACTGCACTTCCGCTTCCAGTGGAAGAACGTCGCCCACGTTCCCGTGCCCTTCGCCGAGGGCGGCAAACTCGACCCCACCAATCAGGTGAAGCTCGCCGTCACCCTGTCGAAGACCGAGGGCATCGAGCGCATCGATCAGGCCGGCTGCTGGACCTCGTGCCACTCCGACGCCCGCTCCATGCCCGACACCCCGAAGGGCGACGCACTCAAGGCCGGCCCGGCCGAGCTGAACCTCGCCGACGGCGTCCGCAAGTATCTCGCCGACACTCGCACCGAGGTCGACCTCAAGGGCGATTCCGGCACCCGCGGCGGCTGGAACAAGCTCAAGCCCGCCGCCGACGTCGACGCGCTCCTGAAGGCCGGCTCCTTCCTCGACCTGATGCGCTTCCGCTCCGGCGGCGCACCCGAGCACGGCTACGTCCTGGCCGACCGCATCATGGAGGGCGGCAGTCCGATCGAAGCCACCGGCACGCTCGACGGCGACACCTGGACGGTGACCATGTCGCGCGCCCTGAAGGCGGGGACCGACAAGGAACTGACGATCGAGTCCGGCAAGACCTACATCATCGGCATCGCGCTGCACGACGACCACGCCTCGGCGCGCTTCCACCACGTGTCGCTGGCGTTGAAATTCGGCCTCGGGGTCTCCGACGCCGAGATCGTCGCCATCAAGAAGTGAAGAGATCCGCCATGACCGCCCGCACCCGGCTCCGGCGTCACGACCACCCCCAGAGGTCTCGACGCTCTCGCGCGGCGGTCATGGCGGGCCTGACGCTCTTGGCGGCCATTCCGGCCGCCGCCCAGGACGTCAGGCTCTCGGCCGAGGAGCGTGCCACGATCTGCGCCGAGGCCGCGCAGCGGCTGAAGGGCTGGCTCGCCGACCATCCGGCGGCGCCCGGCACCGTGGTGGTCGCCACCTGGCGCGAGGTCTTCTGCCCCGAGGCGATCACCGTCAAGGCGGGCGAGAAGGTTCTCTTCGTCAACGTCGAGAAGCGCACCTCCCATTCGGTGTGGTTCAAGACCGCCGGCCGGGCGGAGAGCCCGCGCTTCTTCCCCGACGAGAGCTTCGAGCAGCCCGTCGACCTCGGCGAGGGCGATCACGACTACGTCTGCGGTCCCCATCCCTGGATGCGCGGCCGCATCAGGGTGGAGGGAGCGGCGAAATGACCCGCCACATCTTCCCGGCGCTCCCGGCCGCTCTGGCGATCGCCGCCCTCCTCGTCGCCACCCCCATTTCCGCCGCCCGTTCCGAGCCGGACGCGGCGACCCGCACCCGCCTGACCCATCTCCTCGTCCAGGATTGCGGCTCCTGCCACGGCCTCACCCTGCAGGGCGGCCTCGGCAAGCCGCTGCTGCCCGAGAACGTCTCCGACCGTTCCGCCGAGGTGCTCGCCGAGATCATCCTCGACGGCATCCCCGGCACGCCGATGCCGCCGTGGAAGGGGCTGATCACCCCGGCCGAAGCCCTGTTCATCGCCGAGACCCTGAAGAAGGGATTGCCGCAATGACCGCTCGCCCGACCTCCCGCCGCGGCCTCTTCCGCGCCGCCGGTCTCGGTGCCGTCGCCGGCCTCGTGCCCGCCGCCGCCCGCGCCGCCGAACCCGCCCTGCGCGGCACCGGCGATCTCGGCCTCGTCGTCGAGCGCGCCACCGGCTCGCTCCTCCTCGTCGAGACGACCGGCCGGAGCGTTCTCGCCCGCATCGAGGGCCTCGGCGACATGAGCCACGCCTCGCTGGTCTTCGACCGGACCGAGCGTTTCGCCTTCGTCTTCGGCCGCGACGGCGGCCTGACCAAGGTCGATCTCCTCACCGCCTCAATCGTGAAGCGGGTGGTCCAGGGCGGCAACGCCATCGGCGGCGCCATCTCCGACGACGGCAGACTGGTGGCGGTGTCGAACTACACCCCCGGCGGCGTCCGCGTCTTCGATGCCGAGACGCTGGAGATGGTCGCCGACGTTCCGGCGCTCGACCGGCGCGGCGCGCCGTCGAAGACAGTCGGCCTCGTCGACCTGCCCTTCCGCACCTTCGCCTGGTCGCTGCTCGACGGCGACGAGATCTGGATCGGTGATTTCGCCGATCCCCGCGCCCCGAAGCTGACGAAGCATCCGGACATCGGCCGCCTGCCCTACGACGGCGTCGCCACCTCGGACGGACGCTGGTACGTCGCCGGCCTCTTCGGCGAGGACGCGCTGACCCGTCTCGATCTGTGGACCGCGGGGGCGAAGCCGGAGAAGGTGCTCACCGGTTACGGCAAGGGAGAGCAACCCCTCCCGGTCTACAAGATGCCGCACATGGAGGGTTGGGGCGCCGCCGGCGACCTGCTGCTCATCCCCGCCGTAGGCCGTCACGAGGTGCTCGCCGTCGACCGCGACACCTTCCGCGAGGTCGGCCGCATCCCCGTCCACGGTCAGCCGGTCTTCTGCGTCGCGAGGCCCGACGGCCGCCAGGTTTGGGTGAACTACGCCCACCCGAAGAACGACACCGTCGAGGTGATCGACGTGCCGAGCCTGAAGGTGGTGCACCGCTTCGTTCCCGGCCCGGCGGTGCTGCACCTCGAGTTCACGCCGCGCGGCCACGAGGTGTGGATCTCGGTGCGCGACCGCGACCGCATCGACGTCCACGAGACCCGCACCTTCGCCAAGATCGCCGAGATCGCGGCGAAGAGCCCCTCGGGCATCTTCTTCACCCCGCGCGCCCACCGCCTCGGAGTGTGACTCCATGCACGCGCCCCTGCTCTCGCCGCTGCAGAAACGCCTCCTCGACGACTGGCAGCGCGGTCTGCCGCTGGTCCCCCGTCCCTTCGCGGTGATCGCCGGCGAGATCGGCGTCGACGAGGAGGCCGTCGTCGAGGCCACCGCCGAGATGATGGCGCGCGGCGTCGTCTCCCGCGTCGGCCTCGTCGTCCGCCCCAACACCGCCGGCGCCTCGACGCTCGCCGCCGTCGCCTGCCCCGCGACCCGTGTCGACGAGATCGCGGCGATCGTCTCGGCCGAGCCCGGGGTGAACCACAACTACGAGCGCGAACACCCCGATCTGCCGATCTGGTTCGTCGCCACCGGGGCGAACCGCGGCGCCGTCGACGCCGCGCTCGATCGCCTGCGCGAGGCGACCGGCTGCGCCGTCCTCGATCTGCCGCTCGAACGCGAATACCGCATCGACCTCGGCTTCGCCCTCGACGGCCCTCATCGGCCGCACGATCATTCGCCGGCGAAGCGTCCTGCGACCGAGGCGGAGAGGCACCTGCTCGCCGCTCTCGCCGACGGCCTGCCGGTCGTCGCCCGCCCGTTCGCCGAGGTCGCCGCCCGCCTCGACCTCACCGAGGCCGCGGTCACCGCGATACTCGCCGATCTCCTCGCCGCCGGCATCGTCAAACGGATCGGCTACGTGGTGCGCCACCGCCCGCTCGGCTTTTCCGCCAACGCCATGGTGGTCTTCGACATCGACGAGACACGGGTGGACGACGTCGCCGCCGCCTTCCTCGCCTCCGCGGCGGTGACGCTGCTTTATCGCCGCCGGCCCGCGGGCGAGCGCTGGCCCTACCGCCTCTACGCCATGATCCACGGCCGCGATCGCGCCACGGTCGAGGGCGAGGCCGCCGCGCTCCTCGCCCGCTGGCCCGAGCCGATCGCCCATCGTATCCTCTTCTCCACCCGTTGCTTCAAGCAGACCGGCGCGAGGATGGTCCTGTGAGACCGGCTGCGACCCCCGTGGTGCTCGACGAGATCGATCGGCGGATCGTCAACTCGCTGCAGGGCGGCTTCCCGCTCGTGCCGCGCCCCTACGCCGCGGTCGCCGAGACGCTCGGCCTCGGCGAGGACGAACTCCTCGCTCGACTCCGTGCGCTCCTCGCCTCCGGCGTCCTCTCCCGCTTCGGGCCGATGTACGATGCCGAGAAGTTCGGCGGCGCCGTCTCGCTCGCCGCGATGCGCGTGCCGGCCGAGCGTTTCGACGCGGTCGCCGCCATCCTGATGGACATGCCGGAGATCGCCCACAACTACGAGCGCGACCACCCGCTCGACATGTGGTTCGTCATCGCCACCGAGACCCCCGCCGGCATCGAAGCGACCCGGCGCGCCATCGAGGCGCGGACCGACCTCGAAGTCCTGCTCTTTCCGAAGGAACGCGAATATTTCATCGGCATGAGGGTCGAGGCATGACGCGGACCACGCTCGACGCCGTCGACCGCGCCATCGTCGCCGCCACGCAAAGCGGCCTGCCGCTGACGCCGACGCCCTATGCCGACGTCGCCGTGACGGTGGGCGTGACCGAGGCCGAGGTCATCGCCCGGCTCGCGCGCCTCTTGGAGGCCGGCATCGTTCGCCGTATCGGCGCCGTGCCCAACCATTATCGCCTCGGCCTCGCCCACAACGGCATGACCGTGTGGGACGTCGAGGACGGCGAGGTCGACCGGCTCGGCCCCCTCGTCGGCGCGCTCGACTTCGTCACCCACTGCTACCGTCGTCCCCGCGCCCTGCCCGATTGGCCCTACAATCTCTTCGCCATGGTCCACGGCCGCAGCCGCGACGAGGTCGAGGCGAAGCGCGGCGAGATCGAGACCCTCCTCGGGCCCTCGCTCCGCGCCTCGGACATCCTCTACTCGACCCGCATCCTCAAGAAGACCGGGCTCAGGATCGTCGGCTGATACCGCCTGCGTGGAAACCCGGCACCCGACATCGGTCAAGGCCGCCACGAAACTGCGGCCCTATGGTCGCCCCGAAATCGTCTCGAGGGGGGCGCCGATGTTTCGTCTGTCACGATTCCTGAAGGAACTTGTCGAGCCGACCCCGGTCGGTCCGCGCCGCGATCCACCCGGTCCGGTGGTGATCTGGAATCTGATCCGCCGCTGCAATCTCCTGTGCAGGCACTGTTACTCGATCTCCGGCGACGTCGACTTCCCCGGCGAGCTGACGAGCGCCGAGGTTTTTCGCGTCCTCGACGACCTGAAGGCGGCGCGCGTCCCGGCGATCATCCTGTCGGGCGGCGAGCCGCTGCTCAGGCCGGACATCTACGATATCGGCGATCGGGCGAAGGCGCTCGGCTTCTCCGTGTCGCTCTCCTCCAACGGCGCTCTCATCGACGATGCCCACGCCGATCGCATCGCCGCAGCCGGCTTCGACTACGTCGGCGTCAGCCTCGACGGCATCGGCGTCGTGCACGACCGCTTCCGCGGCCGCCCCGGCTCCTTCGACGCCTCGATCGCCGGCATCCGCCGCTTGTCGGCGCGCGGCGTCAAGGTCGGCCTGCGCTTCACCATGACCACCGAGAACCAGGAGAGCTTCCCCACCCTCCTCGACCTGATGCGCGCCGAGGGGGCGACCAAGTTCTACCTCTCGCATCTGGTCTGGTCCGGCCGCGGCAACAAGAACCGCGCCACCGACGCCGAATTCGCCGCCACTCGCGACGCCATGCGCCGGCTCTTCGCCGTCGCCCTCGCCGACGTCCTCGCCGGCTCCGAGCGCGAATACGTCACCGGCAACAACGACGCCGACGGGGCCTTCCTCTGGATGTGGGTGAAGGAGAACTTCCCCGACGCGACGGACCACATGCGGGCCAAGCTCGCCGAATGGGGCGGCAATGCCTCCGGCGTCAACGTCGCCAACATCGACAATCTCGGTCAGGTCCACCCCGACACCTTCTGGTGGGACCACCCACTCGGCAACGTGCTGGAGCGCCCTTTCGGCGAGATCTGGGCCGACACCTCCGATCCGCTGATGGCCGGCTTCAAGGCACGCCCGCGCCGGATCTCCGGCCGCTGCGGCGAATGCACCTTCTTCGACGTCTGCGGCGGCAACACCCGGGTGCGCGCCTTCCGTCTCACCGGCGACGCCTTCGCCGAGGATCCCGCCTGCTACCTCACCGATGCCGAGATCGGACTCGCCGAGAGCCGCGACCGTCTCGTCGTGACACCCTTCCGGGGACCGTCCCATGAACCCCAACGCGTGGCGTGATCTCGCCCACCGCGCCGATCGCTGGCTGCGCACCGAGCCTCGCCGGCCGACGCGCCGTCTGTCGATCCTCGACCGCACCCTCGCCGGAGCCCTCGGCCTCGCCGGCGTCCTCGCCGTGCTGATCCTCGCCGGCGCCGCCCATGCCGAGCCCGACGCCGCCGCCCTCTACGGCGAACATTGCGCCGCCTGCCACGGCGAGACGCGCCTCGGCGGCCAGGGCCCGGCGCTCCTGCCGGTCTCTCTCGGCCGCATCAAGGCGGCGGAGGTCGCCGAGACCATCCGCAACGGTCGCGCCGCCACCCAGATGGAGGCCTTCTCCGGCAAACTCGGCGACGCCGAGATCGCCGAGATCGCCGCCTTCGTGCTGAAGGAGCCGAAGGTCCGACCGAACTGGACCCTCGACGACGTGAAGGCGAGCCGCGAGGTCCACGCCGCCCCGGCAGCGCTGAAGCCGGTGTGGAACGCCGACCCGCTCAATCTCTTCGTCGTGGTCGAGGCCGGCGATCATCACGTCACCCTACTCGATGGCGACACCTTCGAGCCGATCACCCGTTTCCCCTCGCGCTTCGCCCTCCACGGCGGGCCGAAGTTCACGCCCGACGGCCGCCACGTCTTCTTCGGCTCGCGCGACGGTTGGATCACCAAATACGACCTGTGGACCCTCACGGTGGTCGCCGAGGCGCGCGCCGGAATCAACATGCGCAACATCGCGCTGTCCTCGGACGGCAAGTGGATCGCCGCCGCCAACTACCTGCCGTCGAGCCTGGTCATCCTGTCGGCGGATGATCTTTCGCCGGTGAAGCAGTTCGACGTCGCCGACGAGAAGGGCACGCCGTCCCGCGTCTCCGCCGTCTATCAGGCGCCCGACCGCAGGAGTTTCGTCGCGGCGTTGAAGGACGTTCCCGAGGTCTGGGAGATCCCGACCACGGGGTCCGGCGCGACTCCCGAGTTTCCTCTGCGTCGCATCGCCGTCGCCGACGCCATCGACGACTTCTTCTTCGACAAGGGCTATCGCCATCTGCTCGGAGCATCGCGCGACGGCGCCGGCGCCTTGGTCGTCCGCCTCGACGACGGCGTCACCGTCGCCACCCTGCCGTTGCCGGGCATGCCCCACCTCGGCTCCGGCATCACCTTCGTGAAGGACGGCCGCCGCGTCATCGCCGCGCCGCACCTCAAGGAGGGCAAGATCTCGATCATCGACGCCGAGACCTGGCGGGTGACCGGGACGATCGCCACCTCCGGCCCCGGCTTCTTCCTGCGCAGCCACGAGAAGACGCCCCACATCTGGGCCGACGCCATGATGGGGCCGAAGAAGGACGGTATGCAGATCATCGACAAGCGGACGCTGTCGATCACCACCGTGCTCGCCCCCGAGCCGGGAAAGATCGCCGCCCACACCGAATTCGATCGCTCCGGCCGCCATGCTCTCGTCTCGGTGTGGGATCCGAACGGCGCGCTCGTCGTCTACGATGCCGAGACGCTGAAGCCGGTGAAACGCCTGCCGATGAGGAAGCCCGTCGGCAAGTACAACGTCTTCAACAAGATCACCTTCTCCGAGGGCACCAGCCACTGACCGCTGGCCCTCCGACGACGGGAGTACCCCATGGCCACGACGCGCCGCACTCTCCTCGGGGCCTTCGCCGCCACTCTCCTCCTCGCCACGGCCGCCCCGGCCGCCGCCGACCAGCGCATCCTCGGTCTCACCCAGACCGGAACGCCGCTGTCCGAGGAGGTCCAGTCCGGCTGGAGGCTCGTCTATTTCGGCTACACCTTCTGCCCCGACGTCTGCCCGCTCGGTCTGCAGACCATGGCGGAGGCGCTCGACATCCTCGGACCGCTCGGCGAGAAGTTGACCCCGATCTTCGTCACCGTCGACCCGGACCGGGACACGACGAAGGTGATGGCCAACTACGTCACTTTCTTCCACCCCCGCCTCATCGGCGTCACCCCGACCCAGGACGAATTGCGGCAGATGGCCGGAGCCTGGCGGGTGAAATTCGCCAAGGTCGATGTCGGCGAAGGCAAGCCCTATCTCATGGACCACACCGCCTCGGTCTTCATCGTCGACCCCTCCGGCAATGTCGCCGGCCGTCTCAGCCACAACCTGCCGGCCGATCGCATGGCGGAGAAGATCCGCGGCGTGCTGGAGTCGCGGTCTTGAACGACGCCGGCCGACCGCACGACCCGCTGGCCGGAACCTTCGGCCGCGTCGCGGTCGCTCCCGACGAGCGACGTGCCCTGATCCGCGCCACATTCGAGGGCGTGGCGCGCCGCTACGATCTGATGAACGACCTGATGAGCCTCGGCATCCACCGTGGCTGGAAGGATCGCTTCGTCGGCGAAGCCGATCCGCGCCCGGGCGAGATCGCTCTCGACCTCGCCGGCGGCACCGGCGACGTCGCCTTCCGCCTCGCCCGCCGTGGCGCGACGGTGACGGTCGTCGATCCGAGCGCCGCGATGATGGAGGTCGGTCGCGCCCGCCCCGGTGGCGGGTCCGTCGCCTGGATCGAGGCCGAGGCGGAGAGCCTGCCCATAACCGACGCCTCGGTCGACCTCGTCACCATCGCCTTCGGCATCCGCAACGTCACCCGCCTCGACGCCGCCCTCGCCGAGATCCACCGCGTGCTGAAGCCCGGCGGCCGGTTCTTCTGCCTGGAGTTCTCCCGCGCCCGCTGGTGGCTGCGGCCCTTCTACGAGGCGTGGTCGCGCACCGCCATCCCCGTCCTCGGCACCGTGGTGTCGGGACGCACGGAAGCCTATCGCTATCTGATCGAATCGATCGGCCGCTTCCCCGACCAGTCGGGCTTCGCCGCGATCATCGCCCGCAACGGCTTCGAGGCGGTCGGTTGGTCCGACCTCTCCTTCGGCATCGCCGCGATCCACCACGGCCGCAGACCCGCTCCGCCGTCACTTCCCGGCGAGTTGCCGTAGACGGGCACGCAGACCCTCGTCCTCCCAGTCGCCGGCGCCGACGAGGCGCGCCACCTCGCGACCGGCGGCGTCGAGCACCACCGTGGTCGGCAGCCCCGGCACGGCGAGTTTCTGCGCCGCCTCGCGGTTGCGATCGTGCAACAGCGTCACCTCGCGGAGCTCCAGCGCCGTCGCGGTGCGGTCGATCGCCGGCCAGCCGAGCCGATCGAGCGACACCGCCGCCACCCGCACGCCCTCCTCGCGCATGTCCTTCTGGAGTGCGTCGATCGCCGGGAATTCGGTTCGGCAGGTGCCGCACCAGCTCGCCCAGAAATGAACGAGCGTCAGCCTGCCGCCGAGCGCCGACGGTGCGAGATCGCGGCCGTCGCGGTCTTGGACGATGATCGACACCGGCTTCGGCGCGCTCTCCACCAGATCGGCGGCGACGGCCGGCGTCGCGGCGAGAAGAGTGAGGGCGAGGGCGATACCGCGCATCAGAACACGCCTCCGATCAGTGCCACGGCGATCACCATGGCGAGCATCATCTGGAACCCGGCGGTGGCCGCCAGCCGTCCGTTGAGGGCACGCCCGACCGGCATGCGCGCCAATTTCACCGCCGCCACCGCCGCCGGCACGACACAGGCGGCGACGAGCAGCGTGGCCGCGAGCCCACCCGGCGCCACCACCGCCGCGGCGATCATGACCGCGGCGACCAGCTCGCCGGCGTAGAGCCACTTGGACCCCGTCTCGCCGAGAAGGATGGCGAGCGTCCGACGGCCGTTGCGCCCGTCCTCGGCCCGATCGCGATGATTGTTGACGGTCAACACCGCCGCCGCCGGCAGGCCGATGGCGACACCGAGCGCCGCCGCCGCTCCGCCGACCGCCCCCGCCGCCAGCCACTCGATGCCGACGACCGCGGCGACGCCGAAACAGGCGACGACGAAGAACTCGCCGGTCGGGGTCGCGGAGATCGGTAGCGGCCCGTTGGAATAGGCCCAGCCGGCGAGAATCGACGCCAGCCCGATCATCAGGATCGGCGTCCCGCCGTGAAACACCGCGACGAGGCCGAAGAGCGCCGCGACCAGCGTGGCGACGATCGCCCCGCGCTTCACCTGCGCCGCGGTCATCAGTTTCGAGCCGGTGACGCGTTCCGGTCCGAGCCGCGCCGGCCCGTCGTGGCCGCGTTCGCCGTCGGCGGCGTCGTTGGCGAGATTGGTGGCGATCTGGATCGCCAGTGCCGAGACCGTGGCGGCGGCGACCGGCACCACCGCGACGCGACCGAAGGTGGCCCAGGCGTGCGCCACCCCGACGACGATCGGCGCCACCGAGATCGACAGCGTCCGCGGCCGCACCGCCCGGATCCACAGGCCGGGCCGCGTCAGTTCGCCGACGGAGGAGAAATCGGACATCGACGGCTCCTTCACGGCAGATCGCCACGGCGGAAGATCGCCCAGCCGGCCCCGGCGGTGAGAAGGCCGAGGACCAGCGGATAGAGGAACGACCACACCATGAAACCGGTGCGCCCGAAGATGTCGAAGACGGTGAAGGCCGTCGGCCCGAGCAGCACCAGTTGCGGATCGAAGAGCAGCATCGAGCCGGTGCGGAACACCTGCAACGGATTGAGCATGGCGATGGCGACGACGCCTTCGATCGCCAGACGGCCGCGGATCAACGCCCCGAGCAGGACGAGGTCGAGCCCCAGCACCAGCACCAGCCAGATGATGAAGGCCAGAGTCTGCGCCGTGTCGACCGAGCGGGTCAGCGCCGAGATCAGGAAGCCGAGCCCGACGAAGGCGAAGATCATGACCAGCAGCAGGCCGATGTCGAAGCCGAGTTCGAGCCACGGCACCCGCACGCCGCGGATCACGCCGTAGATCACCGCCGCGAGCAACGCCGCGATCACCGGCGCGCTCGCCAGCAGATAGCGGCCGAGGAAGCGTCCGGCGTACCAGGCGCCGATGCCGACCGGCAGGCCGAGGACGTATTCGAAGACGCCCGCCTCGCGGTCGCCGGCGAGCGAGCGCACCGTGGTGATCAGGATGAACACCGGCAGGATCGCCATGGTGAGCTGGATGTAGGTGACGAGGGTGCGCGACAGGCCGGTGAAGCCGAGCACCCGGCTCTCGGTCAGACCGAACACCAGGAGCAGGCCGACGAGGCCGAAGAACACCAGGGCGTAGAAGGCGAACCATCGCGCCCGGAAGGCCTCGGCGACCTCGAGCCGGAACGTCGCGACGAAACCGGTCCAGAAGGACGAACCCGAGGGTGCGGCGGCGGAAACCGTGTCTGGGGCGCGCAACTCTCTCTCCTCAGATCTTGTGCTCGCAGGCGGCCTTGTCGCGGATGGCGGTCGCCGCCTCGGCGAAACTCAACGGGTGTGCTGCGGTGGTGGAAGCGGCGGAATGGCCATACCCCATCGGCGTGACCACCTCGTCGCGATAATGCGCGGTGCGCGCGTCGATCCAGCGGGCCGGGTCGGCGTCGTCGGTCACCCAGAAGCGCACGTCCTCCCGGTTCAACACCCCCATCTCGTCGGCCGCCAGCACGGCACAGCCGAAGTCGTCGTAGATGCGGGCGCGCGGCAGCGCCGCATCCCAGATCTGGGCGGCGAAGCGCCGGTCGGCGAAGACCATGTGGCAGTGCTCGCAGACGTCGCGCCCCCACTTGATCTTCCGCGGCTCCGGCGTCACTTCCGAGCAGGCCGGCAACAGGCTCGCCGTCGCCATCGCGAGGCCCGCGCCGACGACGGCGCGGCGCGTCGGTCGTCCGTGGTGGTCAAGGCGAGGAGGCGAGCGCACGGCGTTCCCCTCCCTGGCTCGCCGTGTCCTCGTCGAGGGAGAAGCCTCTGACGAGACCGGCGTGACGAGCGACGAAGCCGAGGAAACGCAGCCGATCGGGCCCGGCGACGGAGCCCGCCCAAGCGCCCTCGCCGGTCTCCTCCAATCCCCATTCGCGCGCCGCGCGAGCGAAGCTCGGTTCGTCACGGGCGGTCGTCAGCCGGACCACGAAGGTCGAGCCGAGAGCCCCGGCATCGGTGACGGTGTCGTCGAGGATGATGCGCCCGTGCTCGAGCTCGATCACCCGATTGACCAGAGCGGCGATCTCGTCGATGCGGTGCGAGGAGATGATCATCGTCACCTCCGACCGTTCGGCCAGGAGATCGAACAGCACGGCGCGCGCCGCCGGATCGAGGTTGGCCGCCGGCTCGTCGAGGATCAGGAGCCGCGTCGGCCGGCCGAGCGCCAGCGCGATCAGCAGTTTCTGCTTCATGCCGCCGGACAGCTTGACGAAGGCGCGACCACGGATCGGCGCCACGTCGAGCCCCATGCGGGCGGCGATCGCCTCGATGTCCTCGACCCGCCCGCCGGTGACGTCGGCGACGTAACGCATCAACGCCGCGACCGGCATTTCCAGCCGCGGCGCCACCTGCGGCACGAAACCGACGAGACGCAGCACGTCGGTGCGGTCGCGCCGCGGGTCGCGGCCGCCGACCAGCACGGCACCTTCGTGGGTGTATTCTCCGAGCAGGCAACGGAACAGCGTGGTCTTGCCGGCACCGTTGGAGCCGATCAGCGCGATGCGCTGCCCCGTCGGCACCTCGAGATCGATCCCGTTCAGGATGCGGGTGGCTCCGAAGCTCTTCACCACCCCTTTCAGCGAAATCATGTGTCCGTCCGTCCTTCTTCGGCGGACGCTCCCGTCCGTCCGGTGGTCGCCGTCCGCCCCCCTCGGGCGTCGACCGCGACCGCCACCGTGGTCGGATCACTCGGCCGGAGTCTCGGCCCGGGTGATCCCCTTGATGTCGAAGCGCAGCGCGCCGGTCGGGCAGACGTCGAGGCACATGCCGCAACGGGTGCAGTCGGGGCCGATCGGCGTCCGCACTTCCGAGGAGTAACCGAGCTTGGTCATGTCGAGCACGTGCGGTACCAGACAGACGTCCCGGCATTTGCCTTCGTGGAAGCAATGGGTCACGTCGTGCACGACTCTAACCGGCGTGACCGTTCCGACCATGCCATAAGTCAAGCCGATCGGGCATAGGTAGCGGCACCACATCCGCCGCGACCAGAACACCTCGATGGCCAGCAGCACCCCGATCCAGATCAGCGCGAACGCCGTCCCGTAGGTGAAGAAGCGCGACAGGATGCCGACCGGCGAGATCGTCTCGAACAGCGTGAAGCCGGAGACGAAGGCGAGCAGGGCGAAGACGCCGAACATCACCGTCCTGAGTCGCCGATCGAGCGGGTGATCCTTCACCCACCGCTTCTCGACCAGTTTCCGGTGCGCCATCTCGGCGATCTCGGACAACGGGTGGTAGGGGCAGACCCACGAACAGAAGCTGCGGCCGCCGAAGGCCAGATAGATGAGCAGCACGGTGGTGATGCCGATCAGCAGGTTGAGCACCACGTGCTTGTGGGCGAGCATCAACTGCAACGACGAATTCAGGTCGGCGAAATGGAAGCCGAGAACCCGGCTGGCGGTCAGTGCGCCTTCCACCAGCTGCAGGTCGGTCCAGTAGGAGGCGACGAAGATGCCGTTGACGACGAAGATCGACAGCCAGCGGCGGATGCGCCACTTCTGCGAATGCTTCGGGTCGTCGAACTCGGCGAAGATCCCCGTCTTGCGGCGCTTGCGCTCCTCCGGCGTCTTCTTGAAGGCGTGCATGGCGCGCGCCTCTTCGGTCATCTCCTCCGGCGTCGGCTTCACCGGTTCGCGTCCGAAGAGCAGGCCGAGGCCGTCGATGGTGCGGCCGACGAATCCGGGTCTCATGCGTGCCTCCCCTCGGGCTGGCGACCGGTGGTCATCACCTCGATGCGGATCGCGACGGGCGTGCTCGGGCACATCATCTCGCAGACGCCGCAGCCGACGCAGCTCGCGGCGACGACCGGCGTGCGCCGGGCCGAGCCGGGATCCTCCGGCAAGGGCGCGAGCGCGATCGCGCCCTCGATCGGGCAATGGCGGACGCACAGATCGCACAGCGCCAGATCATAGGGTCGCTCGGCGACCGGCTGGGCGTTCCAGCGATCGACCTCCGGATAGCGCAACACGCCCGGGAAGGCGGCGCCGCGCGCCGTCCCCTTCCAGCCCTTGCCCTGGCGGGCGAGGCAGGCGGAGGGCTCGACGAGCTTCGCCACCCCCATCTTCACCTGCTCCTTCTTGTCGATCTCGTGGGAGAGCGCGCCGGTCGGGCAGGCGAGGATGCACTGCGTGGCGTCGCAGGAGAAATCGCAGGCCTGATCGCGGGCGACGATGTAGGGCACGCCGTTGCCCAGCCCCTCGTCGAGGTCTCCGAGACGGATGGCCTCGATCGGACAGACCTGGACGCACTGCCCGCACTTGATGCAGGCGGCGAGGAAGGCCTCCTCGTCGAGCGATCCCGGCGGCCTCAGTCGTGGTTCGGCGTGGGCCAGCCGGTGTTGCAGCAGGCCGGCGAGCGCCACGCAGGTGACGGCGCCGCCGACCGCGATCGAGCGGAGGAAGCGACGACGCTCCTCGTCGATCTTGCGCGAGCGTTTCGGCCGATCGTTCGGGCGGTCGCCGTTCTCGGTGTCGGTCACATCGGTCATGAGGTCTTCTCCGGCCGCTTGGTGCCTCGGGCACCGACGTCGGGCTCCGGGATGCCGAGACGCGGGGAACCGTCTCGTACGATCAGTCGCGGTTCGGTCAGCGAGCCGAGCCGCTCGATGAAGTCGATCATCTCGAGCGAGGGCGAGGTGCGGAAGAACTGCGCGTCGGGCACGTCCATCCACAACCGGTCGGCCCAGCTCCAGCTCTCGTAGGGCGTGTCGCCGACGCCGTCGCCGTCGCGGTCGAAACCGACCCAGTCGTCCCAGAGGTTGCCGGACCAGCGATTGCGGTTGGCCGAACCGGTCCCGTAGACGGTGACGCCGCTGTGGTTGCCGAGGAAGGCGTTGGCTTCGAAGCTGTTGCCCTCCCAGTCGGAATGGAAGGCCACCGCGGTGCCGTTGTAGGCGATGCGGTTCGAGCGGAAGGTGTTGAACCCCTCCGGGTCGTAGGGCGAGGCGTCCATGAACAGCCCGCGCGCATTGGCGAAGAGGTCGTTGTGCTCGACCCGGGTGTTCGACGATTCCTTGAAACCGATGCCGATGCCCGACGGCCCCTGGCTGTAGTGGATGACGTTGTCGATGACGTCGTTGTCGTTGGCGTACATCAGGAAGATGCCCACCGTGTTCGACAGGAACGAGTTGCGCTCCAAACGGTTCTTGTGGGCGTACATCAGATGGATGCCGTAGCGACTGTCGGTGATGCGGTTGCCGGCGACGACGTTGTCGATCGAATACCAGATCACCGTGTCGCGGCTGTGGGCGATGTCGTTGTCCTCGATGATGTTGCCGTTCGAGTACCACACCCGCACGGCATCGCCGCGCAGCGCCTCGGGCAGATCCTTCGAGCCGATGCGGTTGCGGCGGATGATGTTGCGGTCGGCCTGCTTCAGCTCGAAGCCGAAGAGACAGTCCTCGATGACGTTGTCCTTGAAGCTGCCGTGCTTGGCGCGCAGCCGAACGGCGCTGTCGGTGGTTTCGTGGCGATCGCCGGAATTGCGCAGGGTGACGCCGGTCATGGCGACGTCGTCGGCCTCGACGGTGATCAGCGAGCCGATGCCGCCACCGTCGATGATCGCCCCCGGCACGCCCTCGATGCGCATCGTCCGCGTGATCCGACCGGGTGCGGCATGGATCCGCGCTTCGAGCCTCAGTATCCCGCCGGTCGGCGTGGCGTCGATCAACGGCTGCAGGGCGACCGCGCCGGCGGGGAAGCGGCGCAGGTCCTCCATCTCGTCCTCGGAGCGCGGATCCGGCGCCGGCAGGTGGTGATCGGCGAAGCCGGCGTCGCGGGTCAGGTCGTCGATGCCGCGCATCTCGGCGTAGCGCACCACGCCGGCTCCGATCAGGCCGACCACGCCGAGGGCGAAGCCGGCGACCGTCACTCTCTTCACCCAGAGCAACACCCGGTGTGCGCCGATCTTCACGGGCCGTCTCCTGCTCAGTCCTTGGCCGCGTCCGGCAGCGAGCGCCGCACCAGCACCGCCACCGCCATCGACACGCCGACCACCATCATCAGGCCGAAGCCCAGCGCCGGATAGGAATGGGTCGAGAACTGCGCCACCTTGCCGTCACCGAAGACCGTCGGCATGAAGGGCTTCAGCGTGAAGGCGCCCATGGCGTTGAGGCTGTGACCGTACCACCAGAGCCAGGCGGAATATTCGGCGAGGAAGCCGATCGGCAGGATGATCGGAACCGCGGCGATCGCCAGGAACAGCGGCGAGCGCGGCCGCGTGGCGATCCACAGGAACATCAGCATCGCGGCGAGCACCGCGCCGTAGACCACATGGGTGGCGGTGGTCATGATGGCGACCAGCCGCTGGTTCCTGACCGGCTCGTTGAACCAGCGCCCGAGGCTCTCCGCATAGTGCCAGGCCATGACGTCGATGCCGCGGCCGGTCCACTTGCCCACCGTCGGATCGGTCAGGCTGACCGGCGCCTTCATGTCGTGCACCACCTTCAACACCTCGACGAGTTGTGCCTTTGTGGCGGCGGCGGCGAGCTTGGGACCCTCGTTGCCCACGGCGATGCCGGACTTGGCCAACGATTCCTTGAGCTGCTTGACGACCGGATGGAGGTTCTCCTCCTTGGTCTCGTCTTCCGATCGGCCGAGACTGTCGACGAGGCCGGCGACCCAGCCCTTGCCGACGAACTGCACCCCGTTCGCCGTGTAGAGCGCCATCGTCATCCACACCGCGACGCCGGCGAAGCCGAGGCCCATCACCGTGAGTCGCGGCCCCACTCCGGGCACGGCGAAGCCGAGGATGCACACGCCGATGAAGGAGAACAGGAAGGGCGACAGGAGCTTCTCGACCGGCCCGCCCGACGCGATCGGATACATGCCGACGAAATGGTTGATCGTGTCCATCTCGTGCACGCAGTCGAGCGCCTCCTTCTCCAGGATCTCCTTCGAAGCCCGCAATTCGCAGCCGTTGGCGACGCGGTCGACGTGGAAATTGATCTTCACGCCATCGGGAAAGGCGTGCTCGGGGTAGTTCGGCGCCTTGAGGGCCACCCACCAGGCCGGGGTGAAGTAGGAAGCGCCGAGCGCCATCAGCGCCACCAGACACAGGACACGGAAGAGGAGAGCGGCCTTTGCGGTACCGCCCTTGGCGGCGGCCGACGAGGTCGGAGCGTTGGACGTCATCGATCGGGTCTCCTGCATGGGGCGGCACGCGATGCGCCGAAATCTTCGATCCGAAATCCATATTCCACGCGACCTGTACCCTATCCTTGAGATGAGGCAAGTCCGACCCGCGCATCTCGCGGATCAGCCGCGTGGAAAACGACGAGAGCCGCACGGACGCTCGACGCGCGGCGGCTCTCGTGCGGAACCGAGGAGGGAAGGGTCACCCCCTCCCTCGCGGAGATCACTGGAAGTCGGGGTTCTTCCAACCCTTCGGGGCGACGAGGTCCGCCGACGGCTTCAGCCGCGACACGTAGTCGAGCACCGCGAGCGTGTCGCGATCGGTGAAGTTCTTGATCTGCTCGACCATCTCCGGGTTCGAGTTGCGCCGCTTGCCCTCTTTGATCCAGCGGTACTGGCGAACCAGGTACTCATAGTGCTGTGCCTGGATGCGGGGATAGTACTTCTCGGCGTTGCCTTCGCCGGCCTCGCCGTGACAGCGCACGCAGTTGTCGGCATAGAGCTTCTTGCCGAGCTCGAGGTCGTCACCTTTGCCGACGCCGTTGTCCGGGTTCATCTTCAGCACCGCGATGTATTCCGACACGTCGGCGATCGCCTGGGTGCCGCCGATCTCGCTCGGCAGCGCGAAGGGATACATGGTCGGGTTGTCGCGGTGGCCGTCGCGGATGTCGGCGAGCTGCTTGATGATGACGGTGCGATGCTGGCCGGCGAGCTGCGGGAAGGTGCCGTCGGTGAGGCCCCAGCCTTCCGGCATGTGGCAGGCCGAACAGACCTCGTAGACATCGCGGCCGTTCTTGACGTCGGGCTTCAGCGTCAACGCTTCTTCACGCTCACCGCCTTGGCTCATCCATTCCTTCTTCTGCTTGTTGGCTTCGAAGGTGGCGTTGTCGACGGCCGGGCCGGCGGCGAACGCCGCGCCCGCGACCGTCAGCACCACGGCGGCGAGGGAGGTGGAGAGGAACTTCTTCATCTGGAATCTCCGTTGGGTCCGTCCGCGGGCATCACTTCGCCGGACGCTCGACCTGGGACAGGTAATCGGCGATCACCGCGATCTTCGCCTCGTCGAGCTTCTTGGCGAAGGGCAGCATCGTCTTCAGTTTGGCACTCTGCCGGACGCCGTCCCTGATTTCCGTCATCTGCAGGACGAGATAATCGCGCTTCATGCCGCCGAGATACGGGTGTCCGACGAGCGGCTTCAGTCCCTCGGCGCCGTGGCAGGTGACGCAACCACCCTTGACGTAGGCTTCCTTGCCCTGGGCCAGTCGCGCCTCGTCCGGGGCGGGATCGAGCTTGCGCGGCTTGGGCGCCGGTTCCTTCGAGAGGTAGTCGGCGATCACCTTGCGCTCTTCGACGGTGACCAGATGCATCACGTCCTTCATGCCCTGCGTGCGCGGATAGCCGCGCGCATCCGGGCCGGAGAGGCGCTTGCCCTCGGCTATGTCGTTCATCTGCTCCAGCATGTACTTGGCTTCCTGACCGGCGAGGTCGGGATACATCTGGATCGCCTTGGCGCCGCCGCGGCCGTGGCAGGCCACACAGGTCTTGGAGGCGAACAGGGCCTTGCCGTCGGGCGAGCCGGCGGCGGGAGCGGCGGTCTGGGCATGGGCCGCCCCGAATGAGATCAGCAGGGCGGCGACGAGGCCGGTGGCGTTTCGCAACATGTCGGTCTTCCTCGGATCGGTCGCGCCATCACGCGCGCCGTTGGCTTCGGTCGCGGCCTCCCCCGCCTTTCGGCGCGGCACCGCGAAGGTTCGTCGTCCTATGCGTCGCCCTGAACCGTCCCGGTTGATCCGGGAACGAAGAGAGGGCGGTCGACCGCCCTCCCCGTCTTCGTCTCGACCGCCCCGCCGGTCTCCCGGCGGGGCGAGGGAGGATCACGTCACTTGGCGATGACCTTGGCGCCGTTCTGTTCGAGGTAGGTCTTGACGCGCAGACCGATGTCGGCCGCCTTGACCTGGTACTGCCACCACTGGTTCGCCCAGAGAGTTCCCTGCTGCCAGTCCTGCTTCGCCGCGGCCGCGTCGGTCTTGTCCTTCGAGTCCTTGGCGAAGTTGAGCTGGTCGACGGCGTCCTCGACGAGGGCGACGACGGTCGGGAAGTCCTTGTAGTTGGTCGACAGGATGTACTTGACCACCGAGTCGATCACGACCTGCGTGTCGAGGTTGGTCTTGTACTGCTTGTCGAAGTCGGCCTTGGTGTAGGTGACCGCGTCCTTGACCGCCGCCGGAGTGACGTCCGCCGCACCCTTCGGCTTGACCATCAGATAGCCTTCCATCTCCAGGTGGAGCGCCGAGCAGAACTCGGTGCAGTAGAAGGAGAAGGCGCCCGCCCGTTCGGCCTTGAAGGTGACGGAGGCGGTCTTGCCCGGCTCGAGGCTGAGGTTGCCGGTGTAGGTCGAGACGGTGAAGCCGTGGGTCTCGTCCTGGGCACGCTCGGCGTTGGTGATGTGGAAGGTGACCTCGTCACCCTCGTTCACTTCGACGATCTCGGGCGTGAAGTGCGAGCGGATCGCCGTGGCGAACACCTCGACCTTGCCCGGCGTACGGACGATCTTCTCCGAACCCGGACGCACGGAGTGCGGGCTCGCTTCGCCGGTGCGGCTGTCGGTGCCGTATTTGTAGCGGATGAGCGGCTTCAGCTTCTCGGCCGCGATCGCGGTGACGTAGTGCGGCTCGCCGAGCGGGATCGGCATGTCGTAGAGCAGTTCCATCTTGTCGCCGCTGATGTCGATCAGCTGATGGTTCTGCGGATGCAGCGGACCGACCGGGTTGAAGCGGTCGATGGCGAGCTTGTTCAGAGCGACGAGATACTTGCCGGCGGGGGCCGCGGAATCACCTTCCATCGTCATCAGATGGCCGATGTTGTAGTGCACCGAGATCTTGTCGAGCACCTTGCCGGCACAGTAGTCGTACTTGGCGACCTGGCTGTCGACGTAGAGCGAGGTGTAGGCGACGCAGGGCTTCGAGTCGAACTGCGTGTGCAGCGGGCCGAGGCCGAGCTGAACCTGGGTGTGGATCACCTGCTTCATGTCGAGGATCGGGATCCCGTAGGAGTCCTTCGAGGCGAACTGCTTCGCGTCGATGGCCGCCTTGATCTTCTCCCACGAATAGACGGTGACGTTGGTGTCGAGCTTGCCACCGACGATGATGTACTTGCCGTCGGGGGTGACGTCGGCGCCGTGCGGCGACTTCGGCTCGGCGATGAGGAAGAGGATGCCCTCTTCGATCGCCGTCTTCATCGACAGCACGTCGTGGCCGTTGATCTTGCCGGCCTTGCCGGCGGCGACCAGTTCGGCAGCCTTCTTCCAGTTGATGACGTGCAGATAGTCGGCGTCGTTGGCCGAGCAGCCCGCTTCGAACGGCGGCTTGCCGGACTCGATGCCGCCGACGTAGCGCTCGGCGCAGAACGAGTTGGTGAAGGACCAGCCGTCCGAGGGACCCTTGCCGGCGTCCGACAGATCCTGGGTGTAGGGCGGCAGCTCGATCGAGAAGGACTTGGATTCGTCGATCCGGCCCTTCTTGCGGTCGAACTTCCAATAGGTCATCGCACCACGGAACTTCTCGTTGAACTCGGAGAGCGGCGCGTAGCCGCGACCGAGCACGCCCGGATACTGCGCCGCTTCGAGCACGTATTCGGAGTTCGGGGTGACGAAGGTGCCGCCGTGTTCGGACTGCAGGATCGGATTGACGACGATCTGCTGGGTCTCGAAGTCGTGCAGCGACACGACGCCGACGCGCGGGTTGGCCTTGTCGTTGATGAACAGCCACTCGCCGTCGAGCTTGCCGTCGGTCTCGGAGATCGCCGGATGGTGGGTGTCGCCCCAGGTGATCTCGCGACCGTCGATCTTGCCCTGGGCGAGGATCTTCTTCGATTCGTCGTCGTAGCCGAAGCCCTGCCAGGGCTCGGGCGTGAACACCGAGACGTACTTCAGGATGCGCATCGACGGCACGCCGTAGACGATGATCTGGCCGGACTGGCCACCGGACGAGAAGGCGACGAACTCGTCGCGTTTTCCGGTCGGCGTATAGGTCTTGGCGGCCGCCAGAAGGTCCTTCTGGCTGAGGCCGCGCCGCTTCATCACCTCTTCGAGGCTGTCGGCCCAAGCCGCACCGCCCAACCCCGCCAGCACGCCCAAGGCGACGGACAATTTCAGAAACGATCTCATGATCGCACTCCTGCTCATGTCGATCCGCGTCGCTCACCGTCGTCCGACGTCGTCGTTTCCGCCCACGTGCCCCACCGTCCCGGTTCGACGGCAAAGATCACCCCTTCGCGGACGGCAGAAGCCGACCGACGAAACGCAGCGTTCCGATCGCGAGATCTTCTCGGTTGTCCGGTCGGGTCCGCCGGCCGCTCCCGGTCGCAACCCATAGGGGAAGCATCCGGGCTCGGGAGAGGAGATCCGTCCGACCTCCCGGCTCGACCGAAGTCGAGTCACGTCCCTTTCCGCGGCGGACACTGCCACAACGCGGCATCGCCTCCTTGACCACCGTCAAGCCGAGGCGAGGCGCGACATTTCCGCATCGGGAGGAAGGACACGTGCGAACCGAGCCATCGTCTTCGCCCGAGGCGGAGGCCGGCCGTCCGTGCAGGAGATCCGGACGCGATCGGCCTCGACGCGCTCTTCGCGACGAGTGGCCGGAACGCTCCACGGACGAAGGAAGTGGGACACGACGGGAACCGGCCGGCGTGAACCTCTCGCTTTCGCCCGATCGCGTGATTCCGCCGGGCGGGATCACGACGCGTTCGGCGAGGATCACGGGATCGGAGGTCCGCGCGGACGGTTGGCCGCGTCGCGCCGCCGGCATGATGGCGACCCGGCGACGACGCGGCGGGTCCGACGGCGAACGATTCGGCGAGGCGCGGCGAACGGAGGCTCGATCGGCGGCAACGCCGAGGCGTCGAGACACAGGCCGAGATCGCAGCAGGCGTGGTTGCCGTCGGCGAGGTCGGCGGGATCGACCGGAAGCGCCGTTTTCCCCAGACCGGCGAACCCCATGGCGAAACAGAGATCATCGTCGCCGAGGACCTGGGAGATCGCATGGACCCGGGCCGTGCCGACGAGCAACACGACGGCGAAGACGAGCGCGCCGAGGCCGGACAACCGGCGCAGCGTGCCCATCAGACCCCGTCGTGAACCCCGTGCGCTCAAGGCGGCATCCTCTCTGCCGTCCCGGACTCTCCGCGACGCTGCCATCACAACACCGTTCTCGTCCTCCATCCTTGACTTCGGACAAGCCGGCGCGGTCGACGAACACTGCGTGGTCAGGCCGCCGCCGCCCGCCCCGCGGCGGCTCTCCCATCTATCGGTGGCTTGGCAAACTGGCAGAGAGTCGCTAGTGAAAGTCATCGGCTTCGCGCCGAAATGGGACGGAAACTCGGGAATTTCGCATCGGGGCGAGAAATGCGGCGGCGGCGACGGAGAGTCGCTCCGCGATATTGTTTCGTGCACCACCGAGGCGGCGAGGCTTCGTCGGGGTCTTGCGAGACCGTGATACAGATTTCATTTCGGTGGGATGGAATGCCCGGTCGAGGGACACTCCCAGTTCACGAGGAACTCGTTTCATGACGCGACCGTGCCTCATCATCGCCGAGGCGGGTGTGAACCACAACGGCGACATCGACATGGCCTTGGAACTGGTCGACCGGGCCGCCGAAGCCGGCGCCGACGTCATCAAATTCCAGACTTTCCGGGCCGACCTGCTGGCCCGACCGGACGCTCCGAAGGCCGACTACCAAGAACGCACCACCGGCCGGACCGAATCGCAGTACCAGATGCTGAAGCGCCTCGAACTCTCTCCCGAGGGGCATCGGATCGTTATGGCTCGCTGCGCCGAACGTGGCATCGAGTTTCTCTCCACCGCCGGCGAGACCACGAGTCTCGACCTGCTGGTTAAGGAGTTCTCGCAGAAGCGGATCAAGCTCGGTTCGGGCGAACTCACCAATGCACCGCTCCTCCTGGCGACGGCGCGCTCCGGCGTGGAGATCATCCTGTCCACCGGGATGGGAACCCTCGGCGAAGTCGAGGAGGCGCTCGGCGTTCTCGCGTTCGGCATGATCGGCGAAGGCGCCTCTTCACGTTCCGCCTTCGCCGCGACGCTGCACGACCCGCGCGCCTGGGAGGCGCTGGGCTCCCGCGTGACTTTGCTCCACTGCACCACCGAATATCCGGCACCGATCGAGCGGACCAACCTCCGGGCGATGGAGACGATGGAACGAGCCTTCGGCCTGCCCGTCGGTTACTCGGATCATTCCGAGGGGCTCGCCGTGTCCTTCGCCGCGGTCGCACGCGGTGCCCGCATGATCGAGAAGCACTTCACCCTCGACCGTGCCCTGCCCGGTCCCGATCATGCGGCATCGGTGGAACCGCGAGAACTCGCGGATTTGGTCAGGGGCATCCGCGCCGTCGAATCTGCACTCGGCACCGGCATCAAGCAGCCCGGCGGCCCGGAACTTGCCAATCGCGTCATCGTCCGTCGCAGCGTGGTGGCGGCTCGCGACCTACCGCAGGGTCATGTCCTCACCGAGGCCGACCTGACCGTGCTGCGCCCGGGAAACGGCCTGTCACCGATGGCGATGTGGGACATCGTCGGCTCACGCCTCGACCGAGGAGTCCGAGCCGGCGAGCAGATTTCCAACCTGTGATCCGAGGGAGGGCGGAGAATTGAGCAAGCGTGTCTTCGGTCTCTTCGGAACCGGCGGTTTCGCCAGAGAAACCATGCCGTTGGCGATGCGGACACTCGGCCGCGAGAAGCCACCGTCGATCGGCGACTTCAAGTTCGTCGACCGCGAGGCCGCCGATCCACTCAACGGCCTGCCGGTTCAGGCGGAGGACGACTTCTTCGCCGCGGATGGCCTGAAGTTCTTCAACATCGCCATCGCCGAAGGCGAATTGCGCCGCAAGATCGCCACGCGGGCGATCGAGCGCGGCGCCATCCCGTTGGCGCTGATCGCCCCGAACACGACGATCTACGACGAGAACGTTCTCGGCGAAGGAGCGATCATCTGCGCCAACTCGATGATCACGAGCAACGCGACGATCGGCCGATTCTTCCACATGAACATCTATTCCTATGTCGCCCATGACTGTGTCATCGGCGACTTCGTCACCTTCGCGCCCCGTGTCTGCTGCAACGGCAACGTGGTGGTCGAAGATGGGGTCTACATCGGCACGGCGGCGATTCTGCGTCAGGGCCGGCCCGGCAAGCCGTTGCGCATCGGCGCCGGCGCCGTCATCGGCATGGGAGCCGTGGTGACAAAGGATGTCCCCCCCGGCGTGACCGTCGTCGGCAATCCGGCTCGCCCCTTGGAAAAGAAGGGCGACTGAGCCGACATCGGGCGCATCTCAGCCGGCCGCGGATCCGCCCGAGCCGTCGCGGCCCTCCGCTCCGCCGCCGCCCGACCGCTGCCGTCTCGCCGCCACGAGGGCGAGGGCGGTGGCGTTCATGACGAAAACGTGGACCGTCGCCGCGACGGCGATGTCGGGGCGGCCGAGGATGGTCACGGCGACCGTCAGCGCCAGCGCGATGTTGCGCAGCCCCGCCGAGATCGACAGCGCCACCGCTCCCGGCACCGACACGCCGACCACCCGGCCGAGCGCCGCCGACGCGCCCATCGCCGCGAGGTTCAGCACCACGTCGGCGACGCCGACCACCCGCCAGGAGGCGACGAGTTCCGACCATTGCGCCGCCACCGCTGTGACGACGATCATCACGAAGACGACGAAGGAAGCCCGGCGCAGCGACGGCCGCAGAACCGCGACCATCTCGGGGCGCCGCTCCGCCAGCGCGATGCCGACGGAGAGCGGCACCACCGTGGTGACGAAGACCGCCCCGATCGTCGGTCCGAGCGGCAGCGAGAGCGTCACCGCGTCGCCGGCGAAGAGGTCGAAGGCGAAACCGACGACGAGCGGCACGGTGAGCGGCGCCGCCAGACTGCCGAGGACGGTGATCGTGACGCACAGCGCCACATCGCCCGCCGCCATCAACGTGACGAAATTCGCCGTGACCCCGCCCGGCGCCGCGGCGACCAGAACCAGGCCGACCGCATGCGCGACGGGAAGGTCGAAGAGCCGTGCGATCACCATGGCCAGAAGCGGCAGGCCGACGACCTGGGACAGGAGCCCGACCACCACGCCGACGCGCGCCCGCGCCAGGGCGCGAAAGTCCGCGAGCCGTGTCTCGAGCCCGACCGAGAGCATCAGGAAGGCGAGGCCGAGGGGGATGATCAGAGTCGGCACCGGGCGTGTCTCCTGTGGCGTGCGAATGCGCGCATTCGACGGCGGAGCGCCGACGAAAGCCTGATCAACGGTCAAGCGAGGGGCGGTTTCGGCGACGTCTCCACGGACCTCACAGCCGCTGCCCGATCAATCCTTTCAGGCTCGCCAGATCGCGGGCGAAGAGGCGGATGCCCTCGGCGAGCTTCTCGGTCGCCATGGCGTCCTCGTTCATCGCCCAACGGAAGGTCTTCTCGTCGAGAGTGAAGCGTGCCGGCACCGCATCCGCGCCCACTCCCGCGCTCAGCCGACGTTCCAGCGGACCGGTGTCGGCGGCGAGTTCGTCCAGAAGCTGCGGCGAGATGGTCAACCGGTCGCAGCCCGCCAGTTCCTCGATCTCACCGATGTTGCGGAACGACGCCCCCATCACCACCGTGGCGATGCCGTGCGCCTTGAAGTAGCGCCAGATCGCGGCCACCGACGACACCCCGGGATCCTCAGCCGCGGCGTAGGTCTTCCCCGTCGCCTTCGTCCACCAATCGAGGATCCGACCGACGAAGGGCGAGATCAGTTGGGCGCCGGCATCGGCACAGGCCGCCGCCTGAGCGAAGGAGAAGATCAGCGTCAGATTGCAGTCGATCCCCTCCTTCTGCAGGACCTCGGCGGCGCGGATCCCCTCCCAGGTCGCGGCGATCTTGATCAGGATGCGATCGCGGCCGATGCCGCGCGCCGCATAGGCGGCGATGATGGCGCGCGCCTTGGCGACGGTGGCCGCCGTGTCGAAGGAGAGATCGGCGTCGACTTCGGTCGAGACCCGCCCCGGCACCAGCGCCGCGAGCCGCGTGCCGACCTCGATCGCCAGCCGGTCGGCGACCGCCCCGATCACGGTCTCCCGCGCCCCGGGAAGGCCGCGCCCCCAGGCGAGCGCGTCCTCGACCGCGTCGGCGAGATGCGGCAGCGCGATCGCCTTGAGGACCAGCGTCGGATTGGTGGTGCAGTCGACCGGCTTCAGCCGCCCGACCGCCTCGAAGTCCCCGGTGTCGGCGACGACCGTCGTCATCTCCCTCAGGCGTTCGAGTTTGGAAACCGTCATGTCGTCCTCCGAGCGATGACTCCCGCGGCGGTGCGGACCGCATCCACCGCGACCGAACCGGAATAGACCAAGACCGGGCCCGCCGACAGACGGTCTTTCGCGGATCTCGTCGAAGTCGGATGGCCGGCGGGCGCCGGCGACGCGCCTCCGTCTCGCCGGCCGATCCCGCACCCTCGCGGCGACGCTCGGACCCCACCCGCCCGACCGCGGACGTCCGTCGTCGCTCTGTCATCGTGAACACCTATTCCGGGGCACCAACGTGGCGGAGAACCGCACCCGCCGCACGACGCCTTCGCCTCGAAATCCGATCGGGAGACCCACGCGATGCTCAAGACCGCCCTCGCCGCCGCCCTCGTCGGGCTCGGCCTCCTCGCCGCCCCGCAGGCCGAAGCCCGCGACGTTCTGCGCTTCGCCGTCACCGACGTCGACGGCCTCGAGACGCTGCAGCGCGAATTCGGACCGTTCAAGGCCGAGTTCGAGAAGCTCTCCGGATTGAAGGTCGAGTTCTTCCCCGTCTCCGGTCGCACCGCCGCCGTCGAAGCGATGGCCGCCGACCAGGTCGACTTCGTCCTCACCGGCCCGGCCGAATACGTCGTCTTCGCCGCCCGTACCAAGGCGGTGCCGGTGGTCACCTGGCAGCGCCCGGACTACTTCGCCCACGTGGTGGTATTGGCCGACGGCCCGGTGAAGACCGCCGCCGACCTCAAGGGCAAGAAAGTCTCCTTCCACGAGATCGGCTCGACCTCTCGCCACCTCGGCCCGGCCTCCGTCCTGACCGAGCAGGGCCTCGTCTACAATCGCGACTACGAGGCGGTCTTCGTGAAGACCAACGTCGGGCTCGAAGCCCTGCGCCGCGGCGACCTCGCCGCCCTCGGCGTCAACGGCAACGACATCAAGGGCGCCGCCAAGAAGCTTCCCGACCTGAAGCTCGCCATCTTGGCGAAGTCGGCGCCGTTGCCCGACGACGTGATGATCGCCTCCCCCAAGGTCGGTTCGGACGTCGTCGAGAAGGTGCGCAGGACCTTCGTCGACCACGGCGCGCAGCTGATGGGTGCCGTCGTCTCCGTCGAAGCCAACAAGAAGTACGAGGGCGGCGTCTTCAAAGCCGGCCTGACCGACAAGGACTACGATTCGACCCGCGCCATGTATCGGGCGGTCGGCATCAACACCTTCGACAAGTTCATCGGGAACTGACCCGGTGGAAATCACCACGTTCGCTCCCGGCGACATCGACGCGGGTCTCGCCGATCGCGGGGCCCGCCCGTCGGACACTCCGATCGCCGATGGCGCACCGGTGGTGCGGGTGCGTGGATTGACCAAGCGGTTCGGCACCCGGCGCGTCTGGGAGGGGCTCGATCTCGACGTCCGCCGCGGCGAGTCTTTGGCGATCATCGGCGCCAACGGCACCGGCAAGTCGACGCTGCTGAGGGCCCTGGTCCGCTTGACCGAGGCCGACGACGGGCGGATCGAGATGCTCGACCACTCGGTCCGCGATCTCGACCGGCGTGAATTGCGCCGGCTGCGAGCCCGCATCGGCTTCGTCTTCCAGCGCCACAACCTCGTCGGTCGGCTCTCCGCCCTGACCAACGTCGTCCACGGTGTGCAGTCGCGTGCTTCGGGACCCCGCACCTGGTTGCAATCGCTGGCCCACCGCGAGGTCCGAGCCGAGGCTCTCGCCTGCCTCGAGGCGGTCGGCCTCGCCGATCGTGCGCCGCAGAAGGCGCAGTCGCTGTCCGGCGGCCAGTCGCAGCGGGTGGCGGTGGCGCGCATGCTGATGCAACGGCCGGAACTGATCATCGCCGACGAACCCGACGCCAGCCTCGATCCGGTCGCCGGCGCCGAGGTGATGCGGCTCCTCTTCCGCATCGGCCGCGAGCGCGACGCCACGCTGATCTTCGTCTCCCATCACATGGACCACGCCCTGCGCTTCTCCGATCGCATCGTCGGACTGCGCGACGGCCGCGTCGCCCTCGACGTCGCCTCCGCCCGGATCGACGCCACCGAACTGCGGGCCTTCTTCGGCCCGGACCGCACCGACGGGGGAGAGACCACGCCATGACCTCCGCACCATCGGTGCCGGCGCGCTTCGAACGCCCGCATCCCCTCGCCTTCGCCGCGGCGCTCGCCGCCGGCGCCTTCGTCATCTCGAGCTTCGCCGGCTCTGGACTGGGACTCGATCAGTTGGCGCGCGGCGTGCCGGCGATCGCGCGGATCGTCGGCCAGATGCTGCCGCCGTCGCTCGAAGGCATCGATCGCATCCTCTTGTCGCTCTTCGGCACCTTCCAGATGGCGGTGGCCGGCGTCGTCCTCGGCCTGGCGCTGTCGTTGCCGCTCGCCGTGTTCGCCGCCGACCGCCTGTCACCCCACCCGATCATCCGCGCCGGGATGCGCACCCTGATCGCCTTCTTCCGCACGGTGCCGGATCTCGTCTGGGCGCTGATCTTCGTCATCGCCGTCGGCCTCGGCCCGCCGGCGGGCGTGCTCACCATCATGATCGACACCATCGGCTTCGCCGGCCGCTTCTTCGCCGAAGCGATGGAGGAAACCGACGAAGGCTCTCGGGAGGCTCTTTCCGCGATCGGGGCGACGCGCACCGGCTTGATCTTCTCCTCGGTCTTCCCGGCGGCCATGCCGTCCTTCATCGCCACCTCGCTGTTCTGCGTGGAGAAGGCCACCCGTTCCTCCGTGGTGCTCGGCCTCGTCGGCGCCGGCGGCATCGGCGTCGAGTTGAAGGTCGCCTTCGATCTCTTCGATTATCAGATCGCCTCGACCATCATTCTGGTGATCTTCGCCCTGGTCGTCGTCGTCGAGCAGACCGGCGCCCACCTGCGCCGCCGCATCCTCTGACGACACTCCAACGGCTCGTCCACGTCCGGACGGCGCGGTTTCTTTAGCCGACTTCGCACCGGCGGTGGACGAAGAACCGTTGGAGGTGCCGTGGGGCATCGCCCTTTGGACCCGTTCCGGATCGGAATCCGTTCCGGCCCGGCTCGACGACCGGGTCGAGAGATCGGATCATCATTCCGACGGGCCGATCGCCGCCATCCTCGAAGACCCCGTCGCCAACATCGCGGTCTGCGCCCCGTTCCGCGGATACCGGCGAAAGCCCCCGGGAATGATCCGCCGAGTTCGGCGGGCAAGGACATCCGCGAGGCCGAGCACTCGTGGGCGCCCCGGGGGACGGCGACGCCCGGCCGGAAGCACATGCCGGCCGATGCCCCGCGCGACATCGCCGCAGTGAAGGGCTCGCCGGAGAGAACCGAAGGGCCGGCTCCGAAAGCGGAACGCCCTGTGAGCACCGTCACGTCACCGCGCAACGGGTCCCCGATCCGCGGCATTCGGCGGTTTGGAACGACGAAGCCCCCGGGTCATTCGACCTCGGGGGCTTGATTTGGTTGCGGGGGCCGGATTTGAACCGACGACCTTCAGGTTATGAGCCTGACGAGCTACCGGGCTGCTCCACCCCGCGGTGAGGTTTTGGGACGTCGAGCCTCGGGCTCGGGTCCGGATGGTTTGCGCCGTCCTCGTCCCGGGGAGGTGGCGGTGGAATTGGTCGGTCCGGGTTTTCCGTTCGGGATGGAACGGGTGCCCGGACACGTCGAACCCCCGAAGACCGGTCGGTTTTCGGGGGCCTCGTCTCGGCGACGCTGGTCGGAACAATGTCGGAGAGACGCGTGTCGTGATGAGAAGGGGATCGCGGATGCGCTTGGCAGGCCTGGCAGCGACCTACTCTCCCGCGTCTTGAGACGAAGTACCATCGGCGCTGAGGGTTTTCACGGCCGTGTTCGGAATGGGAACGGGTTGGGGCCCCTCGCAAGAACCACCAGGCCGGCGAAGAGCATCCGTGACGTGAACGTATGGGGTCTTTCGACCGTCGCATTCTTTCGAATGGGCATGAACAATGAGAGCGATCAAGCCGATCGAGCTATTAGTACCAGTCAGCTGAACACATTACTGTGCTTACACATCTGGCCTATCGACGTGGTCGTCTACCACGACTCTCAGGCGAGACCTTGTTTCGAGGTGGGTTTCCCGCTTAGATGCCTTCAGCGGTTATCCCGTCCGTACATAGCTACCCTGCACTGCCGTTGGCACGACAACAGGTCCACCAGTGGTACGTCCATCCCGGTCCTCTCGTACTAAGGACAGATCCTCTCAAGTCTCGAACACCCACGGCAGATAGGGACCGAACTGTCTCACGACGTTCTGAACCCAACTCACGTACCACTTTAATCGGCGAACAGCCGAACCCTTGGGACCTGCTCCAGCCCCAGGATGTGATGAGTCGACATCGAGGTGCCAAACACTGCCGTCGATATGGACTCTTGGGCAGTATCAGCCTGTTATCCCCGGCGTACCTTTTATCCGTTGAGCGATGGCCCGTCCACGTGGGACCACCGGATCACTATGGCCGACTTTCGTCTCTGCTCGACTTGTCAGTCTCGCAGTCAGGCAGGCTTATGCCATTGCACTCGACGACCGATTTCCGACCGGTCTGAGCCCACCATCGCGCGCCTCCGTTACTCTTTGGGAGGCGACCGCCCCAGTCAAACTGCCCACCATGCGCTGTCTCGGACCCTGTTGGGCCGCGGTTAGACAGTCATGACGATAAGGGTGGTATTTCAAGGTTGGCTCCACGAGAGCTGGCGCCCTCGCTTCAAAGCCTACCACCTATCCTACACATGCCGACACGACTGCCAGCGCAAAGTTGCAGTAAAGGTGCACGGGGTCTTTCCGTCTAACCGCAGGAACCCCGCATCTTCACGGGGAATTCAATTTCACTGAGTCTCTGCTGGAGACAGCGGGGAAGTCGTTACGCCATTCGTGCAGGTCGGAACTTACCCGACAAGGAATTTCGCTACCTTAGGACCGTTATAGTTACGGCCGCCGTTTACCGGGGCTTCGATTCAAAGCTTGCACCTCTCCTCTTAACCTTCCGGCACCGGGCAGGCGTCAGACCCTATACGTCGCCTTGCGGCTTCGCAGAGCCCTGTGTTTTTGCTAAACAGTCGCCACCCCCTGGCTTGTGCCCCCTGAACCTGCTTGCGCAAGCCCAGGGCCTCCTTATCCCGAAGTTACGGAGGCAATTTGCCGAGTTCCTTCAGCAGAGTTCTCTCAAGCGCCTTGGTATGCTCTACCAGTCCACCTGTGTCGGTTTCGGGTACGGTCTGTACGGGAGGCTGTTTCCTGGAACCCCTTCGCTGCACACTCAATCCGATAAGAGTGTACAACACACGGGATTCGTCACTGCTCCCAGGCCGGGGAATGTTCACCCCGTTCCCATCGACTACGCCTTTCGGCCTCGCCTTAGGGGCCGGCTAACCCTGCGCAGATTAACTTTACGCAGGAACCCTTGGACTTTCGGCGAGGGTGTCTCTCACACCCTTTATCGTTACTCATGTCAGCATTCGCACTTCCCATACCTCCACGGCGCCTCGCGGCTACCGCTTCACCGGCTTAGGGAACGCTCCGCTACCGCTCTTGCGAGCCCGCAGCTTCGGCTCGTGGCTTGAGCCCCGTTACATCTTCGGCGCAGAAACCCTTGTTTAGACCAGTGAGCTGTTACGCTTTCTTTAAATGATGGCTGCTTCTAAGCCAACATCCTGGTTGTTTTGGGATCTCCACATCCTTTCCCACTTAGCCACGAATTAGGGGCCTTAGCTGGCGATCAGGGTTTTTTCCCTCTTCACGACGGACGTTAGCACCCGCCGTGTGTCTGCCGGACAGTACTTCCCGGTATTCGGAGTTTACTTAGGTTTGGTAGATCTGTAGGACCCCCTAGCCCATGTAGTGCTCTACCCCCGGGAGTATTCATCCGACGCGCTACCTAAATAGCTTTCGCGGAGAACCAGCTATCTCCGAGTTTGGTTGGCCTTTCACCCCTAGCCACAGCTCATCCGAGACTTTTTCAACAGGCACCGGTTCGGCCCTCCAGTGCGTGTTACCGCACCTTCAGCCTGGCCATGGCTAGATCACTCGGTTTCGGGTCTGATCCTACGAACTGAACGCCCTGTTCAGACTCGCTTTCGCTGCGCCTACACCTACCGGCTTAAGCTTGCTCGTAAGACCAACTCGCTGACCCATTATACAAAAGGTACGCAGTCACCCAGGACGAACCTTGGGCTCCCACTGTTTGTAGGTATCCGGTTTCAGGAACTGTTTCACTCCCCTCGTCGGGGTGCTTTTCACCTTTCCCTCACGGTACTTGTTCGCTATCGGTCGCTGAGGAGTACTTAGGCTTGGAGGGTGGTCCCCCCATGTTCAGACAGGATTTCACGTGTCCCGCCCTACTCGTATCCCGAATGCTTCGACACCCGTACGGGGCTATCACCCACTACGGCCGACTTTTCCAAGTCGTTCCGGTTGGAAACATTCAGGCATTGGCCTGGTCCGCGTTCGCTCGCCACTACTAGCGGAGTCTCTGTTGATGTCCTTTCCTCCGGGTACTTAGATGTTTCAGTTCCCCGGGTTCGCCTCTCTTTCGAGATACCCTTGCGGGTGGGTTTCCCCATTCGGAAATCCACGGATCAAAGCTTGTTCGCAGCTCCCCATGGCTTATCGCAGCGTACCACGTCCTTCATCGCCTCTCAGCGCCAAGGCATCCACCGAATACCCTTAAGGCACTTGATCGCTCTCATTGTCGATGTCCATCCGCTCATCCGAGCCTACGAACACGACGGTCTGAGAAAAGACCTCATACATTCACGAGTTTCGCTCGACTGAACCGTCGCCTCACGACGACGAAACCCACCGCGGAGTTGCCTCCACGGCGATCGAACGAACCTTCTCTTCACGATGTCGATGAACACGCCGATGCCGCCCCTCACGGAGACGATCTCGACGAAACGGATACGGACGAGCGAACCCCCGGCCTCACACCAGATCCTTGGTGGAGCCAGACGGGATCGAACCGACGACCTCATGCTTGCAAAGCACGCGCTCTCCCAACTGAGCTATGGCCCCTCTTTCGGGATGGCCCGAAGCTCGCTGCCGCGACTTCGAGCTCGTCCACCAGAGGCGGCCACGCAGGAAGAACGGCGCCGGGGAATTGGTGGGCCCGGAAAGATTTGAACTTTCGACCTCACGCTTATCAAGCGCGCGCTCTAACCAGCTGAGCTACGGGCCCATGCACAGTCGACCGGCACCCACGGCGCCGAACGACGCGCGAACCCGCGCGGCAGGAAACTCGTCCGAGAAGAAAGAGAGACGAAGACGGCGGATCCCGCTCGTTGTTGACGCGCTCGCATCAGGTCGTGAAACCGATGCGACGGTCGATGTTCCAAGAGGTTCGAGACGACCGTAGGTGTGGACCGGATCGCTCCGGTGGACACCAGGATCGTGAGGAACCTTCCTTAGAAAGGAGGTGATCCAGCCGCAGGTTCCCCTACGGCTACCTTGTTACGACTTCACCCCAGTCGCTGAGCCTACCGTGGTCAGCTGCCTCCTTGCGGTCAGCGCACTGCCTTCGGGTAAACCCAACTCCCATGGTGTGACGGGCGGTGTGTACAAGGCCCGGGAACGTATTCACCGCGTCATGCTGTTACGCGATTACTAGCGATTCCGACTTCATGCACTCGAGTTGCAGAGTGCAATCCGAACTGAGACGGCTTTTTGGGATTGGCTCCCCCTCGCGAGGTCGCTGCCCACTGTCACCGCCATTGTAGCACGTGTGTAGCCCAGCCCGTAAGGGCCATGAGGACTTGACGTCATCCCCACCTTCCTCTCGGCTTATCACCGGCAGTCCCCCCAGAGTGCCCAACCGAATGCTGGCAACTGAGGGCGAGGGTTGCGCTCGTTGCGGGACTTAACCCAACATCTCACGACACGAGCTGACGACAGCCATGCAGCACCTGTCTCTGTGTCCCCGAAGGGAAAACCACGTCTCCGTGGCGGTCACAGGATGTCAAGAGCTGGTAAGGTTCTGCGCGTTGCTTCGAATTAAACCACATGCTCCACCGCTTGTGCGGGCCCCCGTCAATTCCTTTGAGTTTTAATCTTGCGACCGTACTCCCCAGGCGGGAAGCTCAAAGCGTTAGCTGCGCCACCGAACAGCATGCTGCCCGACGGCTGGCTTCCATCGTTTACGGCGTGGACTACCAGGGTATCTAATCCTGTTTGCTCCCCACGCTTTCGTACCTCAGCGTCAGTACCGGGCCAGTGAGCCGCCTTCGCCACTGGTGTTCTTGCCAATATCTACGAATTTCACCTCTACACTGGCAGTTCCACTCACCTCTCCCGGACTCGAGACCGCCAGTATCGAAGGCAGTTCTGGGGTTGAGCCCCAGGCTTTCACCTCCGACTTAACGGTCCGCCTACGTACGCTTTACGCCCAGTGATTCCGAACAACGCTAGCCCCCTTCGTATTACCGCGGCTGCTGGCACGAAGTTAGCCGGGGCTTCTTCTCCCACTACCGTCATTATCGTCGTGGGTGAAAGAGCTTTACAACCCTAAGGCCTTCATCACTCACGCGGCATGGCTGGATCAGGCTTGCGCCCATTGTCCAATATTCCCCACTGCTGCCTCCCGTAGGAGTCTGGGCCGTGTCTCAGTCCCAGTGTGGCTGATCATCCTCTCAGACCAGCTACCGATCGTCGCCTTGGTGCGCCATTACCACACCAACCAGCTAATCGGACGCGGGCTCATCCTCTGGCGATAAATCTTTCTCCCGAAGGACACATACGGTATCAGCTCCAGTTTCCCGGAGTTGCTCCGTACCAAAGGGTAGATTCCCACGTGTTACTCACCCGTCTGCCGCTGACCCCGAAAGGTCCGCTCGACTTGCATGTGTTAAGCCTGCCGCCAGCGTTCGTTCTGAGCCAGGATCAAACTCTCAAG
>JAOTSD010000133.1 GCA_030247555.1 Siculibacillus sp. | reverse complement strand
ATCGGCTCGCCCGCGAGCACGGCAAGACCGTCCTCGACGCCCGCGGCGACCTGCAGCGCGGCCTCGAGGTGATCGAGGTGGCGATCGGTGCGCCCCACATGCTGAAGGGCGAATACACCACCGACGCCGGCCCGGGCATCGACCTCTATTCGATGCGTCAGCCACTCGGCGTCGTCGCCGGCATCTCGCCGTTCAACTTCCCCGCCATGATCCCGTTGTGGATGTGCGGCCCGGCGATCGCGGCCGGCAACGCCTTCATCATGAAGCCGTCGGAACGCGACCCGGGCGTGCCGCTGATGTTCGCCGAGATCTGGATGGAGGCGGGGCTTCCCGCCGGCATCTTCAACGTCGTCAACGGCGACAAGGAGGCGGTCGACGCCGTCCTCGACGACCCCGACATCAAGGCGGTGAGCTTCGTCGGCTCGACACCGATCGCCCAGTACGTCTATGCGCGGGCCACCGCGGCGGGCAAGCGCGCCCAGTGTTTCGGCGGCGCCAAGAACCACATGGTGGTGATGCCCGACGCCGACATGGACAAGACCGTCGACGCCCTCATCGGTGCCGGCTACGGCTCCGCCGGCGAGCGCTGCATGGCGATCTCGGTCGCCGTCCCGGTCGGCAAGGGCACGGCCGAACGTCTGCTCGAGAAGCTCCTCCCGCGGGTCGAGAGCCTCAGGATCGGCCCCTCGACCGACGCCGGCGCCGATTTCGGCCCGCTGGTCACCGCAGCCCACCTCGAGAAGGTCAAGGGCTACGTCGACCTCGGTGTGAAGGAGGGCGCGAAGCTCCTCGTCGACGGCCGCGGCTTCAAGATGCAGGGCTACGAGAACGGCTGGTACATGGGCGGCTGCCTCTTCGACGAGGTCACCACCGACATGCGGATCTACAAGGAGGAGATCTTCGGCCCGGTGCTGTCGATCGTCCGCGCCGGCACCTACGAAGAGGCGTTGGGCATGATCAACGCCCACGAGTACGGCAACGGCACCGCCATCTTCACCCAGGACGGCGACGCGGCGCGCGACTTCGCCGCCCGTGTCGAGGTCGGCATGGTCGGCATCAACGTGCCGATCCCGGTGCCGCTCTCCTACTTCACCTTCGGCGGCTGGAAGCGCTCGTCCTTCGGCGACCTCAACCAGCACGGCATGGACGGCTTCCGCTTCTGGACCAAGACCAAGACGGTGACCTCCCGCTGGCCCTCCGGCATCCGCTCCGGCGCCGACTTCGTCATCCCGACGATGAAGTGATCTCGCTCCGAGCACGGAGCATTCCCTCCCCCCGGCCCAATTCGGATGTTTCCGAGTCGGGTAGATCAGAGTGGCGAAGTCGGATGAATCCGACTTCGTTCGGGGGAGGGCGGGGTGGGGGTCGTCTCCACATGTGACGGCCTCGCCGTCCGAACGTGCCGCGCCGACCCCCTCCGACCCGGCTTCGCCGGGCCACCTCCCCCACAAGGGGGGAGGGACGCGCGCCGCGAGACTCGCGCATACCACGAGTGCCCGAAAAGCGTGCCGCACGGGAGGAACGCCATGGAGACCTTCGACTACGTCATCGTCGGCGGCGGTTCCGCCGGCTGCGTCCTCGCCAATCGGCTGTCGGCCGACGGCAAGACCCGCGTCGCGCTGCTCGAGGCGGGCGGCAAGGACGACTGGATCTGGTTCCACATCCCCGTCGGCTATCTCTTCGCCATCGGCAATCCGCGCGCCGACTGGTGCTTCGAGACCGAGCCCGATCCCGGCCTCAACGGACGGAAACTCAAGTACCCGCGCGGCCGGGTGCTGGGCGGCTCCTCGGCGATCAACGCCATGCTCTACCTGCGCGGTCAGGCCGCCGACTACGACGGTTGGCGCCAGATGGGGCTCGAGGGCTGGGGCTGGGACGACGTCTTCCCCGTCTTCAAGGGCCACGAGGACCACTTCCTCGGCGCCTCGGCGATCCACGGCTCGGGCGGCGAATGGCGGGTGGACGCACCGCGCATGCGCTGGGAGATCCTCGACGCCTTCGCCGACGCCGCGGCCGAATGCGGCATCCCCAAGGTCGCCGACTTCAACGGCGGCGACAACGAGGGCTCGTCCTATTTCCAGGTCAACCAGAAGAACGGCCGGCGCTGGTCGGCCGCCCGCGGCTTCCTGAAGCCCGCCCTCGACCGCCCCAACCTCACCGTGATCACCGGCGCCCTCGCCGATCGCGTCCTCTTCGAGGGCACTCGCGCCACCGGCGTCGCCTATCGCAAGGACGGCACCGAGCAGACGGTGGGGGCGCGGGCCGAGGTGATCCTCGCCGCCGGCGCGGTCGCCTCGCCGGCGATCCTCGAGCGCTCCGGTGTCGGCGCGGCCGAGCGCCTGAAACGCCTCGGCGTCGACGTCGTCGCCGACGTTCCCGGCGTCGGCGAGAGCCTGCAGGACCACCTGCAACTGCGCACCATATTCAGGGTCGAGGGCACCCGCACCCTCAACACCGACTACCGAAACTACTTGAAGCGCGCCTGGATGGGGGTCGAATACGCCCTGTTCCGCCGTGGTCCGCTGGCGATGGCGCCGTCGCAGTTCGGCGCCTTCACCCGCTCCTCGCCCGAGTTCGCCACGCCCAACATCGAATTCCACATCCAGCCCCTGTCGCTCGACCGCTTCGGCGAACCGATGCACCCCTTCGGCGCCTTCACCGTTTCGGTGTGCAACCTCAGGCCGACCTCGCGCGGGAGCATCCATGCCCGCTCGACCGACCCGGCCGAGGCCCCGGTGATCGCGCCCAACTATCTTTCGACCGACGAGGACCGGCGAGTGGCGGTCGATTCGATCCGCTTCGCCCGCCGCATCGTCGAGGCCCCGTCGCTCGCCCGTTTCCGCCCGGCGGCCTTCCTGCCGTCGGCGGAGATCACCGCCGACGCCGATCTGGTGAAGGCGGCGGGCGACATCGGCACCACCATCTTCCATCCCGTCGGCACGGCGAAGATGGGCCTCGCCTCCGACCCGATGGCGGTGACCGACGCGCGGCTCAGGGTGCGCTCGGTCGAGGGGCTCCGGGTGATCGACGCCTCGGTGATGCCGGCGATCACTTCCGGCAACACCAATTCGCCGACGATCATGATCGCCGAGAAGGGGGCGCGCATGGTGCTCGAGGACGCCCGCGCCCGTCTCTGAGGTGGGTTGATTCGGGTCGAACGGCGAGAAAAGGCGACATTGCCGCCGGGCCACGATTGCCCTTCGCCGCGATCTGGGTCATTGAGGCGTCGCGCCGGACCTGCGCGACGATCGATCCAGGATGTCCATGACCGAGGCTTCCCCTCGCCCCGCCCCGCAGCTCGAAAGTCGGGCGCTGCTCACCCGCCTCGTCGCCGACCAGGGCCGGGCGCACTGGAAGGGCTATCTTCTCGCCTTCGCCTTCATGGCGGTGATCGCGGCGACCACCTCCTTGTCCGCCTACCTGATGCGCGACGTCATCAACGAGGTCTTCATCGCGCGCAATTCGCAGGCGATCTGGATGCTCTCCGGGGCGGTGGTGGTGCTCTACACGGTCAAGGGCTTCGCCACCTACGGCCAGCAGATCACCCTCACCCGCATCGCCAACGCCATCGTCGGTTCCGTCCAGCGCCGCCTCTACGGCCACATGCTGGCCATGGACGTCCCCTTCTTCACCGAGCGCCACACTTCCGAGTTCGTCGGCCGCCTCTCCTTCGTCGCCACCTCCTCGGCGCAGGTGCTGAACGCGCTGATCACCGTCGCCGGCCGCGATTTCCTGTCGCTTCTCGGCCTGCTCATCGTGATGATCGTCCAGGATCCGATGTTGTCGATCGTCGGCGGCATCGTCATGCCGCTCGCCGTCTGGGGGGTGCAGGGGCTGGTCAAGCGCGCCAAGAAGATCATGCGTACCGAGTTCGCCGGCGGCATGGCGGTGCTCGAGACGATGCAGGAGACCGTGCGCGGCATCCGCGTCGTCAAGGCCTTCGGACTCGAAGAACTGTTCCGCACCCGCATGGAAGGGCAGATCGCCTCGGTCCAGGCGGCGGCCGACAAGCGCGCCCGCGTCGGCGCCCGCTCGGTGCCGCTGATGGAGACTCTGGGCGGCTTCGCCGTCGCCGGGGTCATCCTCTACGGCGGCTGGCGGGTGGTGTCGAACGATGCGACGCCCGGAACCTTCTTCTCCTTCATCACCGCGTTGCTGCTCGCCTACGAGCCGGCCAAGCGGCTGGCTCGCGTCCACGTCGAACTCGCCGCCAATCTCGTCGGCGTCGGCCTCCTCTACGAGTTCCTCGGCCAGCCGGCGCGCGAGGCCGAACCGGCGGGGCTCCCCGATCTCGCCGTCACCGGCGGTCGGGTCGAGTTCGCCGACGTGCGCTTCGCCTATCGCGACGGCGAGGACGTGCTGAACGGCCTCTCCTTCGTCGCCGAGGCGGGAAAGACCACGGCGCTGGTCGGTCCTTCCGGCGGCGGCAAGTCGACCGTCTTCGCCCTGCTGCTGCGCTTCTGGGACGCCCGCTCCGGTGCGATCACCGTCGACGGAACGCCGATCACCGCCGTGTCGCGCCGGTCGTTGCGCTCGAAGATCGGCCTCGTCTCGCAGGACGTCTTCCTCTTCGCCGGCACCGTCGCCGAGAACATCGCCCTCGGCCGGCCCGGCGCGAGCCCGGCCGAGATCGAGGCGGCGGCGAGGGCGGCCCACGCCCACGACTTCATCGTCTCCTTCCGCGACGGCTACCATTCGCAGGTCGGCGAGAACGGCCTGCAGCTCTCCGGTGGTCAGCGCCAGCGCATCGCCATCGCCCGCGCCATCCTCGAGGACGCGCCGATCCTGCTCCTCGACGAGGCGACCGCGGCGCTCGACACCGAGAGCGAACGGGCGATCCAGGAGGCGCTCGCCGTCCTCGCCGAGACCCGCACCACCCTGGTCATCGCCCATCGCCTCCAGACCATCCAGCGCGCCGACCGGATCTGTGTCGTCGAGGGCGGTCGCGTGGTGGAGGAGGGCCGCCACGAGGAGCTCCTCGCCGCCCACGGCCGCTACGCCCGCCTGCACGAGTTCCAGTTCGGGTGACGGTCGCTCGCGCCGGGGAGGAGGACACGCCGATGCGCCGTCGAGAATTCCTGACCGGGTCCCTCGCTGCGCTCGCCGTCGTCCGTACCGTCGCCCCCTCGGCCGCCGCCGGCGGCTCTCTCGGAGACGTCGCCGCCCGTGCCGGCATCACCTTCGGTTCCGCCTTCGATCGCGACGCGCTCGACGATCGCGCCTATGCCGACCTGCTGCGACGCGAGACGCGCCTCCTCACCACCGATTGGTCGATGAAGTTCGGCGCCCTGCGGCCGCGCGGGCCGCAGGCGGACTTCTCCGCCGCCGAACGCCTCGTCCGCTTCGCCGAAGAGGCGGCGATCCCGGTGCGCGGCCACACCCTGATCTGGAACGAGAACAACCCGGCCTGGTTGAAGGAG
>JAOTSD010000132.1 GCA_030247555.1 Siculibacillus sp. | reverse complement strand
CTCTCGTCCCCCTTTCGGAGCCGGCGTTGACGCGGAGCCGTCGTGGGGGCACCTTCCCGGCGGGTGTTTCGCCCGCGTCGACGAGGCCGATTCCCGCGCGCATCGCGGAACCGCCATGATCACCGGCCAGAAACACCGACATCGCCGTTCGCGACGAATCCCGTGGGATCCCGAGCGACCGGACGGCGACGGAACGCGGACCGACGAGGTGAGATGAGACAGGCGCCCTGGGCGGAAGGACGCGACGGGATCGATCTCGGCGACGACGTGCCCCTGCACGTCGACGGCGGTGTCGGCCGTTTCGACCGCCGCGCCGTGTCGCTTCGTTGGATGACCGGCACCGTCCTCACCGCGCTCACCTCGACCTTCCTCATGGGCGGCGCTCTCTATGTCGCCCTCGACGGCCGACACACGCTCGCCGCGGTACCGGCCGAACTCGTCGGCTCGGCCGAGAAGTCGCCCCGTATCGAGGCACCGGTGGTGATGGGGACCGGCGTTCTGGCCAAGGCCGACCGCCTGCCCCGCCTCAACGAACGTGTCGGCACCCGCCAGGTGCTCAATCTCTCGACCCTGACCCGCATCGGCGATCGCGACCTCGTGCGGGTGCGCCCCTTCGTCCGCATCGCCGCGCCGCTGACGATGAAGAAGGCCGATTCCGCCGCCGAGATCCCGCCCTTCAATCCGCTGAAGGTCTTCGCCGACGCCGACATCCTCTCCGGTCGCGGCTCCGGCGCCAAGAACCCCTCTTTCTACGATGCCGACGTCGAAGGCGAGATCACCCTCAGAACCCGCGACCTGCCCGCCGACGCCACCACCTTCGACGCCGACGTCGTCATGGGCGCGGCCGAAGTCGAACGCATCGTCGCCGACCAGGCGCGGTTCCTCTCCGACGGCTCGATCCAGACCGCGGCACTGGCCGTCTCCGACGTCGGCCCCTTCGGCGCCTTCGCTTCGCCCTCGGGCCTCACCTCGGCGCTGGCCATGCGTATCGTACCGGAGAACGTCTCGTTCTTTCCCAAGAGCGATGCCGAGGCGGGCGGAGGGCGCAACGGCGGCGGTCTCGACGAGAAGACCATCACCATCGATCGTTCCGACAACCTGAAGGCGCTGGTCAAGGAAGCCGGAGGCGACGATCGCACCGCCACGGAGATCGCCAAGGCGCTCGCCAAGAGCTTCGACATCCGGGCGCTCGAGCCCGGCCAGAAGGTGCGCATCGGTACGGCCAAGATCGACGACAGCGAGCGGATGAAGCCGGTTCGCATCTCCGTCTACGCCCACGACAACACCCACCTCGGCACCGTGGCCCTCGACGACTACGGCGCCTTCGTCGGCGCCGAGGAGCCCGGCGTCGGCGACCTCGCGTTCGCGGAAGAAGAGGACGAGACCGTCGCCGAGGCGAGCGGCGTTCCTTCGCTCTACCACAGCCTCTATCAGACGGCGCTCGACAACCAGATTTCGCGCAAGCTGATCAAGCAACTGGTCGACATCTATTCCTACGACGTCGACTTCAATCAGCGCGTCCGCCACGGCGACCAGTTCGAGGTGCTCTACGCCGCCGACGACGAGGCCGACCCGAAGGCCAGCCAGGAGATCCTCTACGCCGCGATCTCGGTCAACGGGCAGCCGAAGAGGTACTACCGCTATCGCTCATCCGACGACGGTACGGTCGACTACTACGACGAGGCCGGCAAGAGCGCGAAGAAGTTCCTGATGCGCAAGCCGATGGACGGCGGTATCTTCCGCTCCGGCTTCGGCGGCCGTCGCCACCCGGTCTATCACTACTATCGCATGCACACCGGCGTCGACTGGGCCGCGCCCATCGGCACGCCGATCTTCGCCTCGGGCAACGGTACGGTGCTCGAAGCCGGCTGGAAGGGCGGCTACGGTCGCTACGTCCGCATCCAGCACAACAACGGCTACGAGACCGGCTACGGCCACATGTCCGGCTTCGCCCGTGGCGTCGAGAAGGGCGTGCGCGTCCGCCAGGGACAGGTGGTCGGCTACGTCGGTTCCACCGGCGTCTCGACCGGCCCGCATCTGCACTACGAGGTGTTGATCAACTCCGCCTTCGTCGACCCGATGCGCGTCAAGCTGCCCCGCGGCAAGGAACTCGGCGGACCCGTGCTCGCCGAGTTCAAGCGCGAGCGCGAGCGCATCGACGCTTTGATGTCGAAGTCGCCCGGCACCAACAAGCTCGCCTCGAGCGCCAACTGAACGACCTGCGACCGATTCCCGTTCGATCGCCGCGGCCGCCGGGTCTCGTCCGTCGAGCCGGCGAGGAGTAGTCTTCCTTCGACGCGCGCGGAGGTCGAAGTGGGCGACGACGATGAGATCGGGGCCGGCGGGGCGATCGGGCGGCTCTTCGCCCGGGCGACCCTTCTGGGGCGCGGCGCCGGACGCCGGTTGCTCGACCTCGTTTTGCCGCCAGTCTGTTCCTGCTGTCGGACGCCGGTCGCCACCCCGCACGGGCTCTGCCCCGCCTGCTGGTCGCGTCTGCGCCCGATCGAGCGACCCTATTGCGAGCGCCTCGGCATACCCTTCGGTTACGACATCGGCGAGGGCGCGCTCTCGGCCGAGGCGATCGCCGCGCCGCCGGTCTTCGACCGAGCCCGAGCGGCCGTGCTCTACGAGGACGTCGCCCGCGAGATCGTCCGGGGGCTCAAATACCACGATCGCACCGAACTCGCCCGGCTCGTCGGTCGGATGACGGCACGAGCGGGGCGAGAACTCACGGCGGAAGCCGACGTGATCGTACCGCTGCCGCTGCATCGTCGGCGGTTGTGGACCCGCCGCTTCAATCAGGCCGCGCTCATCGCCCGGGAAGTCGCACGCTCGTCCGGCGTACCGATCGACCTCACCGCCCTCACCCGCGTCCGGGCGACCCGGCCGCAGGTCGGGTTGGGCGAGCGGGAGCGCGAGGAGAACGTCCGCGGCGCCTTCCGCGTCGACCCGGCGCACCGCCCCGCCATCGCCGGCCGGCGGGTGGTGCTGGTCGACGACGTGCTGACCACCGGCGCCACGGCGAGCGCGGCGACGCGGGCGCTGCGGCGGGCGGGTGCGACGCGGGTCGACGTCCTCACCTTCGCGCGGGTTGCCCCGGGCGGGCCGATCACGATATGAACGGCCGAAACCGTGGCGCCGAAGCGCGCCGAACGAGGAATCGTCATGGTGAGACCCCACATCCTCATCTATACCCGCGATCATTGCGGCTACTGCTCCGCCGCCAAGGCGCTGCTGCGCGCCAAGGGCGTCGAGTTCGAGGAGCGCAACGCCTCTTCGAACCCGCAGTACCGAGCCGAGATGATGAAGGTGTCGGGCCGCAACACCTTCCCGCAGATCTACGTCGGCGGCACGCACGTCGGCGGCTGTGACGATCTGCACGACCTCGACGACCGCGGCGGCCTCGACCCGCTGCTCGCCGGCGAGACCGCCTGAACGGGACGCCACCCGCGCCCACGGAGGAACGATGTCGACATTCCGCGCCGCCCTGGTCCAGATGACCGCTTCCCGATCCGTCGCCGACAACGTCGCGGCGATGGATCGGCTGGTGCGCGCGGCGGCGGCCGGAGGCGCCACCTATGTCCAGACGCCGGAGACCACCGGCATCATGGACGAGGACCCGCAACGCCTCTTCGCCACGCTGACCGACGAGGCCGGCGACGTCACGCTGGCCCATGGCCGCCGGCTCGCCCGCGAGCTCGGCATCCACCTCCACATCGGCAGCCTGGCGATCAAGGTCGGCGACGGCGCCAAGGCGGCGAATCGCGCCTACGTCATCACCCCCTCCGGCGAGATCGCGGCGCGCTACGACAAGATCCATCTCTTCGACGTCCAGCTCGCCGACGGGCAGGTCTATCGCGAGAGCGCCCGCTACGTCGCCGGCGCCGAGGCCGTGACCGTCGATCTGCCCTTCTGCCGCCTCGGCCTCACCATCTGCTACGACCTGCGCTTTCCCCACCTCTTCCGCAGCCTCGCCAAGCAGGGCGGCGCCGAGGTACTGACCGTTCCGGCCGCCTTCACCCGGCCGACCGGCGAGGCGCATTGGCACACGTTGCTGCGCGCCCGGGCGATCGAGACCGGATGCTGGGTGCTCGCCGCCGCCCAAGCCGGGCTGCACGAGAACGGGCGCGAGACCTTCGGTCACTCGCTGGCGATCGACCCTTGGGGCCGAATCGTCGCCGAGGCCGGCGTCGAGCCCGCTGTGATCTTCGCCGACGTCGACGTCGGCGAGGTCGCCGCGGTGCGCGGCCGCGTGCCCTCCCTGTCGCACGACCGTCCCTTCGCGCTCGGCGCCTCCGGGGGTGCCGCGCCATGATCCACTACACGCTGATCTGCGAAGCCGAGCACGATTTCGAGGGCTGGTTCCGCTCCTCCGGTGATTTCGACGCTCAGGTCGCCAAGGGCCTCGTCGCCTGTCCGACCTGCGGCTCGGCCCGGGTGCGCCGGGCGCTGATGGCGCCGAACGTCCGGTCTGCCAAGGCCCGGGACGAGCGCGAGGAGGCGTCGAAACGCCAAGCTGTGATGCTGCCCGACCCGGCCCAGAAGATGATGCTCGAGGCGATGCGCGAGATCCGCAAGAAGGTGACCGAGAACGCCACCTACGTCGGCGACCGCTTCGCCGAAGAGGCGCGCCGCATGCACCACGGCGAGGTCGACCATCGCGGCATCTACGGCGAGGCGACCTCCGACGAGGTGTCGGCCCTGACCGAGGAGGGAATCGAGTTCCAACCCCTGCCGGTGCTGCCGGAAGACAGGAACTGAGCCGGCGAAGCTAATGCCGACATCGAGCGCCCTCGACGAAGGAGTCGCCATGACGGCCGAAGTCGCCGACGGCTCACGGATCGAGCGGACACGGGCGCGGCTGCGCCGACGCCTCGACGCCGAAGCGTCGCGGCTCGGCTTCTCGGCCCTCGGCGTCACCTCCCCCGCGCGCCTTCCCGATCTTTCCGCCGACCTTCGCGGGTTCCTCGCCGCCGGGTACCACGGCACCATGGCCTGGATGGCCGAGACGGCGGAACGGCGGGCCTCGCCCCGCGGCCTGTGGAGCGAGGTCCGCTCGATCGTCGTCGTCGCCTTCGACTACGGGCCGGACCGCGACCCGCTCGCCGCGCTTTCGAAGCCGGACCGCGGCGTGATCTCCGCTTATGCCCGCAACCGCGACTACCACGACGTGGTCAAGGGCAAGCTCAAGGAACTCGCCGGCGGCCTCGTCGCCGAGGCGCGCCGAGCCGGAACGACCGGTGACGTCAAGGTCTTCGTCGACACCGCCCCGGTCATGGAGAAGCCGCTCGCCGCCGCCGCCGGCATCGCCTGGCAGGGCCGCAACACCCTCGCCGTGTCGCGACGGATCGGCGGCTGGTTCTTCCTCGGCGTGATCTACACCACCCTCGACCTCGCGCCCGACGAGCCCGAACCGGTCCGTTGCGGCTCGTGTCGCGCCTGCCTCGACGCCTGTCCGACCGACGCCTTCCCGGCCCCCTTCCGCCTCGACGCCCGGCGCTGCATCTCCTACCTGACCATCGAGCATCCCGGCCCGATCCCGTTCGAGTTGCGCGCCGCGATCGGCAATCGCATCTACGGCTGCGACGATTGCCTCGCCGTCTGTCCCTGGAACAAGTTCGCCGTCACGGC
>JAOTSD010000006.1 GCA_030247555.1 Siculibacillus sp. | reverse complement strand
TATCGCTGAGCGAGGAGGGCGGCGCGGTGGCGATCCGACGGGAAACGCCGCCCGCTTCGTTCGGGTCGCCGAAAGGCCTCACGACATTCCGGGCGTCATCCCCGTCTCGAGCCGGGGGCGCATGTTTTCACCGGCTCATGGGTGCCCGGCTCGAGGCCGGGCATGACGGCGGTCAGGTACGAGCCCTTCGTCGGCAGAGCGAACGAAGCGGCCGGCGCCAGAGACGCCGGCCGCTTCGTTTCGAACACGGTCGCAGGGACGACGGGCGCGTGCCTCACTGCACCAGCGTCGGACCGCCGGCGGGCGGGGGGGTGGTGTTGTCGTTGAGGATGCCGAGGCGGCGGGCGACTTCCTGGTAGGCCTCGAGCATGCCGCCGAGGTCGCGACGGAAGCGGTCCTTGTCGAGCTTGTCGCCGGAGGACTGGTCCCACAGACGGCAGTTGTCGGGCGAGATCTCGTCGGCCAGCACGATGCGCATCATGTCGCCTTCCCACAAGCGGCCGAACTCCAGCTTGAAGTCGACGAGGCGGATGCCGACGCCGAGGAAGAGGCCGGAGAGGAAGTCGTTGACGCGGATGGCGAGCGCCATCACGTCGTCGATGTCCTGCGGAGAGGCCCAGCCGAAGGCGGTGATGTGCTCCTCCGACACCATCGGGTCGTTGAGCTCGTCGTTCTTGTAGTAGAATTCGATGATCGAGCGCGGCAGCTGGGTGCCCTCGGGGATGCCGAGGCGAGTCGACAGCGAGCCGGCGGCGACGTTGCGCACCACCACCTCGAGCGGAATGATCTCGACCTCGCGAATCAGCTGTTCGCGCATGTTGAGCCGCTTGATGAAGTGGGTGGGCACGCCGAGCGCGTTCAGCTGATTGAAGATGAACTCGGAGATGCGGTTGTTGAGCACGCCCTTACCGTCGATGACGGCGTGCTTCTTGGCGTTGAACGCGGTGGCGTCATCCTTGAAGTGCTGGATGAGCGTACCGGGCTCGGGACCCTCGTAGAGGATCTTGGCCTTGCCTTCGTAGATGCGGCGCCGACGATTCATGGGAACGTACCGTGGTCTGAAGGGGAAATCCATTAGGCCGGAGGCCTCCGAGATGGAGCCGCCCCCGGGAGGGGGGGGCCCGCTGTCGCGCACCCGATCGGCGATCGGGGCGCATCGACGTCGAGAGTGCGGACGCCTCCCGGGAAGACCCGGTGTTCTCGACCGGCCGCCACCGAAGGACGACGCGCGGGTGCGAAGGAATCTCCTCCACGCCCCGCGCGCCGACGAACCCACAGTATCCGATACGACCCGTCTCCACAATGCGAGCGGCCGTGGGGCGCTGCGCGGGGAGGCAGGGACACGATGCGGTGGAGCCATGCGACGAGGGGTCGTCGAAGGTCCCGTTGATTTGCGGGTCGCCGAGCGCTATCTGTGCCTCGACAAGGGCCCCCGTATACGCGATGCCTTCGCGGTTTTCCAGGAGTTTTCAGGACATGACCACGTTCGACAAGCGCGAAGAGGCCTTCGAAAAGAAGTTCGCCCACGACGAAGAGCTGCAATTCAAGGCCACCGTGCGGCGCAACAAGCTGCTCGGCCTGTGGGCGGCGGAGAAGCTCGGGCTCTCCGGCGACGAGGCCGCGGCCTACGCCAAGTCGGTGGTCGAAGCCGACTTCCAGGAGGCCGGTGACGAGGACGTCTTCCGCAAGATCCGCGGCGACCTCGACGCGGCGTCGGTCGCCCAGTCCGACCACCAGATCCGCCGCGCCATGGAGGAACTCCTGGCCGAGGCGATCGAGCAGGTGAAGAAGACCGGCTGAGACGGGCCCTCGCTCGTTCGAGCGACGCTTTCGGCGCGCGGATCCGGTAGGGTCCGCGCGCTTTTTCATGGCGGGTGATGGTCGAGCGCGGCCGCCGGGCGTTGCCAGAAGGAATTTCTCGTGGCACGAGGCGAAAGGCCCATTGCGCGACGAGGCGAACCCATGACCGAGCTTTCCCGGATCCATCCCGCGCTCGCCCTCGCCGGCCGGCTGAGGCGCGGCGAGCGGGCGCTCGGCGGGTGGTTCTGCCTGCCGGAGCCCGGCTTCGCCGAGGCGCTGGCGCACCAGCCGCTCGACGCGGTGGTGCTCGACGTGCAGCACGGGCTGCTCGACGCCGCCTCGATCGTGCCGACCATCGCGGCGGTGACCCGGGCCGGCAAGCCGGCCCTGGTGCGGCTCCCGGTCGGCGACTTCGCCATGGCCGCCCGGGCGCTCGACGTCGGGGCGGTCGGGGCGATCGCGCCGATGATCGACACGGCGGCGGAGGCGCGCGCCTTCGTCGCCCAGGTGAAGTATCCGCCGACCGGCCGGCGCTCGTGGGGGGCGGGGACGGCGATGTCGCTCTTCGGGGTCGAGACGCCGACCGATTATCTCCACGGCGCGAACGAGGCGACGTTGGCACTCGCCATGATCGAGACGCGTGAGGCGGTCGAGGCGATCGACGAGATCCTGGCGGTCGAGGGGCTCGACGGCGTCTTCATCGGACCGAACGACCTGTCGATCGCGCTGACCGACGGGGCGCGCATCGACGTCCTCGACCGGCAAGTCGACGCGGCGCTCGACCGCATCGCCGCGGCGGCGCGAAAAGCCGGCAAGATCGCAGGCATCTTCGGCGGCGCGGCGGCCTATGCCCGCGCCTTCCGCGCCAAGGGTTTCGCCTTCGTCACCCTCGGACTCGACGGCATGTACGTCGCCGCCGGCGTCGCGGCGATGCGCTCCGAGATGGGCGAGCCCGTGGACGAGAGCGGGCCGGCGCGCGGCTATTGAGGCGCGCGTCTCACCTGCCGCGACCTCGGCGCGAGCCGGTGGCGAGGCGCATCGCCGTCACCCGATACGATCGAGGAGGCGGCCGAGGTGGATCAGGCCTTCCGGCCAGATGCCGAGGCGCTGAACGTTGCCGATGTGACCGAGCTCACCGACGTCGACCAGTTCGGCGCCCCAGGCACTCGCGCATTCGCCGGCGCGGGCGAAGGTGACGCGCGGGTCGTCGCGCGACGCCAGCACCATGGTGGGAAAGGGAAGGCGGTTCATCGGCATCGGCGCGAAGGGGCGCACCGTGTCGAAGGAGGGGTCGGGATCCTCGACGTTGGTCGGCGAGACGAGCAGCGCACCGGCCACCTTGACGAGGTCGGCGGCGGAGGCCGCATCGGCCCATTTGACGATGGTGGCGACGGCGAGAGAGTGGCCGACGAGGACACAGCGGCGCGGCGTGGCGCGGATCGCGGCGTCGAGGCGGGCGATCCAATCGGCCGGCTGCGGCTTCTCCCATTCGGCCTGAAGGACGCGCGAGGAATTGGGGATCGCCCCGGCCCAGGCCGCCATCCAGTGGAATTCGTTCGAGTTGCCCCGGCCGGGGATCAGCAGGACGTCGACGTCGGCGAGCGAGAAGGACATGGGCGGGGCCTCGGATCCGAGAGTGCGCGAGACTATGTTCGATTTCCGGGATTCCACCAAATGTGGTTCTTGGCCGCTTACCATGAGGCACCAAAAGCCCCTCAAACTTCAACTCATGGCTCCCGCGTCCAATCAATTCGTGGTTGAATCTACCCTTAAATCGGTTAGTGTATTGCTTATGCTCAATCCTCTTGGGGAGTATTGGTCATGTCAGACACCATCAATGTTGATTTATCCTCGTCCTCAAAGGAAGATATTGCATTCAAATTGTTTTCTATAATATTTGATTACAAGAAAATGAAAGAAAATGGATTCAAAAATCTAGCTCCGCACGATTTCAAGAATTGGTGCTTGAATAGATATTCTGAATGCCTGTGGGCGGTGGAGAATCCTGCTCAGAATCTTCCTGAATAGATGATTGACGTGGCCGGAAAGCTTGGCCACGTCAGTATTGTTTGCCCCTCCGTCTCAACTCTCCCCGAACACCCGGGCGAAGATCGTGTCGACGTGCTTGAGGTGATAGCCGAGGTCGAACTTCTCGCGGATCTCGGCCTCGGTGAGCGCCTTGCGGACGTCGGCGTCGGCGAGCAGCTCCTCGAGGAAGTCGACGGTGGCGGAACCGGTCTTCTGGTAGCTGTCCCACACCTTCATGGCGTTGCGCTGGACGAGGCGATAGGCGTCCTCGCGGGAGACGCCGGCCTGGGTGAGCGCGAGCAGGATGCGCTGCGAGTGCACGAGGCCGCCGAGGCGGTTCATGTTGCCTTCCATGCGCTCGGGATAGACCACCAGCTTCTCGATCACGCCGGCGAGGCGGTTCAGGGCGAAATCCAGCGTGATCGTGGCGTCGGGGCCGATCATGCGCTCGACCGAAGAGTGGGAGATGTCGCGCTCGTGCCAGAGCGCGACGTTCTCCATCGCCGGCATGGCGTAGGCGCGGACCATGCGGGCGAGGCCGGTGAGGTTCTCGGTCAAGACCGGGTTGCGCTTGTGCGGCATCGCCGAGGAGCCCTTCTGGCCGGGGGAGAAATACTCCTCCGCTTCCAGCACCTCGGTGCGCTGCAGGTGGCGGATCTCGATGGCGACGCGCTCGATCGACGAGGCGACGACGCCGAGCACGGCGAAGAACATCGCATGGCGATCGCGCGGGATGACCTGGGTCGAGACCGGCTCGATGGTCAGCCCCATCTTCTCGGCGACATGCGCCTCGACCCGCGGGTCGATGTTGGCGAAGGTGCCGACCGCACCCGAGATGGCGCAGGTGGCGATCTCGTCGCGTGCCTGCACCAGCCGGGCGCGGTTGCGGGTGAACTCCGCGAAGCTTTCCGCGAGCTTGAGGCCGAAGGTCACCGGCTCGGCGTGGATGCCGTGGGAGCGGCCGATGGTCGGCGTGTGCTTGTGCTCGTAGGCGCGGGTCTTCAGGGCGGCGAGCACCCGGTCGACGCCGGCGATGAGAAGATCGGCGGCGCGTTTCAACTGCACCGACAGGCAGGTGTCGAGCACGTCCGACGAGGTCATGCCCTGATGGACGAAGCGGGCCGAGGGGCCGACGATCTCGGCGAGATGAGTGAGGAAGGCGATGACGTCGTGCTTGGTCACAGCCTCGATCTCGTCGATGCGGGCGACGTCGAAGGTGGCGTCCTTCGCTCGTCTCCAGATCTCCTCCGCGTCCGACTTCGGCACGACACCGAGCTCGGCGAGCGCATCGGTGGCGTGCGCCTCGATCTCGAACCAGATGCGGAAACGGGACTGCGGCTCCCAGATGGCGGTCATCTCGGGGCGCGAATAGCGCGGGATCATGGGGCACCTCGGGGTCGGGCGGAAATCTCGGGTCGGGGAGTAGCAGGAACGGGCCGCCGGCTCAACTCGACCGAGGTCGCGGGGCGGGCAATGGCGTTTCGCCGGGGTATGTCCGGGTGTCGGAAGTCGGGTATCGTGGACGGCGTGCTCCCCTCCGGGGGGAGTGAACCTGCCGGCCGCGCCCGCTCCCGCGAGACCCGCGCTCATATCCGGCAGCCCAGTTCCGAATGTGATCACCGGGGACGACGTGCCGTCGCGTCGCATGACCGCATCGCGTCATCGTCCCTTGCGTCGCGCCGGACGGGCGGGCACGATCCGCGGCGATCGCGCGCCGGGTTTCCGTCCCGTGCCGCGCCGCCCTTCGCCCGGAGGCACCCTTGATTTCCACCGATGTGATCGTCCTCGGCGCCGGCATGGTCGGCACCTCCGCCGCCCTGCACCTGCAGGCCAAGGGCAAGCGGGTCGTACTGGTCGACCGGCGCGGCATCGGCGAGGAGACGAGCTACGGCAATGCCGGCGTCATCGAGCGCGAAGGGCTGGTGCCGGTTGCCTTCCCGCGCGAGATCGGCGCGCTCGTCCGCTACGGACTCAACCTGTCGACCGAGGCGCACTACCATCTTTCCTTCCTGCCCAAGATCCTGCCCTGGCTGTGGCAGCTCCGCCGGGCGACCGATGCCGCCGGCATCGTCCGCTTCGCTGCCGCCGTCGAGCTGCTCAGCCGCCATTCGATCCCCGAGCATCGGGCTCTGGCGCGCGAGGCGGGGGCCGAGGCCTTCTTCCGCGAGACCGGTTGGGTGCGTCTCTATCGCAGCCACAAGGGGCTGGCGGACGCGGCGAGCCTGCACGATTTCGCCGACCAGTACGGCATCGAATACCGCCACCTGACCATTCCGGAGCTCAAGGAGCTGGAGCCGGACCTCAACCCGGTAGGGGTCGGGGCGGTGTTCTGGCCGGAGACGCAGTCGGTCAGCTGGCCGGAGGGCGTGACCAAGGCCTACGGCGATCTCTTCGTCGGCCGTGGCGGCGTGGTGGCGCGCGGCGACGCGCGCTCGCTCCGTCGCGGCTCGGAGGGCTGGGTCGTCACCACCGAGGCCGGCGACGTCTCCGGCACGCACGTGGTCGTGGCGCTCGGACCCTGGTCGAACGACCTGCTCGATCGGTTCGACCTGCGCTTCCCGCTCGTCTCCAAGCGCGGTTACCACATGCACTTCGCACCGAAGGGCGAGGCGCAGTTGAAGCGGCCGATCGTCGACGTCGAGAAGGGGTATCTGATCACGCCGATGCTGAAGGGCATCCGCCTGACCACCGGCATCGAGCTCGCGGAACGCGACGCGCCGCCGACCCCGGTGCAGCTCGAGCGGTTGAAGCCGGTCGCCGGCGCCCTCTTCCCGCTCGGAGCGGAGAACGATCCCGAGCCCTGGCTGGGCAAGCGGCCGGCGTTGCCCGACGGGTTGCCGATCATCGGCCCGGCGCCGGGCGTGCCCGACATGTGGCTCGATTTCGGCCACGCTCATCTCGGCTTCACCCACGGCCCGATCTCGGGACGCTTGATCGCCGAGGCGATCTCGGGTGAAAAGCCGACGGTGGATCTCACGCCCTTCCGGGCGGAACGCTTCGTGAGGCGATGATGGGTGTGAAACTGATCGGCGGCATTCTGATCTTCTTCGGCCTCGGCATGCTGGTTCTGGGGGCGGTCAACTATCTCGGCTACGGCATGGGGCTCGACGGCAACACGCCGATCATCGCCGTCGGCCTGATCCTGATCTTCCTCGGTTGGCTGAAGTTCGGCGAGAAGCCGAAGGCCGAAGGCGGGCGGCCGGGGTCGATCTCCGACAACGACCGACAGCGCTGACCACGGGTGGCGGAGAGGATGGGGGCATGGGCGATCGGCGCGTCGCGCTTTTCCTGATCGGCCTCGGCCTGGCGGTCTCCGGCCTCACCCTGGCGGTCGGCGAAGGGCTCGTCACCGGTGTCCGCGCCGCCTGGCCGGCGCACGTCCTCGGCGCCGTGCTGGTGGTGGTCGGCCTTCTCGGCCTGCGCGGCGAGCGGGTGGAGAGGCATTTCCCGGGGGACGGCTCCGGCGGGGTCGAGATCGCGTCCGGTCATCGCGACGATGCCGACCGCAGACCGGGGCGTGCCCGCGCGGCGAACCCTCACCACCATCACGACGCGCCCTCGGACCTCGGCGGCGGCGAGCCGAACGGCCGCGACTGACGGAGCGCACGGCGCGGCGCAAGGCGCGGCGCCTCGAACCGATCAATTCTCCCGCAGCGGCAGGCTCGGGGTCTCCTTCACCGTGGCGACGACGATGTGCGACTGGACGTCGGTGACGAGGTTGTTGTCGAGCAGCTTCATCCGCAGGAAGTTGTCGTAGGACTTCATGTCCTCGGCCACCACCTTGATCAGGTAGTCGACCGCGCCGGTGACGCGCTCGCAGGTGATGACCTCGGGCCAGGTGGCGACCTTGCGGTCGAACTCGGTCATGTTGTCGAGCGAGGGAACGCCGAGCTTGACGAAGGTGTAGACGACGAATTCGAGCCCGACCGCCTCGCGGTCGACCAGGGCGGCGATCTGTTTGATGACGCCGGCGTCCTTCATCCGCTTGATGCGGCGCCAGCACGGCGTCTGGCTCATGCCGGCTTCCTTGGCGATGTCGGCGATCGCCAGAGAAGCGTCGCGCTGGAGCACCCGAAGGATGCGGACGTCGTGGGCGTCGAGGAGAATCTTTTCCGCCATCCCGCTTCACCTGGAAGAAACCGACGCAGACCGGCGTTCGGGCGGGCAACGTAGCACGGATTTCGCCACAGCGAAGGTGTATTCTGGTTCGACTTAGGTCGTCCGTGCACAACTCGTGACGCTCGACGACCCGGCCGTTATCCCGGTTCGAGAATCGGTGCATGAGACACCGTGACCCGGGGAACGGCAGAGGAACCGTGCCAGGGAGGAACGCCGATGAACGGTGCCGTCAGACCCGTATCGCTCGCCGACAAATACGTCCTCGACCGTGGCCGGGTCTACATCACCGGCATCCAGGCGCTGGTGCGCCTGCCGCTCGACCGGGTGCGGCTCGACCGCGAAGCCGGCCTGTCGACACGCGGCTTCATATCGGGCTATCGCGGCTCGCCGCTCGCCGGCTACGACCAGCAACTGGTCGCCGCCCGACGCGACCTGGACGCCCACGGCATCGTCTTCACCCCCGGCGTCAACGAGGAGTTGGCGGCGACGGCTGTCTGGGGGTCGCAGAAGGTCGTGGAGGCGGCCCAGGACGGCGTCTTCGGCATCTGGTACGGCAAGGCGCCGGGCGTCGATCGGTCCACCGACGTCTTCAAGCACGCCAATCAGTCCGGCACGGCGCGTCACGGCGGCGTGTTGGCGGTGGCCGGCGACGATCATCTGGCGAAATCCTCCACCGTCGCCTGCCAGTCCGAGTTCCAGTTCATCGACTGCGAGATCCCGGTGCTCAATCCGGCGGATCTGCAGGACGTGGTCGACTTCGGCCTCTACGGGCTCGAGCTGTCGCGCTGGTCGGGGCTGTGGGTGTCGATGATCGCGGTCGCCGACACGATGGATTCCTCCGGCATCGTCGACGTCGGGCTCGATCGCCATCGCTTCCGCACGCCGCGGGCCGAGTTCGACCCGCGCGGGCGCGACGCCGTCGACCGGCCGATGACGCTGAAGGCGCGGCTCGACAACGAACGCTCGGTACGCGAGATCCGCCTGCCGGCGGCGATCGCCCACGCCCGTGCCAATCGGATCGACCGCCTCGCCTTCGGTTCGAAGCGGCCGCGGGTCGGGTTCGTCGCCACCGGAAAGGCCTATCGCGACCTCAGGCAGGCGCTGGCCCTGATCGGCATCGACGACACCCAGGCGGCGCGGCTCGGCATCGCCATCTACAAGGTCGGCATGAGTTGGCCGCTGGAGCCGGTCGGCCTCGGAACTTTCGCACGCGGTCTCGAACGCCTCGTCGTCGTCGAGCACAAGCGGGCGCTGATGGAGCCGCAGATCAAGGAACTGGCCTATCACTGGCCGGATCACCAGAGGCCGCGCATCTGGGGCAAGGCGACGCCGGACGGCGAGCCCTTCCTCTCGGCCATCAAGGAACTGTCGGCCGCCGACATCGTGCCGGCGCTGATGGCGGTGGTCCCCGGATTGTCGGAGGACGAGCGGGCGCGGGCGGCGGCGGACGGCCTCGTCCAGCAGACCATGTGGGCGGTGGGGCACGCGGCGGACGCGCGGCGCTCGCCCTACTTCTGCTCGGGCTGCCCGCACAACATCTCGACGAAGACCCCCGAGGGCGCGCGCTCGATGCCGGGTATCGGCTGCCACGCCATGACCGAGATCGCCGAGCGCACCACCGAGGGGCTCACCGCCATGGGCGGGGAGGGGGTGCCATGGGTCGGGCAGGCGCCGTTCACCCGGGTCCCGCACATGTTCGCCAATCTCGGCGACGGCACCTATTTCCACTCCGGCCTGATGGCGATCCGCCAGTCGATAGCGGCGAAGGTGCCGATCACCTACAAGATCCTGTTCAACGACGCGGTCGCCATGACCGGCGGGCAGCACGTCGACGGCCTGTTGACCGTGCCGCAGCTCACGCGACAGCTCGAGGCCGAAGGGGCGGCGCGGATCGTCGTCGTCGCCGACGACCCCGACAAATACGGGACGCGGAGCGGCTTCGCCCCCTTCGTCGAGATCCGGCCGCGGGAAGAACTGCTGCTCGTCGAGGCGGAACTGGCGAAAGTGCCCGGCTGCACCGTGCTGATCTACGACCAGGTCTGCGCGGCGGAGAAGCGGCGCCGGCGCAAAAAGGGCACCTACCCCGATCCGGCCAAGCGGCTGTTCATCAACGACCGGGTCTGCGAGGACTGCGGCGATTGCTCGAAGCAGTCGAACTGCGTCGCGGTGGAGCCGGTCGAGACCGCCTTCGGCCGCAAGCGGCGGATCAATCAGGGCAACTGCAACAAGGACTTCTCCTGCGAGACCGGCTTTTGTCCGTCCTTCGTCGAGGTGATCGGCGGACACCTGAAGCGCTCCGGCACGCGCCTCGATCCGGCCGAGCTCGCCGGCGATCTGCCGGCACCGGTCGCGGCGCGGCTTCAAGGTGTCCACAATCTGCTCGTCGCCGGTATCGGCGGCATGGGTGTGACCACCGCGGCGGCGGTGCTGGCCATGGCGGCGCACGTCGACGGGCTCGACACGGCGACCCTCGACATGACCGGCCTCGCCCAGAAGGGCGGCCCGGTGACCAGTCACGTGCGGGTGGCGCGCCTCGCCGATCCGATCGAGGGACCGCGGGTGCCGACCGCCTCGCTCGACGTGTTGATCGCCGCCGACATGCTGGTGGCGGCGGGGGCCGAACAACTGGCGATGGCTTCGCCGAAGCGCACCGCGGTCTTCGCCAACGGCCGGGTCGTGCCGACGGCGGAGTTCGTCCTGCGCCAGACCCAGACGTTCCAGGCCGGGCGATTGGCGCAGACGCTGGAAGAAGTGGCGGCGCGCTTCCGGATCTTCGATGCCGGCGATCTCGCCGAGCGACTCTTCGGCGATGCGCTCTACGTCAACATGATCCTGATCGGCGCGGCGGCGCAGGCGGGCGATCTGCCGATCACCTTCACCGCATTGGAGACGGCGGTGCGGTTGAACGGGGCGGCGGTGGAGGCCAATCTCGCGGCGCTGGCGGTGGGGCGGGCGCTGATCGCCGCGCCGGAGCGGGTGGCGGCGCTGGTCGAGCCGCGTCCGAGCGTCGATCCGGCGAGCCTGCCCCTCGACGAACGGCTCGATTTCCTCGCCGCCGACCTCGTCGCCTACCACGACCGCCGTCTCGCCGACGATTTCCGCGCCCGGATCGCGCGGTTGCGCCGGGCGGAGGCGTCCGCCCTGCCGGGATCGGAGAGCCTGACACGGGCGGCGATGGAGATGCTCCACCGGGTCACGGCGATCAAGGACGAGTACGAGGTGGCGCGCCACCATGTCGACCCGGCCTTCGCGGCGCGGATCGCCCAGACCTTCGAGGGGGTGACCGCCGTGCGTCACGTCATGGCGCCCCCCTTCTTCGCCCGCCACGATCCGGCGACCGGGCGGCCGAGGAAATCGAGCTTCGGCCCGTGGATCCTGACGGCGATGCGGGTGATGGCGAGCCTGCGGCGGCTGCGCGGCAGCGTCGTCGATCCCTTCGGCCACACCGCCGAACGCCGGACCGAGCGGCGGCTGCGCGACGCCTTCCGCGCCGACGTCGAGCGGATGGCGGCGGAGCTCGAGCGCGACGGTGCCGAGGCGCGGATGGATCTCCTCGCCGATCTCGCCCGTTGGCCGCGCGAGGCGCGGGGCTACGGGCCGGTGAAGGACGCGGGTATGGCGCGGGCGCTGGCGACGCGCGACGAGGTACTGGCGAAGTTCGATCGGTCAGAGGCGGTCACAGCACGAGCTGCGGAATAGGCCCGTCGTCGTCCCACAGGTCCTCCCATGTGGGCAGCGTGTCGTAGGGCTTCGGGCGCGCCGCGTGGACGCCGCGGGCGATGGCGCGCGCCATGACCTCGGCGGCGGCGATGCCGAGGCCGACCATGTCGGCGAGCGGCTCGTCGAGAGGGCGTTCGCCGGTCGACATTGCGAAGACGAGGTCGCCGTCGAGCGGGGTGTGTGTCGGCCACAGGGCGCGGGCGAAGCCGTCGTGAGCCTGGATGGCGAGGCGTTTGGCCTGCGCCTTGGTGAGATCCGCGTCGGTGGCGATCACCGCGATGGTGGTGGCCGTGCCGGCCCGCGGCACGGTGCCCTTGAGTTTGGGGGCCATGGCGTCTTCGGGCCAACGCGAGGGCGCTCCGAGACCGCCGAACTCGTCGCCGATCTCGTGGGGGGCGGCCCAGAAGCGGCCGGTGTCGCCGATCACCGCCGAGCCGACGGCATTGACCGCGACCAGCGCCGCCACGGTGTGGCCGGCGGCGGTGACCTGCGAGGCCGAGCCGAGGCCGCCGATCAGGTCGGCGGTGGTGCAGCCGTAGCCGGCGCCGATGGTGCCGAGCGGAAAGGGGCTGTCGTCGGCGTCTTCGGCGGCGGCCCAGCCGAGGTCGCGATAGGGCGGGTGGCGGCCCCAATTCTTGTCGCCGCCGTTCATCAGGTCGAAGAGGATCGCAGCCGGAACGATCGGCACGCGCACGTCGCCGACGGCGAAACCGCGGCCCTGCGCCCTGAGCCAGGCCTGCACGCCGCTCGCCGCATCGAGGCCGAAGGCCGAGCCGCCGGACAGCACCAGCGCGTCGACGCGTTCGACGGTCTCCTCCGGGGCCAACAGATCGGTGTCGCGGGTGCCCGGCGCGCCGCCCATGACGTGGACGGCGGCGATCGAAGGCCGATCGGCGATCACCACCGAGACGCCGGAGCCGAGCCGACGGTCGTGGGCGTGGCCGACGGTGAGGCCGGCGACATCGAGGATGGAATTGGTCGGACCGGCGCGACGCACGCGATTCTCTCCGCTGGACGACGTGGCGAGCTTAGTGCGGATTTCGATCCGATGGCATCCGTTCGGACCTCGCCGAGCCGTCTTCGTGGGGCGTGTCGGGAGGTACGGGGTCGTTCGGAAAGACGAAACCGCCGCGCGGTCGCCCGCGCGGCGGTTCGAAGAGGTCGGTCGGGGCGGCGGGGCCTCCCCGGTTCTCACTCGATCAGTCGGCTTCGTAGACGATCTTGCCGTCCGCGGCCTTCTTCCAAGTGTACATGACGTAGTCGACGTCCTTGCGGTCGCCCTTCTTGTCGTAGGCGATGTCGCCGAGCACGGTCTTGAAGGTCATGCCCGAGTGCATCACTTCGGCCATCTTCTTCGGGTCGAGCGAGTTGGCCTTCTCGGCCGCCTGCTTCATGATCTGAACCGCGGCGTAGGAGTAGAGGGTGTAGGCCTCCGGCTCGTACTTGTTGGCGCGGAACTTGGCGACGACGTCCTTGGCGGCGGCGTTCTTCAGCGGATCCGGGCCGAAGGACATCAGGGTGCCGACCACGCCTTCGCCGCCGATGGTGGCGAACTCGGCCGAGGTGATGCCGTCACCCGAGAGCATCTGCGTCTTGAGGCCCTGGTCGCGCATCTGGCGGATGATCAGGCCGCCTTCGGTGTGCAGGCCGCCCCACATCACGACGTCGGCGCCCGACGCCTTGATCTTGGTGACCAGCGCCGAATAGTCCTTCTCACCGGCGTTGATGCCTTCATAGAGAACTTCCTTGACGCCGGCGGCGTTCATGAAGCCCTTGGCGGCGTCGGCGAGGCCCTGACCGTAGGTGGTCTTGTCGTGGACGACGGCGATCTTCTTGCCCTTGAGGTTCTTGACCGTGTAGTCGGACCACAGCTTGCCCTGCTGGTCGTCACGGCCGCAGGTGCGGAAGATGTTCCACAGGCCGCGTTCGGTGATCTTCGGGTTGGTGGCCGAGGGGGTGATCTGCAGGATGCCGTTCTCGGCGAAGATCTCCGAGGTCGGCATGGTCACGCCGGAGTTGAAGTGACCGACGACCCACTTGACGCCGTCACCGACGAACTTGTTGGCGACGGACACGCCCTGTTTCGGATCGGAGACGTCGTCGCCGACGGTCATGACGATCTTCTGGCCGAGGATGCCGCCGGCCGCGTTGATGTCGGCCACGGCCTGCTCGGTGCCGTTCTTGAGCTGGGCGCCGAAGGCGGCGTTCGGGCCGGTGATCGGGCCGGCGACACCGAGCTTGATGTCGGCGTACGCAGCGCCGGACCAAGCGAGACCGGCGGCCAGAACCAGGCCGGACAACCACATCTTCTGCATGGGAATACTCCTCTCCATCGTTCTTCGACGAACGTCGTTTCAACGCCCAACCCGGTGAGGACCGCATGAAGCGTCCCCTCCGGAGCGCGTATCGGGGGTGTCCCTCCTCGGGGAGAGGAGGGGGCGACGGGCCATGACCGGATCGGCCGGACCGTCGGTTGGAACCGCCCCCGCGCGCCTCCCGCGGAAGCGGGGCGCGGCTCCGATGGGCGTACTCTCTCCCGCTTCCGTGCCGTTGTCATCCCCTTTCTTGCGCAAAAAGAGCGCTTCACAAGAAGATGGTGACCGGCGGAGGAGATGGCTGCCGAACAATTGTGCAGTGCGATAGGAATTGTTGCGCCACGGAGCGTCGTGGACGCGATGAACGGCGCTTTTCCGAGGCTTTCACGATTTGTCGGCGACGGCGAACTTCTTCATCCGCGAAGCCGACGACTTCGCGGATGCGAGAAGAGCGGGGTCTCACGGTCGCTTCGTCGAGTCACCCGCGGCCTTTGGCCGGCGATGGTGAGGCCCGCCGAAGCGGGGGGGGGGAGGCGCCCGAAGCCGCCGGCTTCAGACGCGCTCCTTCCAATGGAGCGGACCGTCGGGCGAATAGAGCCAACGGTATTTGGCGGTCATCTGGGCGACGCGGGTCATACGGTAGCCGACGGCGCCGATGAACTGCACCACGATGAGGTCGACGACGTAATAGTGCAGCGACAGGAGAGTTCCGCCGAAAAGGGCGAAGTGGATGAATCTCACCACCAGCGCCAGCAGCGCCAGATAGGCGACGAGCACCGGATAGCGGCGCCAAGTCGAGGCCATGGCGCGCCCGGTCATCCAAGCGCCCCAGCCGCCCATGATGCAGGTGACCAGAAGGAACAGCCAGATCGAGGGTTCTTCGTAGATGATGCCTTGCATGTCCGACTTCCCCGATCAGTGGTGTCCGCCCTCGAGGTAGGCGGTGCGGACCTCCGGGCTCTCGAGCAATTCCTTGCCGGTGCCCGACATGGTGATGACGCCGTTGACCATGACGTAGCCGCGATGGGCGAGCTTCAGCGCGTGGAACGCGTTCTGCTCGACCAGGAACACGGTCATGCCCTCGTTGCGGTTGAGTTCGCGGATGGCGTCGAAGATGCCCTTGACCACCAGCGGCGCGAGGCCGAGCGAGGGTTCGTCGAGGAGAAGCATCTTCGGCCGCGACATCAGGGCGCGGGCGATGGCCAGCATCTGCTGCTCGCCGCCCGACAGCGTACCGCCGCGCTGGGCGATGCGTTCCTTGAGGCGGGGGAAGAGGACGAAGACCTTCTCGAGATCCTCGTCGAAATGGGCGAAGCCGTCGATCGCGGCGCCCATCTGCAGGTTCTCGAGCACCGTCATGCGCGGGAAGATGCGACGACCCTCGGGCGACTGGGCGATGCGCAGTCGGGCGATCTCGTGGGTCGGCATGGCGGTGATGTCTCTGCCGGCGTAGACGATGCGGCCCTTCCTGGCGCGGGGGCTGCCGAAGATGGTCATCATCAACGTCGACTTGCCGGCGCCGTTGGCGCCGATCATCGTGACGATCTCGCCCTCGTGGACGTCGAGGTCGACACCCTTCAGCGCGATGATGTTGCCGTAGTAGGTCTCGACGCCACGGACGGAGAGAAGCGGTTCGCTCACGACGCCACCTCCGCTTCCACGGCCTCGATCTCGTCGTCACCGACGCCGAGATAGGCGGCGATGACCTTGGGATCGTTCTTCACGTCCGCCGGCGAGCCGTCGGAGATCTTGGTGCCGTAGTCGAGCACCACGACGTGGTCGGAGATCTCCATGACCACCGACATGTCGTGTTCGATCAGGAGCACGGAGCAACCTTCCTTGTCGCGGATCGAGCGCAGCAGCGCGTTGAGTTCGGCGCTCTCGCGCGGATTGAGGCCGGCGGCGGGCTCGTCGAGGCAGAGCAGCTTCGGCCCGGTGCACATGGCGCGGGCGATCTCCAGCCGGCGCTGGGCGCCATAGGGCAGATCGCCGGCGGGATCGTCGGCGCGGTCGGTGAGGCCGATCTGCTCGAGCCAGTATTCGGCCCTGCTTATCGCCACCTTCTCGGCGGCGGTATAGACCGGCAGGCCGAGGACGCCGAAGATGGAGAGGCCGGAGGCGAGCATCAGCGGATTGTGCTGGGCGACGAGCAGGTTCTCGAGCACCGTCATGCCGGAGAACAGGCGGATGTTCTGGAAGGTGCGGGCGACCTTGGCTTCCGCCGAGACACGGAAGTCGGGCATGCGCTCGAGCAGCCAGAGCGACGAGCCGTCCTTCGACCAGGTCTGGCCGGGGGCCCGGGTGGCGGCGGGCAGTTCCTTCCAGATCGACTGATCACCGTGGCGCAGGGCGATGCGGCCCTCGGTCGGCTTGTAGAAGCCGGTGATGCAGTTGAAGACGGTGGTCTTGCCGGCGCCGTTGGGGCCGATGAGGGCGGTGATGTCGCCTTCGCCGACGGTGAAGGTGAGGTCGTTGATCGCCACCAGACCGCCGAAGCGCATGGTGAGATGCTCGACCTCGAGCAGGGGGTGGGTTTCCCAGCGGTTCATCAGCCGTGACCCTCCTTGACCAACGAACCCGACACCGCTTTGGATTCCTTGAGGAAGGCGGTCGGTTCACGGGTGGAGATGAGGCCGCGCGGCTTCCACAGCATGATGGCGACCATGGCGAAACCGAAGAGCAGGGTGCGGTACTGGGTCGGATCGAAATCGGACCCGAAGATGAGCTTGAGGAAGTCCATCTCGCGCATCAGTTCGAAGCCGCCGACCAGCGCCACCGCGGCGATGACCACGCCCCACAGCGAGCCCATGCCGCCGAGGACGACGATCGCCAGGATGTTGGCCGATTCCATGAAGGTGAAGCTCTCCGGAGAGATGAAGCCCTGTCGGGCGGCGAAGAAGGAGCCGGCGAACCCACCGAACATGGCACCGATGGCGAAGGCGGTCAGCTTGGTGTTGGTGGTGTTGATGCCGAGCGAACGGCAGGCGATCTCGTCCTCGCGCAGCGCCTCCCAGGCCCGCCCGATCGGCAGGCGGCGCAGACGCATGGTCACGTAGGCGGTGAGCAGCGCCAGCGCCAGGATGACGTAGTAGAGGAAGATCGTTCGGTGGATCGGCGTGAATTCCAGTCCGAAGGTCGCGGCGAAGCCGTTGTCCGCCGCGGTGAAGGGAATGCCGAACAGGGTCGGGCGGGGGATGCCGGAGATGCCGGCGTAGCCGCCCGAGAAATCCACCCAGTTGATCAGGATGAGGCGGATGATCTCGCCGAAGGCGAGCGTCACGATGGCGAGGTAGTCGCCCCGCAGGCGCAGCACCGGGAAGCCGAGGATGATGCCCCACATCGCGGCGAGAATGCCGGCGATCGGCAGCAACATCCAGAACGAGAAGCCGAAGGTCTTGGCGAGCAGGGCGTAGGAATAGGCGCCGACCGCATAGAAGGCGACGTAACCGAGGTCGAGCAGACCGGCGAGGCCGACGACGATGTTCAGGCCCCAGCCCAACATGATGTAGATCAGGATCTGGATGCCGAAGTTGTCGATCCACTTGATCGAACCGCCGGCGCCGAGCGTGCCGAGGATCATCAGCGGGAAGGCGAAGAGCAGGCCGATGAAGAACGGCGCGGCGGCACGCTCCACGCGCGGCGACAGCGCGAAAGGCGCACCCTTCTGCTTGGCCGGACGGTTCCAGACGAGGATCTTGAGCAGGAAGCGGCCGCCGACGATCAGGCCGACGAAGGCGGCAAGCAGCCAGCCGCGCGTCTCGAGGACGAGCTGGTGCTCCATGTTCTGAACGGTCAGAAGGCCGATGAAGGGGCCGAGGATGGCGACGAGCACCAGGGTGGTGAAGAACGCATCCTTGAGAGCGCCGGCCCAGTCGATCGCCGGCGCGGAAGCAGTGGCGTCATGGCTCATGGCGTCACACCTTCTCGACTTCGGGTTTGCCGAGGATGCCCTGCGGCATGAAGATCAGCACCACCACCAGGATCGAGAACGCCGCGACGTCCTTGTAGTCGATGGTGAAATAGGCCGACCAGAAGACCTCGATGAGGCCGATCAGGAGGCCGCCGAGCACCGCTCCGGGCAGCGACCCGATGCCGCCGAGCACGGCGGCGGTGAAGGCCTTCACGCCGGGGGTGAAGCCGTCGGAGAAGCTCACCACGCCGTAGTAGGCCATGTACATGACACCGGCGACGGCGGCGAGCGCGGCGCCCATGACGAAGGTCAGCGAGATGGTGCGGTCGACGTCGATGCCGAGCAGCGAGGCCATCTTGCGATCCTGCTCGCAGGCTCTCTGCGCCCGCCCCAGCGGCGTCTTCTGGACGAGATACCAGAAGCCGGCGAGCAGCACGACCGTCACCAGCCAGATCATGATCTGCTTGTAGGAGATCGTCACCGGATAGACCTCCGACTGCACCAGCACGATGACGTCCTTGAGGATCGGCGGCACCGGCTTGTTGCGCGGGCCCTGGGTCACCTGCACGAAATTCGACAGGAAGATCGACATGCCGATGGCGCTGATCAGGGGTGCGAGACGGAAGGAGCCGCGCAGCGGTCGATAGGCGACCCGTTCGATCGCCCAGTTCCACACCGAGGTCAGGACCATCGCGACGACGAGGCAGATCAGCAGGACGATCGCTATGGACCCGACGCCGAGCCAGGTCGTGAGGGCGAGGAAGGTGATCACCGCGATGAACGCCGACACCATGAACACGTCGCCGTGGGCGAAGTTCACCATGCCGATGATGCCGAAGACCATCGTATAACCGATTGCGATCAGGCCATAGATCGATCCGAGGGTGATACCGTTGATCAGCTGTTGGAGGAATACTTCCATCAGGGGACGTATGCTCCCGCTCGAGGATGCCGAAGGCCGGACGTGGCCGGCCGCTCGAAAGGCACCGACACCGGTGCGTCCGCGTGCCGCAGGTCGCCACGTCGGTGCCTCATTTGTGCCAAGGTCTTAACAAGCGGCGCGATGGGAGGCAATTCCCGTCGTCCGATCCCCGACATAAAAGTGCTTTCTTCCGCCCTTGGTGGGAATCGGGGAAAAACCTCCCGAATCGCAGGAGATATCCGACTTTCGTGAAAGATCCTCGTTTTCGCATGGCTCCCCTGCTCTCCACGCGGCGGCGGCGGCTCGGCGAAGGGATGGGCGGCGGGTCTGCCTCCGATCATTCCGGCGGATCGATTTTGCGCCGTCGCGGCGATTTCGCCGGCTCACCGTCCGCGCGACGAGGCGCGATCGGAAGGTCGTGGCCTTCTTTCGGCGCCGTCTCGGTCGCGCGGACGGGGCGGAAGACCGGGCGCGGATGGAAATCACCGATGGGGGAAGGGTGCGCGAACTGGTCGCATCGGTAGGACTTTCTATATGAGTGGCGTGGCAAGATGAGGCACGGGTCGATCGCCGCGGACGGCGTTCGGGCGAGTGGCGCGAGGAACGAGGCATGTCGAGTGTCGTGAAGACGTTGCGGGCTCCCTTGACGGAAGCGGCGGCGGTGCCGACGGCGGTCGACGGCGAAATGTTCCGCGAGGCGATGAGCCGGATCGGTGCGGCGGTGCACATCGTCACCACCGCGGGCACGGCGGGGCGAGCCGGCGCCACCATGACGGCGGTGACTTCGGTCTCCGACGCGCCGCCGTCGCTGCTGGTGTGCATCAACCGCACCGGGCGTCTCAACACGGTGCTGCGCGGCAACGGCGTCTTCTGCGTCAACACGCTCGTCTCGGGCGACGAGGATCTGGCCGGCATCTTCGCCGGCAAGGGCGGCCTCGATCACGAGGCCCGCTTCCATCACGGTCAATGGTCGGTCGGCACGCTCGGTACGCCGATGCTCGCCGGGGCGCGCGCGGTGCTCGAATGCCGCGTGTCCGAGGTGAGCGAAGTCGGCTCGCACACGGTGGTCTTCGGCCGGGTCGAGGCGGTGCATCTCGGCCGCAAGCGGCCGGCGCTGCTCTATGTCGATCGTGGCTATCGCAGCCTGCCGTACATCGAGACGACGGACTGAGCACCGGGTCGCGCACTTTTCCTCGACGCCCGTCCGCGCCGCCCGAATGCGGCGACGATCGCGGTCGCCGGCGCTCGCTCCCACCTCCCGGCCGCGTCACGGACCCTGCGAACGAGAATGAAACGGTCGCGATCCGTCCCGTCCCTTTCACCGATGGCTGCGGCCACCCCGGGTGGTGCACCTTCTCGTTGCGTCGGGCGGGTCGCATCCCCGGCGCCGCATCGTCGACGCTTGCACGACGGCGCGAATCGGCGCCTTTGAGACGGATCGACGGGAGGAGAGGGGCGATGATCCGGGGGGGCGCACGCAAGGGGCCGTGGGTCGCCGCGGCGATCGTGGGGACGTTCTTCGTCTCGCTGTCCATCACCTCGCCGTCCGCTGCGACCGCCGCCGAAGACCCGGCGGTGAGGCGCGGCCGGGAGATCGCCAAGGCCGCCTGCGCCGATTGCCATGCGATCGGTCCCAAGGGGGCGAGCCCCAGGGCGGAAGCGCCGCCGTTCCGCGAACTCGGACGTCGATACCCGGTCGAGAGCCTCGAAGAAGCGCTGGCGGAAGGGGTGGTGGTCGGCCATCCCGGCATGCCGCAGGTCAAGATGAGGGACGCCGAGATCGGCGACTTCATCGTCTACCTGAAGTCGATCCAGGTTCCTTGATCGCGGCGACACCGGCGGGTTCAGCCGACCGTGAACGTGCCCATCATGCCACCGTCCTCGTGCTCGAGCAGATGGCAGTGGTAGAGGAACGGCCGTGCGGCATCCGCCGGGTGGGCGAAGGTCACCAGCAGTTCGGCACCGTTCTCGACCAGTACCGTGTCCTTGGGGCCGCGGTTCCAGGCCTTGGGCGTGCCACCGTCCTCGGAGAGGACGGCGAAATGGACGCCGTGGACATGGAACGGATGGGCCATGTCGGGGGAGACGATCTCCCAGATCTCGCTGGCGCCGAGATCGACCTTCTCGTCGATCCGCTCCATGGCGAAGGACCGGCCGTTGATGGTCAGCAGCAGCGGCGGCGCCGAATCCGTCTCCGTGGCCCGATCGACCGAGCCGCGGGTCATCGAGCGGTGCATCGCGTGGGGATCAAGCCCGCCACCGGACGCGGCGGGATTGGGCAGGACGCGCAGTTCGAAGCGCCGTCGCCTCACGCCGGCGGGGGGGCGGTCGAGTGCGGTCGACCCGGCGAGGCGGGCCGGCACCTTCGCCGTCGGCAGCTCGTCGCGGGCCGCCTCGAAGGCGACGAGGCGCGCCGGCCGATCGATGACGTCGGGCAGGATCGCGCCGTGCGCGCCGCTGCGGTGTTCGTGTCCGTCCGGGCCGGTGAGCAGGACGCCGTGACCCTCGGCGAAATCGACCAGGATTTCCGCCCGCTCCCCCGGCGTCAGAACGAGGAGAGACAATTCGGCCGGCTCCCGGAGGAAGCCGCCGTCGGTGGCGATCAGGCGGAAGTTGCGATTGTCCTCGAAGAAGAGGCGGAAGTTGCGGGCATTGGCGGCGTTGAGCAGGCGCAGCCGGACGAGCCTGGCGGGCACCTTGGCGACTGCTTCGGTGACGCCGTTGACGATCATGTCGGGTCCGCGAAAGCCGTGCTCGACGCGCGCCGGCGTCATTTCGAAGACCGGGCGCCCGGCTTCGTCGAAAACGCGATCCTGGAGGACGAGGGGGATGTCGTCGACGCCCCATGTCGACGGAAGGCCGAGGCCGGCGCTCTCGGCATCCTCGACGATCATCATCCCGGCGAGGCCGTCGTGGACGTCGCGGGCGGTCCGGCCATGGATGTGGGCGTGGTACCAGAGTGTGGCGGCGGGCTGGTCGACGTCGAGCCTCGTCTCCCAGCTCTCGCCGGTCCTCAGGCCCGGGTGGGTGGCGGCGTCCTGGCTCGAGGGAACGAGGAGGCCGTGCCAATGCACGTTGGTCGGGCGAGCGAGCCGGTTGATCAGCCGGACCTTCGGTCGGGTACCGCGCGTCACCCGCAGCGTCGGGCCGAGGTGAGTGCCACCGTAGCCGAGGGTATCGACCGGTTTGCCGGCGACGAAGGCGTGACGGGTGGTTTCGGCGACGAGGTCGAAGGTCGCGCCGTCGACGAGGTCGACGAGGCGGGGGATCGGCAGCGGCGTGCCGGGGAAGATCGGTTCGGCCGGAGCGGTCGAACGGGTCTTGGGCTTGCGGGCGGCCGCGACGGTCTCATCCGACGCCGACAACACCACGACGGCGCTCGTCAGGAGCGCTCGGCGAGTGAGAGGACGGCGGAGTTCGATCATCTCGCGGGTCCTCCGGAAAGCTGGCGCGAATCGATTCGTGACCGGTGAACGTCCTCTCCAATCGTGTCGACCCGAGGGCGACGGGGACCGAGCGACGGAGGAGACGGAGCACGGGGTGCCCGAGTGCCGCGAACGATCGGTTGAGGCTGTGTACTCGCGGTGTCCGGCATGGACGTGACAACCCTGCGGTGCGAGAGTTTCGCCGACCGGGGCGAAAGGGGAGACGACGCGGTGCACATGGTTCGAATCGTGGTGGCGGCGATGGTGGTGGGGCTCGTGACGGCGGCGCCCGGACGCGCGGCGGAGAGCTGCGAAACGCTCTCCTATGCGGAGCAGGAGGCCTGTTGGCCGCGCCGGCTCGCCGCGCAGGCACAGCAGATGAAGAAACTGGTGGAGGCACGGATCCGGCGGATCGGCCCCGACGAGGTCACCGACGAAGCGCGTCGCGACGCCTTCGCGCAGGTCATCCGCCGGTCCCAAGCCGCTTGGGAGACGTACCGTGACACCGAGTGCGGCGAATTGGACCACATGATGCGCCGCCACATCATGGCGGCGATCTCCAACTGCAAGGCGGACCTCAACGCGGCCCGTCTGGAGACCCTGCGCAGGAACGTGGGGCCCTGACGATCCGGACTGGCTTCTCCAGAAGGCGCTGGGCCGGCGTCGACGCGGGCAGCGGGGCGCGGGGCGCCTCCAACGAGGAGAGGCGGCCTCTCGGCCGCCTCCGATGGTTCGTGGCTCTCACCGACTTTGGATTTCGGATCGGAAGTCCATGCCGCCCTTGCGAAGTCGGGCCAGCCCGACTTCGCCGCTTTGGAACCATGGGCGGCCTTCATGGACTTCCTCAGAAGTCCATGCCGCCCATGCCGCCGCCCGGCATCGCCGGGGCGGCGTCCTTCTTCGGCTTGTCGGCGATCATCGCCTCGGTGGTGATGAGCAGGCCGGCGACCGAAGCGGCGTCCTGGAGGGCGCAGCGCACCACCTTGGCCGGATCGATGACGCCGAAGGCGAACATGTCGCCGTAGGCGCCGGTCTGGGCGTTCCAACCGAAGGCCGGATCGGTGCTCTCGAGGATCTTGCCGACGACGATCGAACCGTCGTCACCGGCATTGAGGGCGATCTGGCGGGCCGGCGCGGTGATCGCCTTGCGGACGATGTCGATGCCGGTCTTCTGGTCGGCGTTGGCGGGAGAGACGGCGTCGAGGCTCTTCATCGCGCGCAGCAGGGCGACGCCGCCGCCCGGCAGGATGCCTTCCTCGACCGCGGCGCGGGTGGCGTGCATGGCATCGTCCACCCGGTCCTTCTTCTCCTTGACCTCGATCTCGGTGGCGCCGCCGACGCGGATCACCGCGACGCCGCCGGCGAGCTTGGCGAGGCGTTCCTGGAGCTTCTCGCGATCGTAGTCGGAGGTGGTCTCCTCGATCTGGGCCTTGATCTGGGCGACGCGGGCGTCGATGTCGGCCTTGGCGCCGGTGCCGTCGACGATCGTGGTGTTCTCCTTCTCGATCGTCACCTTCTTGGCGCGGCCGAGCATGTCGAGGGTGACGTTCTCGAGCTTGATGCCGAGATCCTCGGAGATCACCTGGCCGTTGGTCAGGATGGCGATGTCCTCGAGCATCGCCTTGCGACGATCGCCGAAGCCGGGCGCCTTGACCGCCGCGACCTTGAGGCCGCCGCGCAGCTTGTTGACCACCAGGGTGGCGAGCGCCTCGCCCTCGATGTCCTCGGCGATGATGACGAGCGGACGCGAGGTCTGGACCACGGCTTCCAGCACCGGCAGCATGGCCTGGAGGTTCGACAGCTTCTTCTCGTGGATGAGGATGTAGGGGTCCTCGAGTTCGGCGCGCATCTTCTCGGCGTTGGTGACGAAGTAGGGCGAGAGATAGCCGCGATCGAACTGCATGCCTTCGACGACGTCGAGCTCGGTCACCAGCGACTTGGCCTCCTCGACGGTGATGACGCCCTCGTTGCCGACCTTCTGCATCGCCTCGGCGAGGAAGCCGCCGATCTCGGTGTCGCCGTTTGCGGAGATGGTGCCGACCTGGGCGATCTCGTCGTTGGAGGTGATCGGCTTGGACATCGCCTTGATGGCGGCGACGACGGCCTCGACGGCGAGGTCGATGCCGCGCTTGAGGTCCATCGGGTTCATGCCGGCGGTGACCGCCTTGGCGCCTTCCTTGACGATCGCCTGGGCGAGCACGGTGGCGGTGGTGGTGCCGTCACCGGCGAGGTCGTTGGTCTTGGAGGCCACTTCGCGCACCATCTGGGCGCCCATGTTCTCGAAGCGGTCCTCGAGTTCGATCTCCTTGGCGACCGTCACACCGTCCTTGGTGATGCGCGGCGCGCCGTAGGACTTTTCGATGACGACGTTGCGGCCCTTGGGGCCGAGGGTGACCTTCACCGCATTGGCGAGGATGTCGACACCGCGCAGCATCTTCTCGCGCGCGTCGGTGGAGAACTTGACGTCCTTGGCAGCCATGGAAACTTGCTCCTGATTTCTCGGAATTGGGGTTCTGGAACGAAGGGCGCGGACCTCAGGCGACGATGCCGAGGATGTCCGCTTCCTTCATGATCAGGAGGTCCTGACCGTCGATCTTGACCTCGGTGCCGGACCACTTGCCGAAGAGGACCTTGTCGCCGGGTTTCACCGTGAGGGCGACGAGCGCGCCCTTTTCGTCGCGGGCGCCGGGACCGACGGCGACGATCTCGCCTTCCTGCGGCTTCTCCTGGGCGGTGCCCGGGATGATGATACCGCCGGCGGTCTTCTGCTCGGCTTCGACACGCTTGACGACGACCCGGTCGTGCAACGGGCGGAACTTCATGTGGCTCTTCCTCCGAAAGATGGACAGAGAGTGGGCGGGACCCGAAGGCTCCCAGAACCGGGGCCGCGGGTGGTGACGGGTCGCTGCCGACGACCTCGCTTCCACGTGGCGCGCGGAACCGGTGGCGTTCATCTGGGCGAAGTCGGCGGCCGGTTCAAGAGGGGAGGAGCGAAATTCTGGCACTCGGGGTGAGGGAGTGCCAGAGGATGGAGCGCGTCGGAGCGGAAGATCGATGGGGCTCTTCGCCGGACCGGGACGTTCCGGGGAGCGAGCGCGCCGCGCTCCGGGCGGCCCCCGAAAAAGTCGACCGGCTTGGCAGCACTCTTCTCGAATTTCTGCCAAGTATTTGATGGCAAAGAATTTTTAAGCGATCTCGCGGTTGCATGGAAGTGGCGGCGACGAGATCTTTCGTCGCAGCCACGAGGAGGGATGACCCATGCCGAATCCCGCGATCGACGACGCCTTCCGTCGCCAGCTCGAAGGCTTTTCGCTGACGACCGCCAACATCCTCTATCGGATGCCCGACCGACCGGTCCTGTTGCTGAGCTACCTGTGGCAGGACTGGGACGTGGCGCCGAAGTTCCCGGAACTGTCGAAGTTCCTCGACTTCTGGGAGCGGGAGCTCGACGGGCCGATCCATTCGATCGAGGTGGCGCACGTCAGGATGATCGGTCCGGCCGAATGGAAGCGCGTCGACGGGGTCTTCCGGTTGCATTGAACCGGAGCGGGCGTCACACCCCCGTGCCGCCGTAGGGCGGGCGGGGGATGTTCTGATGGGCCTGACGAAGTGCCGCCGACCAGCGTTCGCGCAGGTCGTGGAAATAGGGCTCGCCCGCCTCGATGCGGTAGTTCAGCTCGGCGCGGATGTCGTCGCGGCGCAACAGGGCGAAGTCGATCGGCATGCCGACGCCGAGGTTCGAGCGCATGGTACTGTCCATCGAGATCAGGCCGAGCTTCAGCGCGTCCTGGAGGTCGTAGTCGTACTTCACCGCGCGATCGAGGATCGGCTTGCCGTATTTGTGCTCGCCGATCTGTAGATAGGGCGTGTCGACGGTCGCCTCGATGAAATTGCCGGCGGCGTAGACCATGAACAGGCGCAGGCGCCCGCCGGCGATCTGGCCGCCGAGCAGCATGGTGACGTCGAAGGTGAGGTTCTTCTTCTCCAGCATCGGCCCGTCGAGGCGCCAGACCTCGCGGATGGCGCGGCCGACGAGCTGGGCGGTGCGGAACATCGACGGGGAGGTCCAGATCGTGTCGATCTCGCCGGTCTCCGGGTTCTCGAGGCCCTCGGTGACGATCGACAGCACCGACTGGGAGATCGACAGGTTGCCGGCGGTGGCGATGGCGACGACGCGGTCGCCCGGCTTCTCGAAGACGTGGAGCTTGCGGAAGGTGGCGATGTTGTCGAGGCCGGCGTTGGTGCGCGTGTCGGCGATCATCACCAGTCCTTCGCGCACCAGAATCCCCACGCAATAGGTCATCGCCCCATCCTCGTATTCGATCGTCGCAACCGGCCGCCCCCCGGCGGCGCGGCGACCATAGGCAAGGCCCGCGCGGATCGCAACCACGGGCGAGGGGAGCCGGAAGGATCGTGCGGAATACGCCGCCTCAGGCGCGCGACACCTCGCGCACGGTGATGCGGGTGGTCTCGGTCTCGCCGCCGAGGTGGCTGCGGATGCCGCGCACCGGGGCGGTGTCGAGGGCGTCGAGGCCGACGGCGCGGCGGACCCAGGCGTCGGTCGGGCATCTGTTCTCCACCGCGTCGAAGCCGACCCAGCCGAGCGAGGGGCCGAGATGGGCCTCGATCCAGGTGTGGGAGACACCACGGGCGAGCCAGCCGCCGGCGACGCGGGTGGGGATGTCGAGCGAACGGGCGAGCGTGGCGAAGAGATGGGCGACGTCCTCGACGCGTGCGGCCCTCTCCACCAGCACGATGTCCGGCACGCGTGTCTCCGCCTCGGCGTCGACGGCGACGGTCTCGGCGAGCCGACCCATCAGCTTGTGGAGGGTGGCGAGCGGATCGCGCCCGGCGGTGGCGAAGGCATCGGCGGCGAAGGCGCGAACCGCCGGCTCGATGCGGGTGCGCTCGGTCTCGCGGCGAAAGGCCATCAGTGGCAGACGGTCGCGGGTGGCGTGGAGGACGCCGTTGGTGTCCTCGGTGGCGACCTCGCCGGAGGCGACGATCACCAGTTCGTCGATCGGGCCGTCGATCGAGAAGGTGTGGGTGAGGTTGCCGAAGGCGTCCTCGACCGGCGAGAGGTGGCAATCCTTCGAGACGTCGATGCGCCAGGTGTCGACCAACTGGGCCTCGGTGTTGCGCGGGGTCAGGCGCAGCGTCTGGATGGCGCGCGAGGCGGCTTGATCGAAGCGGAAGACCGTCTCGTGGGTGATGGCGAGGCGCATGGCGGGTCAGACCAGATACTGTTCCGTGATCAGGGAGCCGAGGCGGCCGTTCTCGGCGACGAACTCGGAGAGGAACTCGTGCAGCCCGCCGGCGATCACCGCATCGATGTCGCTCGATTCGAGCCGGGTGTAGAGCGAGCGGGCGTGGCGCTGAGAGGCGCCCTGGCGGCCGTAGCCCTGCGCGATCTGGTCGAGATTGCGAGTGATGTTCTCGTAGCACGCGGCGAGCGAGCGCGGCATCTGCTTGTTGAGCACCATCAGGTCGGCGACCAACCAGGGCTTGAGGCTCTGGCGATAAACCCAGTGATAGGAGGTCTGGGCCGAGACGGCGCGCAGGATCGACGACCATTGGAAGTAGTCGAGCGAACCGCCGATCTGCGCCTCGGGCGGCAACAGCACGTGATACTTCACGTCGAGCAGGCGCGCGGTGGCGTCGGCACGCTCGATGAAGACGCCGACTCGGGTGAACCAGTAGGCGTCGTTGCGGAGCATCGTCCGGTAGGCCGAGCCGTCGAAGGCGAGCGAGGTGCGCTTGACGTAGCGCAGGAAGTCGGCGAGGCGCGAAAGGTCGAGTTCACCGTGACCGTAGGTCTTGAGCTCCAGCCAGGCCGAGTTGATCGTCTCCCACATTTCCGCGGTCAGCGCGGTGCGCACCGCGCGGGCGTTGAAGCGGGCGATCTCCAGGCAGTTCTTGATCGACGACGGATTGGCCGGGGAAAAGGCGAGGAAGTCGATCGCCGAGTCGGCGGTCGCATCCTCGCCGTAGATCTCGGTGAAGGCGGCGAGGCAGCCGGAGGCGGCCAGTGCCGATTCCCATTCGTTGCCGACCGAGCCGTAACCGGTCGGCAGGGCGGCGAGCCGCGAAGCGGCATCGATGATGCGGGCGGTGTTCTCGGCGCGTTCGACGTAGCGGGAGAGCCAGAAGAGACTGTCGGCGGTGCGGCTGAGCATGGTCGGCGTCCTGGGAAGAGCGACGGGGGAGGGCGCGGGTCCGCGCCCGGTCCCCGGGGGGCGGGTCAGACGGGCTTGGCCGAGGCCTGTTGCTGTTGCTGGGCCTGATGGATCTGTTGCAGCTGCTGCGGTGTCGGCACGTCGACCACCCAGGTGTCCTTGGTGCCGCCGCCCTGGCTCGAGTTGACCACCAGCGATCCTGCTTCGAGGGCGACGCGGGTCAGGCCGCCCGGGACGACGCGCACCCCGTCGGCACCGGTCAGCACATAGGGGCGCAGGTCGACGTGGCGGGGCGCCACGCCCTCCTCGACGAAGGTCGGGCAGGTGGAGAGCGCCAGCGTCGGCTGGGCGATGAACTTCTCCGGATGGGCCTTCAGCTTGGCCCGGAAGGTCTCGATCTTGGCGGCGTCGGCCTTGGGGCCGACCAGCATGCCGTAGCCGCCGGAGCCGTCGACCTCCTTGACCACCAGCTCGGGCAGGTGGTCGAGGACGTATTTCAGCGCCTCGGGCTCGCGGCAGCGCCAGGTCGGGACGTTCTTCAGGATGGCGTCCTTGCCGGTGTAGAAGCGGATGATCTCCGGCATGTAGCTGTAGACCGCCTTGTCGTCGGAGACGCCGGTGCCGACCGCATTGGCGAGCGTGACGTTGCCGGCCCGATAGGCGGCCATCAGGCCGGGAACGCCGAGCACCGAATCCGGGCGGAAGGCGAGGGGATCGATGAAATCGTCGTCGAGGCGGCGATAGATCACGTCGACCCGCTTCGGCCCCTCGGTGGTGCGCATGTAGACGACGTTCTCGCGCACGTAGAGGTCACTGCCCTCGACCAGTTCGGCGCCGAGCTTGTCGGCGAGGAAGGAGTGCTCGTAGTAGGCGGAGTTGAAGGGTCCGGGGGTCAGGAGCGCCACGGTCGGGTCGGCCGAGGCGGTGCGCGGCGCCATCGACTTCAGCGTGGCGAGCAACTCGTCGGCGTAGTTCTCGACCGGAGCGATGCGGTGGCGGGCGCACAGGTCGGGGAAGAGGCGCAGCATCACCTCGCGGTTCTCCAGCATGTAGGAGACACCGGAGGGGGTGCGGGCGTTGTCCTCGAGGACGTAGAAGGTATCGGCGTCGACACGGACGATGTCGATGCCGGCGATCGAAACCCAGATCTTGTGCGGCAGCGCCACGCCCTGCATCTCCGGGCGATAGTAGGGATTCTTGTAGACCAGATCCTCGGGAATGATGCCGGCGCGGACGATCTCGCCCCTGCCGTAGACGTCGTCGAGGAAGAGGTTCAGGGCGGTCACGCGCTGGACGAGGCCGCTCTCCAGCCGGTCCCATTCGGGGCGGGTGATGATGCGCGGCACGATGTCGAAGGGAATGAGGCGTTCCTCGCCCTCGGCGTCGCCGTAGACGGCGAAGGTGATGCCGATGCGGCGGAAGAGCAGTTCGGCCTCGTGCTGGCGTCGTCGCAGCAGGTCGGCTGGGGTGGTCTTCAGCCAGTTGTCGACGATCTCGTAGCCCTGCCGACACTCGGCACCCAGCCCCGTCATCTCATCGAAGGCTCTCGCCACCATCGCCTGCGCGTCTCCCTTCGCACGGCACGCCGCCCGTGCTCCATGAAACATCATCCGTCGGTGCAATCGACGGCGCAAGCGAATTGGAGAAGCACGGAACTCAGCACAAATGCTTGGTTTTGCTCATGCTCGAGGCGAGTTGCACAAGAAGCGTGCAGGAGTGGGTCGTGTCTCGCGACTGGCGTTCCGCGGCGAACCATGGTCTCGTGGAAACGGTTTTCGCAAGGTGCGCACAGCGGGGCCCCGACCATGAAACGTCTCCACTTCGTCCTCATCGAAGGGTTCGCCGACTGGGAATACGGGTTGCTGGCCGCGCTGGCGCGCGAGAGTTTCGCGGCCGATGTCGCTCATGCCTCGCCGGGCGGGCGGGCGGTGACCTCGATCGGTGGGCTCGTCGCGAAACCGGGGCTGCGCCTCGAAGAGGTCGGCGTCGAGGATTTCGACGCCCTCGTCGTGGTCGGGTCGGAGGGATGGCAGAAGCCGGAGGTGCGGGCGCTGGTCGCGCCGCTCGCCGCGGCGGCGCATCGGGCCGGACGGGTCGTCGCCGGGATCTGCGGCGGAACACTGGCGCTGGCCGAGGCCGGCCTCCTCGAAGGACGGGCGCACACCTCCAACCGGCTGGACTTTCTCACCGCCCACGTCGGAAGCTATCGCGGGGCCGATCACTACGTCGATCGACCTCGGGCGGTCGCCGCCGATCGAGTGGTGAGCGCCCCGGGCACGGCGCCGGCGACCTTCGCCCGCGAAGTGGCGCGGCTCCTGTGGCCGGAGCGTGCGGCGGAGATCGCCGGATTCGCGGCGATGATGGCGGCCGAACACGAGGGGGCGAGCGCCGCGACGTGAGCGGCCGGGAAGGGGGCGGGGGGCATGCATCGGATCGTCGTCGACGTCGCCTACGAGCGCGAGATCGATCTCGAAATCTGGATGTTCGCCGAGGACGTGGCGCGGACTTGCGCCCGCGACGGCCATGCGCGGCTCGACCTCACCGAGGTCCGCCGGCCGATCGACAGGCTGGTCGTCGAGGTCCATTCGGCCTCGCACATCCGGCGCCTCGTCAAGGCGATCGAAGAGGTCGCCGAAAAGCACCACCTCTCGGATCGGACGCTGGTCTTCGACGAGAAGTACACGCCGTGAGGGCGCGGTGCCCGTCGCCGGGTCGGCGCGGTGGGCTCACAACAGCCGCAATCCCTTGAAGCTGGCGTGGCCCTCACGGCCGATGACGATGTGGTCGTGGACCGCGATGCCGAGCGACTTGGCGATGTCGACGATCTGGCGGGTCATGGTGATGTCGGCGGTCGAGGGGGTCGGGTCGCCCGAAGGGTGGTTGTGGACGAGGATGATCGCCGAGGCCGACAGCTCCAGGGCGCGCTTGACGATCTCGCGGGGGTAGACCGGCGTGTGGTCGACGGTGCCGGTCTGCTGGACCTCGTCGGCGATCAGGCCGTTCTTCTTGTCGAGGAAGAGGATGCGGAACTGCTCGCGCATCTCGAAGGCCATGGCGGAGCGACAGTAGTCGATCACCTGGCTCCACGAGGAAAGAACCGGTTTCTTCTTCACTTCGCCCTTGGCCATCCTGAGGCCGGCGGCGCGCACCACCTTCAGATCGGTGGCCACGGATTCGCCGATCCCGGGGATCTCGCGCAGCCGCTCCTCGGGCGCGCCGAGCACCTCGGCGAATGAGCCGAAGCGGGAGATCAGCGTCTTGGCCAGCGCCTTGACGTCGCGGCGCGGGATCGAACGGAAGAGCACGAGCTCGAGCAGCTCGTAGTCGGGCAGCGCTTCGGCGCCGGCGTCGCGGAAGCGGGCCTTGAGCCGCTCGCGGTGGCCGTGCCGATGGTCGGCCGGGTCGGGAGCGTCTCGCCGCCCGAGCTTGGCACCGCCGGAGATCTCGTCGAACCCGCTCATCGCGTCCGCCTCGGCCCGCGCCACGATTCCACCCGTGGTCGCGCCGACGCATCTTCAGATGGCATAGGGCGGCTTGTGAAGCCCTTTCGGCGACAGCGTGAAGACTTCGCATCCGGTCTCGGTGACACCGACCATGTGCTCGAACTGGGCGGAGAGCGAGCGGTCGCGGGTCACGGCGGTCCAGCCGTCGGAGAGCACCTTCACCGCCGGGCGGCCGAGGTTCACCATCGGCTCGATGGTGAAGACCATGCCGGGGCGCAGCTCGACTCCGGTTCCCGGCTCGCCGTAATGGAGGATGTTGGGCGTGTCGTGGAACAGGAGCCCGATGCCGTGGCCGCAGAAGTCGCGGACCACCGAGCAGCGCTCCGATTCGACGTAGGTCTGGATGGCGTGGCCGATGTCGCCGGTGGTGTTGCCGGGCCTCACCTCAGCGATGCCGCGCAGGAGGCTCTCGTAGGTGACGTCGACGAGGCGGGCGGCGGCGCGCTTGACGTCGCCGACGAGATACATGCGCGAGGAATCCCCGTGCCAGCCGTCGACGACGAAGGTGACGTCGATGTTGACGATGTCGCCGTCCTTGAGCGGCCGGTCGTCGGGGATGCCGTGGCAGACGACGTGGTTGATCGAGGTGCAGACGCTCTTGTTGTAGCCGCGATAGTTCAACGTCGCCGGCAGCGCCCCGCCCTTCAGGGCGAAGTCGTGAACGAAGTCGTCGATCTCCTGCGTCGTCACGCCGGGGCGGGCGAGCGGGACGACGGCGTCGAGACATTCGGCGGCGAAGCGCCCGGCCTTGCGCAGGCCTTCGAAGGCCTCGGCTCCGTAGAGACGAATGACGCCGGTGTTCTTGAGCGGCGCGGTGGCGGCGTCGACGTAGGTGACCATCTGGGGTTCGGTTCTCCTGGCGAAGCATCTGCCGACGCCGTCTCTTGCGACCGTTCCCGAAATCGCCGATGGCATCGACCTTCTAGATAACGCCTTTCGAGGGTTATGCCAGATATCGCCGTAGGCGGAAGCGAAGAAAATCCCAGCACTCTTCCCGGTTGCAATCGGATTCACTTCGCTTAAAAGATTGAGGGCGGCGTCCCACTGGGACCCGCCCTCCGATCTTGTCCACGGCAGGGGTGCTAGGCACAACCTTTCCGCAGCTCACGTTGATCATGTAGTACGTCTCTGGTTAAAATGCAACTAATAAAAATACCGGACACCTCCATATTGCCGAGCGTGGAGAGCGCCGTCCAGAACGAGCGCCTGATGCGCTATTTACCGGCTGCGGGTGGCGACGTAGTTGCGGCCTTTGAACTATATCTATGGAATTGTACCCTGAGTGAGTCGTTCTTCGTCTCATTACACTTTGCAGAAATCGTATGCAGGAATGCGATACATCATCGGCTGATCGACCGACTCGGAGACGAATGGTTTCGCAATCCGACGCTCATCGGACTGCTCAGCAGCCGGCACCAACGCGAGATCGCGGATGCGGTTCGTGACGAGACGACACAGCATCGGGGGACCTGCACGCATCACCACGTTGTCTCTGCTCTGACCTTCGGTTTCTGGCAACATCTTCTGACCAAGCGGTTCGAGCGTTTGCTGTGGACCCACGGCGTTCATTGCAGTTTCGCGGCTGCACCGCCGACCACGACACGCGAAGACGCTTATCTCCTCGTGGAATCCATTCGGCGCTGGAGAAACAGGATCGCTCACCATCGGGCGATCTTCGACAAGCGGCCGATGAAGATGCACCAAGAATCGCTGAAGCTGATTCGATGGGTCTGTGCCGACACCGGTACTTGGGTCGCATCGGTCTCGAAAGTGCCGCTCGCGCTGTCCTTGAGACCGAAGTGAGAGGCTGTGGGTCGCTTCACCCCACCGCGATCCGCCGCTCCACCACGACCTCCTCGGTCGTCACTCGGGTCGCCCAGACCTCGATCTCGACGCCGCGGGCGCGGGCGGCCTCGAAGCCCTTCGCGTAGGTCGGGTCGATGTCGGCGGCGAGCGTGAAGCGGTCGCAGTCGGGTCGGTTGACGAGATAGACCATCACCGCGCGGTGGCCCTGCGCCACCATGTCGGCGAGTTCCTCGAGGTGCTTGGCGCCGCGGGCGGTCACCGCGTCGGGGAACTCGGCGAGGCCGGGGGTGCGCATCAGGGTGACGTTCTTGACCTCGACATAGGCACGGCCTCGTGCGTCGTCCTCGAGCAGGATGTCGATGCGGGAGTTCCTGCCGTATTTCACCTCGCGCCGAAGGCCGGCGTAGCCGGCGAGCGAGGGGATCGTCCCGGCGGTGATCGCTTCGGCGACGATGGCGTTGGGGTGGCCGGTGTCGACGCAGACCAGTGCGCCTTCGACCTCCTCGAGCTTCCAGCTCCAAGCGAGCTTGCGCTTCGGATCGACGGACTTCTGGAGCCAGACCCTGGCGCCGGGGCGGGCGAGGGAGAGCATCGAGCCGGAATTGGCGCAGTGGGCGGTGATCTCCGCGCCGTCGTCGAGGATCACCTCGGCGAGGAAGCGCTTGTGACACTTCACCAGACGGCCGGGGACGAGCGGGGCCGAGAACCTCATGACGTCTCCTCGACGGGATCAGCGTTTCGGGTAGGGCAGGGGATAGGGCCGTTTCAGCCGTCGACCGATGGCGACCTCGGCGTCGAACAGGCGGCCCTCGCCGTGGCGGATGGTGATCGGCTGCTGCAGGTCGAGGCGCTCGACGAAGGGCAGCAGCGCGCCGTGGCCGCGGTCGTAGGTCTTCGGGCGGCCGATGACGACGACGTCGCGGCCGACGAAATCGGCCGGATCGGACAGGAAGGCGAAGCCGCGCGGGTCGGGACCGAAGACGGCGACGGTGGCACGATCGCCGAGTTCCTCGGCGATGCGCGAGGCGTCGATCCAGTGGAAGGCGACGACGAGGGGGCGATCCTTCGCCGCGGTCCCCGGCGGAGGCGGGGTCTTCGGCAGGAGGCCGCGGGCGACGAGCCCGTCGGCGAGGCCGCGCCAGCGCAGCGACTCCGACAGGAAGCCCTCGATCCGCAGCTTCGCCGGTAGGTCGAGCGAGGCCGGGGCGAAGTGCAGGAAGAGAACCGCTCCGGCCGCGGCGGCGAGGAGCGCGGAAGTGGCGACGGCGAAACCGTGGGCGAGGCGCGAGGGGGCGCCGGCCTTCGCTTCGAGGGTGGCGATCGCCTTGCCGAGAACCGGAAGCAGGAAGAGCCAGCCGGGCATCTGCCAGTGGGGCAGGGCGTCGCCACCGCGCAGGGGGACGGCGGTGAAGATCAGGATAGAGGGCAGCGCCAGCGCGGCGAGGAAGGCGGTGGGCCCGGCGAGGCTGCGCTCCACCCTGAGCCGCGAGACGGTGGCGATCACCGCCGCGACCAGCGTCCACGGCGCGAGATAGGCGAGTTGCCCGATCACGGCGCGGCCGAGCCCGGGCCAGGAGACGCCCCTGCCGCCACCGCCGCGCGACGACTGGAAGAGGAAGGAGACCCAGCCGTTGTTCGCGTTCCAGATCAGCACCGGCGAGACCGTGATCACCGCCACCGCCGCGGCGAGCCAGGGTGCGGGGCGGGCGAGATGGAAGCGGTGCGGCGTGGCGAGGATGAAGGCGAAGGCGCCGAAGGCGAAGAGTGCGGCGTGGTATTTCGACAGGCCGGCGAGGCCGAGGCAGAGGCCGGCGAGGAGCCAGAGGCGTCGTTCGGTGAGGCCCTCGGGGCGGAAGAACAGGATTTCGACGAGGCAGCGGGCGGTTGCGGCGAGGAAGAGGACCAGGGGTCCGTCGGGGACGACCCAAGCGCCGGCCGAGGCGAAGAAGAAAGGGGCGAGGGTCAGCGCCACCAGTGCCCAGAGGCCGGCGCGCGGCCCCCACAGCCGGCGCGTCAGGTCGAAGAGCAGCCAGCTCGTCGCGGTGAAGGCGAGGACGAAGGGCAGGCGCAGCACGAAGGCCGGCACCGGGTCACCGAGCCAGGGCGCGGCGAGGGCGCGGGCGGCGGCCACCCACCAGAAGGCCATCGGCGGGTGGTCGAAGAAGGAGAGCTGGACTTGCCGCGACACCGCGATCGCATAGGCCTCGTCGACGCCGGGGTCGAGGAGCGCGGCGAGGGCGAGGCGGGCGAGCAGGCCGACCGCCAACACCGTGACGGCGGCGCGCGTCGCCGAGGGGTGCGGGAGAGGGGCGGGCGGTCGGGTCATCGCGAATCCCGGCGGTGGCGGCTCGTCGCAGTCATAACCGCCGGGGCCCGGTTGTGCCACCGCCGAGCCGAGGGCGCCGATTCGACGCCGCTGCGCATCGATTCATCGTTCACGCTTCATCAATCCTGTCGTTCGACTTCATCGGACCGTCATGTTCGTCGCGCGGCAGAAAACCGCGAATTCACCTCGCCCGTGGATGATGCGGATCGAGAAGGCGTCCGAGACCGGCGCAGCCGCGAGCTCTTCGGAGCCGCGTCCGAGAGGGGCGACAGATGTCCCGGACTTCGCACGCGGAGATGACCGATCCCGATCCCGATCCCGATCGCGACCGCCCGTTCCGCGCGGCCGTGATCGCCGGCGACCAGATCGTCAACTTGGCGAAACTCGTGGTCGAGCACGCGCTCCAGCCGATCGTGGAGGTCGAGACCGGTCGTGTCCACGGTCACGAAGCCCTGATGCGGGGCGTCGAGCGGCTGGGACTGCGCTCGCCCACCGAGTTGCTCGATCTGGCGGCCGAGAGCGGCCGGATCTCGGCGCTCGAGCGGATGCTCCAATCGCGTGCCATGGCGCGGTTCACCCTGGTCGAGACGCAAGGGGAAAAGCTCTTCCTCAACCTCGACGGCCGCGCGATCGACCCGCGCCTGGAGGTCGCCGATCACCTGATCGAAGCGTTGCGTCGCTCCGGTCTGGCTCCGTCCGCGGTGGTGGTGGAACTCTCCGAGCGGCACGATCATCTGTCGAACCCGACCTTCCCCGAGTTCCTGCGGCGCTTGAAGCATCACGGCATCCGTGTCGCGATCGACGATTTCGGCATCGGCGTCTCGGAGTTGCGCCTCCTGTGCGATCACGGTCTCGACTACCTCAAGATCGACAAGACGTTCATCCGGGGCATGGCGGAGAACCCGCGCAAGCGGTTGATCGTCGCGAAGATGACGGATCTCGCACACGTCCTCGGAGTGCGCGTCGTCGCGGAGGGCGTGGAAACGGCGTCCGACTATCATGCGGTGCGGGAGGCGGGGTGCGACCTCCTTCAAGGCTGGTTCATCGCCGCACCGACGACCGAGGTGGAAACGCTGGCGCGCTCCTACGGTGGGATCGTCGGCGCGCGCGCGTCGCGTCGTCGTGACCTTCGCAACGACGGCCTCCTGGTACGCGCCGAATTGAAGCATCTGCCGACCATCGCGGAAACCTGCACGCTCGAAGAAGTGTTCGACCTGTTCCGCCGTCATCCGCAGGAAAGCTTCTTTCCGGTCGTCGACGCCGCCGGCTGTCCGCGTGGCATCGTGCACGAACGCGACCTGAAGCAGTACATCTACAACCCCTACGGTCGCGATCTCCTGCGCAACAAGATCTATGGGCGCGGCTTCGCGTCCTTCGTCACGTCCTGTCCGATGGCCGACGTCGACACCGACATCGAGCGGCTGCTCGAGACCTTCGCCCATTCGCGCGGCAGCGACGGCGTCATCGTCACCGAGAGTCTGCGCTATCTCGGGGTACTGACCACCGGGGCACTGCTCGAGATCACGAACGCGAAGTTGATCCAGAAGGCGCAGGATCAGAACCCTCTGACCGAACTGCCGGGCAATCTTTCGATCGCCGACTTCGTTTCCAATGCGGCGCTCGACGGCGCTCGGATGCGTACCTTCTGCTACTTCGACTTCGACGGCTTCAAGCCCTTCAACGATCGCTACGGTTTCCGCCGGGGCGACGAGGCGATCATGCTGTTCGCACAGTTGTTGCGCCGGCGGTTCGGCGCCGGCGACGCCTTCGTCGGGCACATCGGCGGCGACGACTTCTTCGCCGGGCTGGTCGGGAAGTCGATCGCCGAAGTGAGCGGGGAAGTGACGTTGCTGCTCGACGAGTTCCGCCGGGAGGTCGCCGAGCTCTACGCACCGGCGGATCGTGTTCGCGGCGGTCTGGAAGGAATCGACCGCGACGGCAATGCCCGCTTCTATCGGCTGATGCGTTGCAGCGCTTCGATCCTCCAGATTCCCGTCGGCACGGTGACGGCGGAACTCGATCATATCGCCGGGGACATCGCAGAACTGAAATCGGCGGCCAAGAAGTCGTCGTCCGGACTCGCGGTTCGCAGCTTCGTCGGTTGCGAGCCGCAATTCTGACGCGGAAACGAGAGGTCCCGTCAGAGGACGATCGGCAGGCCGTGCATGCGCCAGGCGCCGATGCCGCCGCCCATGTGGCTGTCGTGCGGCAGGCCCATCTTGTGGCAGATGTCGACGGCGCGGGCCGAGCGCGAACCGACGAGGCAGTAGAACACCACCGGCTTGTCCTGCGGGATGGCGGTCGCGGTGGTGTGGAGAGAGGAGAGCGGCGCGTTGTAGGCGCCGGGGACGTGACCCTGAGCGAATTCATAAGCCTCGCGTACGTCGACCAGCAGCACCTGACCGTCCTTGGCCATGCGATGGACGTCGGGCGGGGTGATGGTCTTGATCGGCGCGGACTTCCCGAACATGAATCCGAACATTCTCGTCTCCTCGTCTGCCTCGGTTGCGCCCGTCCCGGCCGCCGAAGCGGAAATATGAGGCGCCCCTCATAGACGCCGAGGCGCTCCTTCGCAACCGCGAGAAAATCGTGTTCGGTGCCACGATCGTCAAGGGGTGGCGAACCCGGTCGGAGAACCGGCGGCGCCGGGAACTCCGGTTCAGCGCCCCGCGTCGATCGTTCCGGTGAGATTGTCGACGCCGACCGGGCTCTCGAAGAAGGTCACTTCCGGGTCGGATCCATAGAGCGCGGCGACTCGGGCGCGCCACTCGCCGGAATAGACCGCCTGCGCCGCGGCGCGGCTCTCCCACAGATAGACGCCGCCGGCGAAACGGCCGTCCTCGGAGAGCACGTAGTCCTTGCGCAGCAGTCCGGGCAGTCCGAGGTATTTCGGCGCCGAGGACTCGAAACGCCGCGTCGCCTCGGCGAGGTCGATCGGTTCGGGCAGGGCGAAGCGGACGAGAGTGAGGATCATCGGCGTTCTCCGTCGGTCTCGGGCGATGCTCGCCGAAATTCGCGCGGGCGTCCACCTCGCGACGTGCCACGGCGGCGCCCGCCACGCAACGCCGGCTCAGACGAAGATGTCGACGAAATTGCCCCAGCTCTTCGACGAGGACTTCTCGGCGAAGAGGGCGGACTGCTCGGCGAGGTTGGTCAGCGCCTGATCGAGGATGCCGGCCGAGTTGTTGCGGGTGAGGGCGAGCAGGTTCTTGGCGGCGTAGCCGTAGGACTCGCCGGCGGCGCGGGTGTTGCCGTAGCCGTAGTTGTTGCCGAAGACGATCATGCCCGTTTCCCGGACGGCGCGAGCCGCGGCCATCAGGATCCCCGATCAGGGTGAACGAAGGGTTACCACGGGAGCTACCCTGGGGGGCGTGTCGTCCGGCCACCGTTCGAGTGTGGTCCCATCGGCCGTTTCGGTGGCGCCGATCGCTCCGTCCATCGGTTGGAATCGCGATCGCATCGACTTGTGGAAGTTGTGCCATCGAGTCGAAACTCGATAAAATGCTCCGTCATCCTCGCGACATCGAACAATTGCTCGGGCCCTCACCATCGACCGAGCGGTTCGATGAGGCATCGGCTCTCTTCGGGCACAGATGTCGACGCTCCCTCGAGGTTCTGGTCGGTCGTTCTCGATTTCCGAATAGAAGAAGGGTACGCGCGAACACGGTGGTCGAGGGTTTACATTTCGTCGCGGCATGTTAGAGTACCATGAAATTTCTGGAATTTTTTAGGCGCTTGATGTACGGGGGGGTGTATTATGCGTCGTTCAGTGATGCGTTCCGTTTCATTCTGTCTCGCGACCATCGTATCCACGTCGTGCTGGGCTGAATCTCAGCAGCTCAGAGCTTACAAAGCTTGTACCGACAGCTACAACGAGACCTACCGTTTTCTCAAGGGATCCAAGGCGATCGTTTCAGGTCTTCGGAACGGTGGAACCAGATGCTTCTGGACCCATGAGGCGAGCACGACCGCGGTAGCCATCGAACGATCTCTCTCCAATTGCCGATCGGCCGGCTACGAATGCTTTCTGTATCACGACGGTGAAAGAGGCAATCGGCCGTGGGTGCAGGCGATCTCCGATGGAGGTGGCACGGATGGGAGCGACAGGCGGGCGTCGGGCGGTGGATCCTCTTCGGGCCTCGACGATGTGTTGGGATTGGCGACGGGAATACTGGGGGTCGCGGGCGCCGTGGCCGGAGCCAAAGGTGGCGGCGGATATTCGGGTGGCGGAGCAGCGGGTGGCGGATCCGCGGGCGGCGGTGCTTCCTGTACCGCCGCGCGTCAGAACGCAGAAACGTGTCGCCAACGTTGGCAGTCGCTGGGAGGCGGAATGACGGGTCAGGCGGGCTCCTTCTACCAGTGCTATCAGTTGTACAAGGGAGTCTGCTGAATGGGCCGGCCCGGGTACGTCTTGGTCGCCGCGTTCCTGATCGGCTCGGTCGCGACGGCGAACGCCTCGGAGCGATGTGAAGCTCTGTGGACGGACCTCACGGGTCGATGCGCGCTCGAGGCGCAGAAGACGGCCGCTCCGGGGGACTTCTCCTATTTTTCCAAATGTCGGAGCCGGCACGAGGCCGACTACCGCAAGTGCCTGAGCGGAGGGACGACGGGTGCGAGCGTCGCCGCCCCGCCCGAAGGATGCGGGGAGGCGCGCGAGGCCATCGACTGGATCTTCCGAGATGGCGGAGCGACCAGAACCTATTCGACGGCACGACGGAACGGTCAGGGTATTCTTCAGGCGCTGATCACGGCCCAATCGCACAATGGACGTGCGCAGACCGCACTCCGCGACTGCGCCAACTGGGCGGTCGCCTATGCCGGCCCGAGAGACACCGGTGGGGCGCCTCTTGGAGGCACGGCCACGTCGGGGCCGAAGCCGGCGGATTGTCGTTGCATCAGCGTCCTGCCGAACGGGAGCTCGTTCAGCGTCACCAACTCGTGCTCCACGTTCGAAGTCTCGGTGAATTTCACCGATGCGTCGACCAACGGTGGATTGGCCGGCTGGGTGAACGCTGGGCGGGTGGGTCCCGCGGAGCCGGCCACGATCCGCGCCCCGGCGACGTATCGCGTTCCGTCGATCCGAGCGGTCGAAATCCGGAACGGTGCCGGCTCCTTCGTCTGCCGATACTGATCTTGGCTCCGAAGTGGTCGCGAGCGGGCCAAGATGATCGGCCGGCCTAACCCGACTTGAACCGTGAAGTCCTCGTACGGCATCCGATGGCGCCGAAGGTCGGTTTCGGCTGGTGCGGACGGGGGGACTCGAACCCCCACGCCTCGCGGCGCAAGATTTTAAGTCTCGTGCGTCTACCGGTTTCGCCACGTCCGCATCGCCACGAAGAGGGGTAGCGGCGGGGCGGGCGGAGATCAAGCGGGTTCGCGCCGATCGGGGGGCGTGCCTACCGGGGTGTCCGCTCGTCCCGACCCCCGTCTCGCGATCGCGAGAAGCTCCACGACATGGGTCCGCTTTCGCCGCGCTTCCGCCACGGAAGCGCCGAAGCACCACCGCGATCGGGTCCGAGGCTCCTAGGTGATCGCGGGCGTCGGTCGGTGGGCCGGCGCGGGACGCGGTCCGGCAGGGCGCAAAGGCGCGGCCGGGGAGCGAGGGAGAGACGACGATGAACCGGTGGATCCTGGTGAGCGGACTGATGACGGCACTGGTGGTGTCGGCGGTGCGGCCGGGCTGGTCGAGCGATCAGCCGCGAGCGAGCGTCGCAGCGCCGCAGACCTCGGAGAAGACGCAGGCGCTCATCGCTCCGGTCGGCCGCGTCGAGGTCGCCTTCGTGCTCGACACCACCGGCTCGATGGGCGACCTGATCGACGGCGCCAAACGTCGCATCTGGGGCATCGCCGACGAGATCCGCAAGGCCAATCCGAACGCCGAGATCCGCATCGGCCTCGTCGCCTATCGCGACCGCGGCGACCTCTACGTCACCGACCGGACCGATCTTTCGACCGACATCCACGCCGTCTACGGCAAGCTCCTCGACTATCGCGCCCAGGGCGGCGGTGATCGGCCGGAATCGGTCAACGAGGCGTTGTCGGTGGCGGTGAACCGGCTCTCGTGGACGAAGACATCCGACACGCGGCGCATCGTCTTCCTGGTCGGCGACGCTCCTCCGCACATGGATTATCCCCAGGACGTGCCCTTCGCCGACACGCTGAAGATCGCCGAGCGCGAGGGGATCGTCGTCGACACGGTGCAGGCCGGCAATGCCGCGGACACGGAGACCATCTGGCGCACCATCGCCCAGTTGGGGCGCGGCGACTACGTCAAGATCCCGCAGACCGGCGGCGTGGTGACGATCCGCACCCCCTTCGATCAGGAGATCCTGGAACTGCAGTTGAAGCTCAACCGCACCGTCGTGCCCTACGGCGATCAGCGGCGGCAGGCGACGGTCAAGGCCAAGACGGAGATGGCCGCCAAGGCGGCGCCGGCCGCGGCCTCCGACATGGCGAGCTACGTCATGCGCGCGCCCAAGCCCGAGGCGCGTGGCGTCGTCACCGGCGAGGGTGATCTCGTCGCCGACGTCATCGCCGGGCGGGCGAAGCTCGACGGGGTGAAGGACGGCGACCTGCCGGCCGAGCTCCAAGGGCTCTCCAAGGAGAAGCTCGCCGCGGCGATCTCCGCCAAGTCGGCCGAACGGGGTGCTCTCCAGGGTGAACTCGCCCGCCTCGTCGCCAAGCGCGATGCCGCGGTGGCGGCGGAGAAGATGAAGGCCGGCGAGGGGCGCGACGGCTTCGACCGCGTGGTCGAGGAGATCGTCCGCAAACAGATCATGTGATCGGAGCGGGTTGCGGGTCGGTTCCGGGCGGTGACCGCCGCCGTCCGGATCAGTCGTCGCCGTCCATTGCGATCGAGCGCTGTCGGACCGTCGCCAGATGGCGCGTGGCCTCCGATCGCGGCGGCTCGAGGTTCTCGGCGCGACAGAGCCCCGCCGCGACGAGGGCCCGGAAGATCCGATCGAGCGGCGGGTTGGTCCAGCCGGCGATGATGGCGAAGGAATTGTCCTGGACGTCGTGATGGCGCTGGTGGGCCTCGGGCGTCATCAGCAGACCGAGGCGGCGCATCGCCGCGACGAAAGCCGGCGGTTCGCGCCGATGCAGCGTGGCGTGGAAATACTGGATGAACAACGCGCCGATCACCGTCGACACCCCGGCCGCGATCACCCAGGCCGGCGGCGGCGAGACGGCGACGACGACGTTCAGTGTCAGCGACCAGGGCAGGGCGGCGAAGAAGAGCGTGTCGGCGCACAATTCCCGCAGGTTGCGCCGGCCGAGTGCGTTCGGTCGGGGGTGGTGATACTTGAAGTTGAAGGCGATCCGCCAGAACGGGCCGACCGACCCGAGGATCTCCTCGCGCAGACGCCGATATTCCGGGCTGTGACGGTCGCGGGCGAAGTAGAGCAGGTCCATCCGCATCCGTGCCGGCATCGGCACGAAGTCCAGCAGCATGTGGACCAGTCCGGAACAGAAGTCGATCACCACCCAGCCCAGAAGGAGGCCGGGAAGGATCGTCCACGACGGGTCGAGCGCGAGAGCCACGACCAAGTGCGCGATCGAGGCGGCGAGAACGGCGGCGGCGACATCGAAGAACATCGGCGAATCCCGATCGCGGCATCGGATGTGGATGCGTCTCCCGAGGCTCGCTCCGGACGCCGGGCCCCCGAAGGCGGCGGGCGTTTTCGGACGTGGTGGAGCTCAGACCTCGCCCTCGTCGGCTTCCAGAGCCGCCTTGGTCTCGGCGAGAAACTCCTCGGCGTTCTTCTTCGCCTCGCGGATGATGTCGGCGAAATCCTTGCCGAGGCGGTCGAGCGCCATGCGCAGGCCGCCGACCGACGGCTTGTCGACGCTCATGACGTAGCCCGACATGGCGATCGACAAGGCGATGTTGACGAGGCCGAAGACCGCGGTGCCCTCGTCGACCTCGTTCTCGTCGAGATAGTCGAGCACCAGATCGCGCAGCGCGTCGGCGTGGGCCTCCTGCTCGTCGTCCCAGCTCTCCGCATCGCGATCGTCGTCGCCGCCGTTGATCATGTCTGCCTCTTGGTCGGTTCGAAGGAAGTGGCGCGAGGCGACGGATCGATCCCGCGGGTCGTGTGAAGCGGGATCAGGCTCCGCCTTCGCGGATCGGCGGCTGGAACTGCCAGCCCATGTCCCAAGGGAAGTAGATCCAGGTGTCCTGCGACACTTCGGTGACGAAGGTGTCGACCAGCGGGCGGCCCTGCGGCTTGGCGTAGACGGTGGCGAAATGGGCGCTCGGCATCATCTCGCGCACGACCCGGGCGGTCTTCCCCGTGTCGACGAGGTCGTCGATGATCAGGATCCCGGCGCCGTCGCCGCCGCCGAGTTCGAGCAGATGCGGCTGTACCGTCTTCATCACCCGGAGTTCTCCCTGGGTGGTGTAGTCGTGATAGGAGGCGACGCAGATCGACTCGATCAGGCGGATGTCGAGTTCGCGCGCCACGATCGCCGCCGGGACGAGGCCGCCGCGGGTGATGGCGACGATCGCCTGCCACTGACCCTGACCGGAGAGACGCCAGGCGAGCGCGCGGGCGTCGCGGTGGAACTGATCCCAGGAAACGGGGAAGGCTTTCGGTTGGGGACCGCTCATCGGGTGGACCTCACGGATACTTGGCGCGGACTTCGGCGATCATGGCCTCGATGTCGGCGAAAGCGGCGTCGAGGGCGGCGGGATCGCGGGCGCGCACCACGATGTTGGTGGCGTAGCGACCGTCGCGTTCATACGGATAGGACCCGATGACGGTGGTCGGGTGGGCCTTCTGGATGGCGGCGAGCGGCGTGGCGACGAGGCCTTCGCCGCGTTCGGCGTCGAGGGTCTTCGACAGCATCGGGCGGCCGCCCTTCAGGGTCCGGCAGACCTCGTCCATCATCGCTTGGAGCACCGCCGGTACGCCCGCCATGACGTGGACGTTGCCGAGGCGGAAGCCGGGCATGCCGTTCTCGGTCTCGATCAGGTCGGCGCCGAAGGGAATGCGCGCCATGCGCAGGCGCGCTTCGTTGATCTCGGCGCGACCGGCGAGGCGAGACTTCAGGATCTCGACGGCGCGCGGATGGTGGTCGATGCCCACCCCGAAGGCGGCGGCGATGGCGTCGGCGGTGATGTCGTCGTGGGTCGGGCCGATGCCGCCGGAGGTGAAGACGTGGGTCCAACGGGCGGACAATGCGCGGACCGCCTCGACGATCATGTCCTGCTCGTCGGGGACGACGCGCACTTCCTTCAGGTCGATGCCGATCTCGGTGAGGCGGTCGGCGACGTAGCCGATGTTGCGGTCCTTGGTGCGACCGGAGAGGATCTCGTCGCCGATCACCAGCATGCCGGCGGTGACGATCTCGGCGGCGGCGGAGGTCGCATCGGCGGCTGTCATGACGTCCCTCCTCCCGGCGCCACCCGCGGCGTCTCGCCGGTCAATAGATCAAACCGGTGCGGCCCTCAAGGAGAGGCGACGCGCCGGCGGGGGAAAAGCCGGCGTGGCCACGCCGATCAATCGGGGCGTTCGGGGTGCCAGCGGTAGATCCAGTCCATGCGGTCGAGCAATTGGCCACCCACGCCCATCTTCAGGGCGGCGTCGCGGAAGAGGGCGAGCGCGTGGGGCAGGTGATAGAGCCGGCCGTTCGACACCGCCTGTTCGACGATGGCGCGGGTACGCTGCTTCCTCAGCGTCTCGTAGGCGCGGAAGCCGGCCGAGACGGTCGGTGCACCCTCCAGCGCCCGGGCGACGACGGCGGCGTCCTCGATCGCCATGCCACCACCCTGGGCGGCGAAGGGCAGCGTCGCGTGGGCGGCGTCGCCGAGAAGCGTCACCGCGCCGGAGGACCATTCGAAGTCGGAGTCGAAGCCGCACAGCGCCCATTTGGTCCAGGTCTCGGGCAGGTCGAGAAGGCGACGGGCCGCCTCCGGCCAGCGCGAACGGCCGGTCAGGCCGAAATGGGTGGCGAACTCGGCCTTCGAGGCGGGGATCGACCAACCCTCGTTCTGCCAATCGTCCTCGACCACGGCGACGAGATTGAATTCGCGCCCGGCGCGCAGCGGATAGTGGACGAGATGGGCGCGCGGCGACAGCCACATGCCGGTCACGTCGCGGTACTCGTCGGGCACGCGCTCGATCGGCACGGTGGCGCGATAGGCGGTGCGGCCGGTGTAGCGGGCGGGCGGGCCGGCACGCAGCTTGGTGCGGACGCGCGAGCGGACGCCGTCGGCGCCGATGAGACCGTCCCCCTCGAGGTCGCCCGGCTGGCCGGCGATGGTGGCATGGACGGTGATCGCATCGGGTGCCGGGCTGGCGTCGCGGAAGCGGGCGTCGAGGACGAGTTCGATCGCCGGTTCCGCCGCGACCGCTCCGGCGAGGGCGGAGAGGAGGTCGGCGCGATGGATCACCCAGAAGGGCGCGCCGTAGCGCGCCTCGACGGCCCGGCCGACCGGCGTACGGGCGACGATACCGCCGTTGCGCGAGGAGTGGACGACGATCTCGCGCGGCGTCACCGCGCTGCGGGCCAGCGAGTCGTGCAGTCCGAGATCGACGAGGACACGCGAGGCGTTGGGCGAGAGCTGGATGCCGGCGCCGACCTCGGCCAGTACCGGCGATTGCTCGAGCACGGTGACGCGGTGGCCGGTGCGGGCGAGCGCCAAGGCGGTGGTCAGACCGCCGATGCCGCCGCCAGCGATGATGATGTGGTGCTTCGACATGGTGGCCGACCGTTCGGGGCGACGTGCGGTGCGGCGGGAGGCTCGCTCCGGCTCACTCCGCGGCTGCGGCGGGGTGCCAGACGGCGTCGGCCGGCTCGGCGGCGCCGTGCTTCATCGCGGGATCGAAGACGTAGAGCGTGCCGCAATAGGGGCAGAGCTTCTCGTCCGAGGCACCCATGTCGAGGAAGACGTGCGGATGATCGAAAGGCGGTTTCGCTCCGACACACATGAATTCGCGGGCACCGATCCGGATCTTGTCGACGCCGTGATCGTTGGCGAAATGGGGAACGGCAGCATCCGCCATGGGTGTTCCTCGTGCTGTCGGGTTGCGAGGCGACCATACTCGGCGTGGTCGACGAAGGGTAGTGGGAAAAGGGATGATCCCGGCCACAACCCGAAGGAGCAGTCCGATATTTCTCGAGAGTGCATCGACAGGTTCAGCCGGAGGCGAAGTTGGGCTAAGGAGAGACCATGAAGATCGTTTCCCTCTCGCACTCGCCCTCCTCGATGCGAAGCGCCATGCGGAGCTTCTCCTCGGACGGGGTCCGTATCGCCTATTTCGACGAGGGTCCGCACGACGCGCCGCCGATCGTTCTGGTCCACGGCTTCGCCTCCAACGCCCGGGTCAACTGGGTGACGACCGGATGGGTCGCCACGCTGCTCGAGGCGGGCCTGCGAGTCATCGCCCTCGACAACCGCGGTCACGGCGGCTCGGAGGGGCCTCACGATCCGGCCCTCTACGGCACCGCGACCCACATGGCGCAGGACGTGCGGCGGTTGATCGATCACCTCGGGCTCGAGCGAGCCGACGTCATGGGCTTCTCGATGGGAGCCTGGATCGCCGCGCATCTGGCGCTCGCCCATCCCGAGCGGTTGCGTTCGGTGATCTTCGGCGGGCTGGCCTGGGCGATGGTCACCGGCCTCGGCGGACAGGAGACGATCGCCGCGGCGCTCGAAGCCGAGACCGACGCCGAGGTGACGACGGCGAAGGGCAGGGCCTATCGCGCCTTCGCCAAGCAGACCGGATCCGACCTGATCGCGCTCGCCGCCTGCATGCGCGGTTCGCGTCAGCCGGTGCCGGCCGAGGGGCTGGCGAAGCTCGATCTGCCGGTGCTGATCGCGGTCGGCACCCGGGACGAGGTGGCCGGGTCGCTGGAGGATCTTGCGGCGCTCATCCCCGGAGCCCGGGCGCTGCCGATCCCGGGCCGCGACCACATGCTGTCGGTCGGCGACAAGGTCTACAAGCAGGGCGTCCTCGATTTCCTGGCGAGCCGGCCCTGAAGGCGCGCGAGCTAACCGGCGGCCCGGCCGAGGGGTGGGACGGGCGAAAGGCGAATCGTGGGAATCGCTTGCGCGACGAGGCGCAGACGCCGCTCGCACCGGCTCGCTTCGGCTCGGCGCGCGCCCGCATCGCCGATACCGCCGGCGACGGAGGATTCGTGAGTCGGCGGAATCGGTTGCGCCGCGCGGCCGAAGCGGGTTCATCGAGCCAAATTCTTACGTAACGTAATGTGTGAAAGCCGACGATTTCGCGAGTCGGCGGAATCGGTTGGCGTGAGCGGCTGAGAACGAGAGTCCGGTCGCCCAAGGGCACGGGCGGTGTCGAGACGCCGATTCCGCGCACGCCGTCAACTCTCTGATTTTTCAGGCTCCGTGGAACTCGGCCTCGCGCTTCTCGAGGAAGGCGGTGCGTCCTTCGGCGAAATCGGCTGAGGCGAAGCAGGCGTCGGTGAGGGCGACGAGACGATCGCGGTCGCGGGCGAGGGTGCCGGCGATGACGGCGTCGATCGCCGCCTTGGCGGCGCGGATGGTCAGCGGCGCGTTGTGGGCGATGGCCGTCGCCAGATCGATCACCTCGTTCTCCAGCGCTTCGACGGAATGCACGGCGGTGAGGAGACCGGTTTCGAGCGCTTCCGTCGCGCTCATGCGGCGGGCGGTGTAGAACATCTCCTTGGCGCGCTGCGGTCCGATCGCGGCGACCACGTCGGCCATGCAGTCGGGCGGATAGCCGACGCCGAGGCGGGCGGCGGGGATGCCGAAGACGGCGTCGTCGGCGGCGACGCGCAGGTCGCAGGCGACCGCCAGCCCCATGCCGCCGCCGAGGCAGAAGCCGCGGATCATGGCGATGGTGGGCAGGGCGACGTGGCGGACGGCGGTGAAGGCCTCGGCGTTGGAGGCCTCGTAGGCGCGGGCGGAGGCGGCGTCCTTGCGCACCGTCGAGAACTCCGAGATGTCGGCGCCGGAGACGAAGGCGAGATCGCCGTCGCCGCGCAACACCACGACGCGGACGCCGGGATGAGCCTCGAGCGCGGCGATGGCGCCGGGGATCGCCTTCCACATGTCGAGCGAGACGGCGTTGCGGCGGGCCGGATTGGCGACGATCAGCCGGCCGATCGGCCCTTCGACCTCGGCGCGGATGCGCGCGTCGGACGTCTGCAGGACGATGACGGGATGGGCGGCGGGCTCGGACATGGGAGACTCCGGGGAGGCGGTTCGGGAGCCACAGAAGGGCGAGAAGTTTCCCATTTCGTCAACCCGTTCGAACGCGGCGTTGGGCGACCGGGCGAAACGCGCTATGTTGTTTCCTCGTCGTCCCGGGCCTTGAACCCGTGGAGGAGGGGGAGACACATGCCACAGACCATTCAGGCGGCGCAGGCCGCCAGACCGGACATCGACCCGATCTGGAGCCGGGTGCGCGAGGAGGCGGCGGCCATGACCGCGGCCGAACCGGCGCTGGCCAGCTTCATCTGGGAGACGGTGCTCAATCACGGACGACTGGAGGACGTGATCGTCCACCGGGTCGCCGAACGCCTCGGCCACACCGCGGTGAAGGAGGCGCTGATCCGCCAGACCTACGAGGAGGCGCTCACCGACGAGCCGCAACTCGGCGAGATCTTCCGCGTCGATCTCCAGGCGGTGTTCGATCGCGATCCCGCCTGCGAGCGGATGATCGAGCCGATCCTCTACTTCAAGGGCTTCCACGCCATCCAGACCCAGCGGTTGGCCAACTGGTTGTGGCGACACGGCCGGCGCGATTTCGCGCTCTATCTCCAGAGCCGGGCCTCGGAGGTGTTCCAGACCGACATCCATCCGCAGGTGCCGCTCGGCCGTGGCCTGTTCTTCGATCATGCCACCGGCATCGTCATCGGCGCCACGGCGGTGATCGACGACGACGTTTCGATCCTGCAGGGCGTGACCCTCGGCGGTACCGGCAAGGAAGGTGGCGACCGCCACCCCAAGATCCGCGCCGGCGTGCTGATCGGGGCGGGCGCCAAGGTGCTCGGCAACATCGAGGTGGGAACCTGCGCCCGCGTCGCCGCCGGGTCGGTGGTGCTGCATTCGGTGCCGTCGCGCACCACGGTCGCCGGCGTGCCGGCCAAGGTGGTGGGCGAAGTGCCGTGCAGCGAGCCGTCGCGGGCGATGGACCAGATGCTGAGTGGCGACGACTGAGCGCGGGGGAGTTTTCCCCAAGCGCGGCGAAACCGCGGGAATCCGCCTTTGACGGGGCCGCCGGCTCGTGCCACAAGCGGGCCGGGCCGGGCCGGTGGCCGCGTGCGTCGCGAACGCAACGTCCCCTTCGGCGCCGCCAATTCTGGAGCACACCCTTGGACAAGACCGAACTCGCCAAGCTGCAGGCCTATCTCCGGCGCAAGTTCGACCTCGACACGATCAAGGTCGTCGCCCGTCCGAAGAAGAAGGACTCGGCCGAGGTGTTCATCGACGACGAGTTCGTCGCCGTGATCTACCGCGACGATGAGGACGGCGAGATCTCCTGGAACCTGCAGATGGCCATCCTCGAGATGGATCTGGAGGACTGATCCTCTCCCGGACCGCCCGCGAATTCGAAAGCCCCGGCCGGCGACGGTCGGGGCTTTCGCATCTCGGGAGGCGAAGTCGACGGACGGCCGCGGCGGATCCGGCGCGGTCTCGGCGATCGCGGGATCAACGCACCTCTACACCCCAGGCGGCGAGGTGGGTCTCGAGGGCGGCGTCGAGTTCGCGCCAATGTTCCAGCAGGACCTCGGGGAAGCGAAGCGTGACCAGCAGGTTGCCGTGCAGCACGTCGCGCAGGCACATCTTCGGCGGTTCTCCGGCGGCGAGCGGGAAACAGCGGGCGACGAAGGGGCGGACGGCGCCGGGCTCGTGATAGACCACCTCGTCGGCGTAACCCGACTTCGGCGACAGGCGCCGGCCCTGGAGACCGGCCGGCCCGGGCCACGGCTCGCCGATGAAGAAGCGGGCGTAGACGGCGGCGAGCCGGGAGGCGCTGTCCCAGGTGTCCTGGCGCGGCCGGATCGACAGATGGACGACGTCGAGGGCGTAGTGGGGCGTGTCGAAGCGGGCGGCGGTCCGCTCGCTTCGCCCCTCGAGCTCGGGCCAGGTGAGGGCCAGATCGACCCCGAGGTGCGGTCCGGGTACCCGTTGGTCGGCGAAACGGATGGTGTTGGCCGGCAGGGTGAGAGGGCGTCCGCCGATCTCGATCCGCAGCGGTGTCGGGGAGGTCGCCGGCAGTCCCGGTCCGGTGCCGCGCCACAGCACCAGCGCGGCGGCGCCGGCCGCGGCGAGGCCGAGGAGGCCGATCAGGGCCCGGGTCCGCGGCGCCATGCGATTCTCCCAGCCGGTGAAACCGATCCGTCCGAATTAACCATCGCGTGAGACTTGGCAAGCGCGGGGCGTCTCGAGGGCTGCGACGGCGGCGGGAGCATGCTATTCGTTAACGAAGAGTAAACGAGTACGGGGCGTCCGCCATGTTGTACGAGTTGGCCATCGCCGCCTATGCCGCGGCCTGCGGCTTCGTCGCGGCCGGGATCCTCGGCTCGTTCTATCAGTTCGTCACCGATCAGCCGGCACGCTTCGCCATCGATCTCGAGACCATCGGCAAGGGTCTGCTCGGGGTCATGATGTGTGCTTTCGCCGGCCCGTTCATCATCATGCGCAACGCCATCCGCGGTCGCATGATCGAGAACCGTCCGGTCGGCTGGCTGGTCGCCTCCACCGCCATCGCCACCGGCTGGAGTCTGTGCTCGGGCATCGTCGTGGTGCAGTTCGCGTTGGCGATGCGCGCCGGTCTGATCTGAGGGCGGCGGCGGAGGGACGGAAGATCACGCGTGCCGCGTGTCTCGACCGGACCTTCGGCGACCTGGTTGGCCGGCGTTGGACCTTCCGCATTGCAGCATCTTGTGTTCCCGGAAAAATTTCATGATTCCGTAGGGTGACGTTTCACCATATTTTCGTAGAAAATTAACGTGGAGACGAGAGATCTCGGGTGTCCCGCGAAGCCACGAGGTCCCGATGTTCTTCTCCTCCCGCGTCAAGGCGGAATCCCACGCACCGGCCACGGACGCGCCCGCGTTCGAGGTCGTGACCCTGGTGACGAGCCTCGCGGCGGTCGCCGCGCGCCGAGAGATCCCGCCGAACGCCGGCCTGCCACCGATGGTGGTCGAGGCGATCCGCAGTCTCGATGCGGCGCTGGCGGCGCGGGACGTGTCTCTGCTCGAGAGCGCCGTAGCCACGTCGATGAAGGCGAGTGAGGCGATGGCGGCGACGGCTCGCATCACCGGCGGCGTGCGCGAGAGTTCGGCGCAGGCCCAGATCATGGCGGCGGGCATCGAAGAGCTCAACGCGTCGATCGGTCAGATCGCCGCGACCGCCGACGCGGTCTCCGGCGCCATGGACGAGGCGGCGCGCGCGACGGTCGACGGTGTCGAGGCGACGCGCACGGCGACCGAAGCCAGCCTCGCCATCGGCTCCTCCTTCGAGCGGATGGACGGCGCTTCCGAACAGTTGAAGACGGCGGCGGCTCAGATCGGCACCTTCGTTGCGACCATCGAAGGTCTCGCCCAGCAGACCAACCTGCTCGCCCTCAACGCGACCATCGAGGCGGCGCGCGCCGGCGAGGCGGGGCGCGGCTTCGCGGTGGTGGCGCAGGAGGTCAAGACGCTCTCCGGACAGACGCAGAAGGCCACCGACGACATCCGCGCCCGAATCCAGCGGCTGGAGCACCACGTCCAGGAACTGACCGACAGCATCCATTCGGTGCGCGACCTCGTCGAGGTGGCCGCGGCCCGGTCGGACGGCGCGCGCGGGCTGATGGACGCGGTACGCGGCGCGGTCGAAGAGAGCGCCGGACGCATGCGCGAGATCGCCGGTCTCCTCAACGAGCAGACCGCCGCGGTCGGCGAACTCTCCACCGGCATCGTCGCCATCGAGAAGCACACCGGTGAAGCGGCGGGTCACGCCGACGAGGTCATCGCCGCCGTCGGCTCCTGCGAGGCGACGATCGAGCGCCAGTTCGCCGAAGCCGAGGCCCATCAGGTGCCGGATCTGGTGCTGCACCGTGCCAAATCCGACCACTACATGTGGAAGAAGCGCCTCGCGGAAGTTCTGGTCGGGGTCAAGTCGCTGAAACCGGAGGAGCTCTCCGACCACCGTCAGTGCCGCCTCGGCAAGTGGTACGACGCCGTCGACGACGAGGCCATCCGCCGCCATCCCGCCTTCGGCCGGATGTCGTCGGTGCACGAAGCGGTCCACGTCAACGGCCGCCGGGTGGCCGAACTGGCCGGCAAGGGGGACCGAGCCGGGGCGACGGCGGCCTATGCGGCGATGAACGCGGCGTCGGAAAAGGTCGTGGAGTGCCTCGACGAACTGATCCGGCGGCGTTGATCGCGTCGCCGACGGCGGGCCGAAGTCGCGCCTCGAGACCGCCGTCGGTCTTGCCAAAGCGGTCGAGATCGTCTTCTGGGTGAGGGCGGCGACCGCAACGGTGGTCGGGACCGCGAGGAGTGGGCGACATGGCGATCTTCGAACTCGACGGGGTGCGGCCGGAGTTTCCGGAAGACGGGGCCTGGTGGGTGGCGCCGAGCGCCGATCTCATCGGCCGGGTGCGGCTGAAGCGCGATGCCAGCGTCTGGTTCGGCGCGGTACTGCGCGGCGACAACGAGTGGATCGAGATCGGCGAACGCTCGAACATCCAGGATCTCTCGGTGCTGCACACCGACATGGGCTATCCGCTGACCATCGCGGCGGGTTGCACCATCGGCCACAAGGTGACGCTGCACGGCTGCACCATCGGTCCGGACACGCTGATCGGCATGGGTGCGACCATCCTCAACGGCGCCAGGGTCGGAGCGAATTCGCTGGTCGGCGCCGGGGCGCTGATCACCGAGGGCAAGGAGTTCCCGGACAACGCCCTCATCGTCGGCTCGCCGGCCAAGGTGATCCGCACCCTCGACGAGACCGCGGTGGCCCGCATCCGCGGCTCGGCCGAGGTCTATGTCCGCAATGCCCGCCGCTTCGCCGCCGGTCTGAAGCCGGTCGGGGGCTGAGGGGCGCGCGCGCCGAGGGTCCGGACCTCCCGCTCCGGTCCGAAACGAACGAGGCCGGCGCACGAGGCGCCGGCCTGTTCTGCGAACCCGATCCACTGGGGACGGGGAGGGTGGGGACGCGACCGGGTCCGCGAAAGTGGTTCCAACCTCGCTCTGCGCCGCCGCGGCGGATCGCCCGGAGGCCGGTCGGCGGGGGGACGGGGGAACACCTCCAGTGCCGACGGGACCACTGTGACAGGGCCACCTTACGGGCGCCTCTAGGAAGCCGTTCGACTTCGCTTCGAAATGTCGGACAATTCGATTCGAATACCGCGTATCGCCGGTCAGATCAAAAAAATCGATATTTGCCAATTGGTTGCCGGATTCGATCGGGCACCGCGAGTGGCCGTGGCGCCCTGCGGGAAGGGTTAGGGAAGTGCTGCGCCGATCGCGCGAAAGCCGAGTGTGGAACGCGAACGGCCGGCGTGAGGCCGGCGGTTCCGACGCTCCGGGGCGTTCGATCAGGAGAAGTAGCTCTGCAGCGTCTCGCTCGAGTGGACGATGGCGAACTCGATGGCGACGCCCTCGTCGAAGCGGCGGATGACGCGGCCGCGCATCATGCCGAGGGAGATCGGCGTGCCGACTGCCGGCTTCGGGTCGATCTGGACGGCCGCGCCGGAGGGCGAGACGTCCAGGATGCGGCAGCGCAATTCGGTGCCGTCGGGCAGGATCAGCTTGGAGAAGGGGTTGCGCGGCACGAAGCGTTCGTGGCGGCGATCCTCGGGCAGGTTGAGGATGTGGCGGTTGGCGAGCCAGGTCAGCTGAGCGGCGAGCTTGTCGCGCTTCCTCGCCGACATGGTCATGGTCATGGCGAAGCCGCCGTCGATGAGGCGGATGAGGCGGCCCTCGACACGACCGATGTGGTCGACGTAGGCGACGACGCGCTCGCCGATCCGTCCGACCACCGGTACGATCATCGCCGCGCCGCCCGGCGACATGTCGACGACCTGGCAGGTGAACTCGCGTCCGTCCTCCAGCATGCAGCGACCGAGCAGGTTCACCTTCACCCGCTGGTGCATCCGCCGATCGGTGGCTTTGGCCGGAGCGATGGCGAGGGGCTTTCGGGCGAGCGACATCTCGTACCTCGGGGGCGACTTCAATTCGTCTCCGAGACTAAGGGTGGTTGGTTAACCGGCCGTTGCACTCGACGTTACGGAATGTGCCTTCAGTTGGCCTTGCCGCCGTCGAGGACGACGAGATGGCCGACCCGGCGGTTCGGGTGGCCCGACCAAGGGTGGAGCGGCACCGGGCGGACCGGCACGCCGGGGCGTGCGGTATCGGTCATCGGTGCCGCGTCGGCGACCGGGCGAGCCTCGAGATCGAGGTCGTCGCCGCGGCGCAGGAAGCTCGGGCGCTCGTCCGGCCAGATCAGGCGCAGGCTGACGATCGACTGCGACATGATCGGGTGGATACCGATCCAGTAGGGGTCGTCCATCGGCGCCAGCGAGCCGAGGATACGGTTGTAACCGCCGCCCTTCTGGCGGATCGGCAGAAGAAGGGCCTCGCAGGGCAGGTCGCGTTCGTGGACGGAGCGGCCGGTCATGCCGAGCACGGCGGCGGCGGCATCCTGGGAGACGGCGGCGAGTAGGGTTGCGACCGCCTCACGATCCTTCCCCTTCCAGAAGGAGAGGAAGTCCTTGCCCTTCAACTCGCGACCGTAGAGGGCGCAGACCCGGGTGCCGGCGAGGCGGAAGCGATACTCGGTGCGCGACACGACCTCGAGGATGAAGGTGTCTCCGAGGATGCGGCGGATGTCGGAGGGTTCGATCTCGGTGCGATCCGGCGCCGGACGCGATCCGCGCAGTCTCTGCCAATACTCGTAGAGCTCACGCGTCGACGTATGCTTCATGACCCCCGACCCCCTCGTCGTTCTTTCTCGATCGCCCCGTTTCGGCACCGGGGCCGAAAACGGGACGCTCACGCCCGTCCGTCGGGCGCCGACGTCGCCCCGCCGTTTTCCGGGTCTTTTCGAGCGTCGATCGGGAGGATCGTGCCGAAATGGGACCGGAGGCGGCGAATGCTCTTCACTCTTCGTCAACCAATGCCAATTCCGTGCCGCCGCTGTTCCGCTCCGAAACGAGACGTGGACTCCGCCGGCCCGCGCGGGCACCTTGGCGGCGCTGCGATAGGGCCGCGGGGGCCGACGTGACGACGAAGGGAGACGCGGACGTGTCGGACGGAGGAGAGAGAGTGGCGAGGGAGCCGGTCTTCGACCTGCCGGGCGCGCTGGTCGGGCTCGTCGGGCTGCTCATCGCCGTCCACGTCCTGCGCGGTCTGCTGTCGGCGGACGACGACATCATGGTGTTGGCGTTCTTCGCCTTCATCCCCGACCGCCTGTTGCTCGAGGGTGGCGTGCCCGCCTATCCCGGCGGGTGGGGGGCGATCGTCTGGACCTTCGTCAGCCACGCCGCGCTGCACGGGTCGTGGACCCATCTCCTCTTCAACGCCGTGATGCTGGCGGCGGCCGGCAAGCCGGTGGTTCGTCGTCTGGGCATCGGGCGCTTCCTCGCGCTCGTCGCCGCCTCGGCGGCGGCGGGAGCGGCGGTCCATCTGGCGGTCGACTGGGCGTCGCCGGTGCCGATGATCGGCGCCTCGGGGGTCGTCTTCGGGATTTTCGGCGCGGTGCTGCGATTCGGCTTCGCGTCTCCATGGGCGTCGACGCCCTCGGCGCTCGGGGCTCTGAACCTGCCACGGGTGCGCGGCTTCATTCTGGCGCTGGTGGTGATGAACCTGATCCTCGTGGTCGCCGGTACCGCACCGTTCGGCGGCGGTGCGGGTTCCGTCGCCTGGGCGGCGCATCTCGGCGGTTTCCTGCCGGGCTTCTTCGCCTTCCGCCTCTTCGACCCCGCATTGCGACGCTGAACCGCGAGGCGGGGGGCGATCGACGGCGCGCGAGCCGCTTCGACGACTTGCGCGGATGGCGGGGTGGAAGCATCATGACCAGTGAGCCTGCGGCAGAACGACACAACTCCGGTCCGCGAGATCGGCCCCGCGGGGAACAGTCGCCGTCGAGATTTCGGGAGGATCCGCCATGACCGTCGCCGCCATTCTTTCCCAGAAGGGACGCCAAGTCGTCACCATGGGGCCGAAGCAGCCTCTGCGCGAGGTGTGCGACACGCTCGCCACCCACAAGATCGGCGCCGTGGTGCTGATCGACGCCCACGGCCGCATCGCCGGCATCCTGTCCGAACGCGACATCGTCCGGGCGCTCGCCAATGATGGAGCCGGCGCGCTCGATCGTTCGGCGGACGTCTACATGTCGACGAAAGTGGTCACCTGCACCGAGTCCGAAACCACCGATCAGGTGCTCGGCCGCATGACCACCGGACGCTTCCGCCACATGCCGGTGGTGCGCGACGATCGCCTGATCGGCGTGATCTCGATCGGCGACGTGGTGGCGCGGCGCATCGAACTGGCCGAACGGGAAGCGGCCGAGATGCGGGCCTACATCTCCGCCACCTGATCACCGCGACCGGACGAGACACGAAGACGCGCGCGAGTCGCCTCGCGCGCGTCTTCTCTTGTTGGCGGTCTTCCGCCGTGGGCGCGCTCCCCAGGGGGCGAGGTCAGCGCGTCATCTCCGCGACCAGGGTGCGGATGTCGGCGACGGCGCGATCGGCGGCGCCGGCGCCGATGTCGATCGCCTCGTCGGCGCGATGGAAATCGAATAGGCCGATGTGACCGAGCCTCGGGGCGATGGTCACGTCGGGCGGATCACCGGCCAGTCGCGACCGGGTGATGCGGTCCTGGATGATGTTGAAGCTCTCCATCATCACTCCGGTGAGGCCGGGGCGAGCGGCGTCGCCGTCGAAGAAGCGACGGAAGAGGCCGCGACCGACCCGGTCGGCCAGACCCTCGTGGTGGGCGGCCTCGGCGCCCTCGGCCGGCAGGGTCTGGACCACGGTGCCGTGGGCGAAGACGTCGGTCGCCAGGTTGACGGCGATCACCAGTTCGGCTCCGGCGGCGCGGCACACCGAAACCGGTACCGGGTTGACCAGCGCGCCATCGACGAGGACGCGGCCGGATACGCGCACCGGCTCGAAGACACCGGGCAGCGCATAGGAAGCACGCAGGGCGTCGATCAGCCGGCCGGAGTTCATCCAGATCTCGTGACCGGTGGAAAGTTCGGTGGCGACGGCGGTGAAGGGTCTCTTCAGGTCCTCGACGCGGATGTCGCCCATGCGTTCGGCGAGGAGTGTGGCGAGGCGGGAGCCGTTGATCAGCCCCGAGCCGCCGAGATGCAGGTCGAGGAGGGCGAGGACACGCCGCGGCGTCAGTTCGAGTGCGAAGGTCTCGAGGCAGCCGAGCCGCCCGGCGAGGTCGCAGGCGCCGACGACGGCGCCCATCGAGGTGCCGGCGACGACGTCGGGCACGATCCCGGCTTCGCGCAACCGGCGGACGATGCCGATCGCCGCCCAACCGCGCGCCGCGCCGCCGCCGAGCGCCAGTCCGATCCGCGGCCGCCGCGGTCGCTCGCGTACCCCGACCTCGTCGTTGCCGATCGAATTCGCACCGAATATGCGTCGCGTCACGCCCTCGAGCATGGGATCCTCCCCGGATCACGTCTCAGAAGGGCATTCTCAATCGATTGAATCGAATAAAATGTGAACTTTCCTCCGCGCGTCGCAACATGGTTGATCGGCCGTTGACGGGGCGTCGACCGCCGACGGCGCGCGGGGCGGCGGGGTCAGTCCTTCGTGTGGTCGTGGCCGCAGGCGTAGACCGCCGCCGGATCGAAGACCGGGTCGGACTCGACGAAGTCGAGCCGGGTTTCGGGCGCGAGGGGCGCGCCGACCGGGACCGAGCGGTAGAAGCAGGAGTGGAAGCCGCGGTGGCAGGAGGCGCCGTGGCCCTCGACCTCCACCTCGAGCAGGACCGCGTCCTGATCGCAGTCGACGCGCAGGCGGCGGACGATCTGGCGATTGCCCGAGGTCTCGCCCTTGACCCAGAGGCTGCGGCGCGATCGGCTCCAATAGGTGGCGACGCCGGTCTCGATCGTCCTGGCCAGCGCCTCGGCGTTCATGTGGGCGAGCATGACCACGTCACGGGAGACGACGTCGACAGCCACGGCGGTGATGAGACCGTCGGCGTCGAAACGTGGCGCCAGAACGCGCCCCATCTCCAGGGCATCGTGATCGGGCAGGGCGGGGAAGAGGGGGGCGATGTCGGTCATGGCCGATGGTTAGGCCGATGATGTGTCCCGGTCAACGCCGCAGCCGACGACGTGGCAGGCGTTCCATCGACCTCGCCGATCGAGTTTTTCGGGATTATCGATTGGATCGATTTCGAGCCATCTCCTAGCTTGCCGGCACAGCAACCGTCGGGAGACGACATGTCCGAAGTCCGTTCGACCACAACCCTCGAAGCGGCGACTGCGGCCGACGGCATCTCGCCGAGCGGCGGAGCCCGCGGGGCGTCGGCGGCTCGCGATCACTCCGCGATCGAAGGCTTGGCGCGTCGCTATCGCGCCAGCATCCCCGAGCGCGTCGTCCACGCCAAGGGGTGCGGCGCCCGCGGGACGCTGACCATCACGCGCGACCTCTCCCACCTGACGCGAGCGCGGGTCTTCTCGGCGGTCGGCAAGAAAACCGAGCTCCTCATTCGCTTCTCAACCTTCGCCGGCGAGGCGGGGGCGGCGGACGCCGAGCGCGATCCGCGCGGCTTCGCGATCCGCTTCCACACCGAGGACGGCGATTGGGACATCGTCGGCGGCAACGCGCCGGTGTACTTCATCCGCGATCCGGCGAAACTGGCGGCTCTCGTCGATGCGCAGAAGCGGGATCCGCGGACCAATCTGCGCTCGCCGACGGCGATGTGGGATTTCTGGTCGCGCTCGCCGGAGAGCCTGCACCGGATCACTTTCCTCTTTTCCGACCGCGGCCTGCCGGTGGCACCGCAGTACATGAACGGCCACGGTGTCCACGCCTTTTCGTTCCTGAACGGGATCGGTGAACGCCGTTTCGTCAAGTTCCACTTCGAGACCCTGCAGGGCCATCGCCACTACACCGACGCGGAGGCCGCCGACATCGTCGGTCAGAGCCGCGAGAGCTCGCAGGAAGAGTTGTCCGGAAGCATCGCGGCGGGGCGACTGCCACGATGGACGCTGGCGGTGCAGGTGGTGAGAGAGGAGAACCTCGACCCCTTCGATCCGACGCGGGTGTGGCCGCACGCCGTCGCGCCGCTGGTCGAGGTCGGGGTCGTCGAGTTGAACCGCAACGTCGAGAACCACGCCGCCGAGATCGAGCGGGCCGCGTTCTCGCCGGCCAATCTCGTCCCCGGCATCGGCCTTTCGCCCGACCCGATCCTGCGTGCGCGGCTCGATGTCTACGCCGACGCCCAGCGTCACCGCCTGGGAGACGACTACGCGACGTTCGCGGTGAACCTCGCCATCGGGGCGGCCGCGCCGGACCGTACGATGGCGGTGGACGATCCAGTGCCGTGCGATGCGGCGCCTTGGCGAACCGGCGTCGGCGGCCTCGACGACGACCTCGCCCAGCCGCGGGCGCTCTACGCACTCTTCGACGCTGGCGAGCGGGCGCGGCTCCATGCCAACATCGCCGCTTCGCTGGTCGGCGTACCCGAGGCGATCGTCGAGCGGCTACTCGCTCTGTTCGCCGCCGTCCACCCGGACTACGCGGCCGGGGTTCGCGCCGCCATGCGCATCGGGTGAGGCGGGAGGAGGGGGCTGCGCCGCCGGTCGTTCTCGTGTCCGGCCGGGGGGGGAAACGACGAAGGCCGCGGATCGCTCCGCGGCCTCGGTGTTTCGGCGCCGGTGATGCGAGTGCTCTCAGCGCATGCCCTTGACCATCATCATGAAGCGGGCCTGTTCGGCCGGATCGTCGCGGAAGACGCCGGTGAACTCGGTGGTGATGGTCGACACGCCGGCCTTCTGCACGCCGCGCATCGACATGCACATGTGCTCGGCCTCGATCAGGAGCGCGACGCCACGCGGCTTCAGATGATCCTCGATGGCGTTGACGATCTGGGCCGTCAGGCTCTCCTGGGTCTGGAGACGGCGGGCGTAGACGTCGACGAGGCGGGCGAGCTTCGACAGGCCGACGACCCCGGCGGAGGGGTAGTAGGCGATGTGCGCCTTTCCGACGAAGGGCACCATGTGGTGCTCGCAGTGGGAATGGAAGGTGATGTCGCGGACGAGGACGATCGAGCCGTAGCCTTCGACCTCCTCGAAGACGCGGTCGAGCACGTCGCTGGGGTTCTCGCGATAGCCGCGGTAGAGCTCCTCGAAGGCCCTGACCACGCGCTTCGGCGTGTCGACCAGCCCTTCGCGGTTCGGATCGTCGCCGGCCCACAGGAGGAGAGTGCGGACGGCCGCTTCGGCTTCCTCTCGGGTGGGACGGGTGGCGGTTGCGAGTTTCGCTGAGCTCGCCTCGCGACGAGCATCGACGACGGCATCCATCGATGGAATCTCCCGATTGTGGAGCGCTTCGACCAAGTCTACGGTTCCGTTCTCGTCTCGGATCACCGGACTTGGGGATCCCTCCGCGGGGCGGTCGCTCACGCCCGGCCTCGATGCGGACGGCGGCCGGCGACGCTCCTCGTTCCGTCCTATATAGTGCAGACCGGGGCGCACGTCAGGGGGCGACGTGTCACGGGGTGGTGAAACCGGCATGATCGACGACATCTACAACAAGCGGATCCTCGAACTCGCCGGCAACATCCCGCGGATCGGCCGCCTCGATCACCCGCAGGCGAGCGCTTCGGCGCATTCGCGGCTGTGCGGTTCCTCGGTCACGGTCGATCTGGTGATGGAGGGCGACCGGGTCGTCGATTTCGCCCACGAGGTCAAGGCCTGCGCGCTCGGCACGGCTTCCGCCGCGGTCTTGGCGCGCGCCGTCATCGGGGCGACCGCCGGGGAGATCCGCGCGGCGCGCGAGGCGGTTCGCGCCATGCTCAAGGAGAACGGCGCGCCGCCCGAGGGTCGCTTCGCCGACATGAAGTATCTGGAGCCGGTGCGCGACTACAAGGCCCGCCACGCCTCGACGCTGCTCCCCTTCGACGCGACCATCGCGGCGATCGAGAAGGCGGAAGCGGCGGAGGGCTAGGCGCCGAGGCCGCGCGGCCGACGGACGCATCGGTCGTTCGTCGCATGGAACATCACCGCTTCTCTCGTCAAACTCGCTCGGTCCGCTCCGCCGTCGTGCGGCGGGGACACGATTGCGAGAGAGAGGATCTTCGAATGAACAGGATTTCCATGATTTGCGCCGCCGCCGTGACGGTTCTCGCGGCGACGACGCCGGCCTCGGCCGGCGGTTCCTCGGTGATGAAGAAGCCGGACGGTTCGAGCGTCCGCATCATCTGCAATCCGACGGCGTGTCAGATCACCTTCTTCGACAAATCCGGCGCCAAACAGAAGATGGAAAGCGCCGATGGTGGCGACTACGGCTTCGCCGTGGCGACGCAGAAGTACCGCGGGCTCGGCTACAACTGACCCGGACGATCGTTTCGTCGCGGCTCGGTGGACGCGAGGGGTCGCGCGGCCGAGTCGCGACGAAGCCCATCTTCACCGGCCGGGAGCCGCCACGGCGCACACCGCCTCTTCCAGCTTCGCGTGCCAACGACGGTAGCCCGCCGGGTTCGGGTGGACGCCGTCGGGGGCGAGCGTCGGGTCGAGGCCGTCCGGCGTGTCGGCGAGCGTGTCGAAGGCCACGAGCCGCGAGCCCAGATCGGCGGCGAGGGCGCGGATCTCGCGGTTCAGGCGGGCGACGTGGGCGGGATCGAAGTGGGCGTCGCCCAGCGGCCGGCCCCGAACGATCGGGGCGAGGGTGGCGAGCGAAACCGAGATGCCGGCGGCGCGCCAGGATTCGATCAACGCGCGCTGAGCCGCGGCGAAGGCCGTCGGGTCGGTCGCACGGGCGCGGATCGCGTCGTTGATGCCGACCACCACGACGACCCGGTTCGGCTTCGCGGCGGCGACGATGGGCGCGGCGATCGCCGCGATGTCGGCGAGGCGGGCGCCCCAGGCACCGGCGGCGAGCGCCGGTTCGCCGCAGAGTTCGTCGATCGCGGTGCCCTCGACGAGGCTGTCGCCGAAGACGAGGGTGGCGGGTGGCCTCTGGGCGACGCGGGAAAGCAGGGCCTGCCCGCGCAGTCGGGCGTGCGCAGCGAAGACCAGCGCCTCGCCGTCGTCGTCGCGAGCGAGGAAAATCGCCGTCGCCGAGGCGATGGCGGCGACGAGCGCGACGGCGAGCAACACGGGTCGGCGGTCGGTCATCGGCGGGCTCTCGTCTGCGCGGAGGAGGTACTCGTGCCGGAGGCCGGAGGCCGGAGGCGCTGAAACACCGGGCCTTTGCAGACACGCGATTTTCTCATCCGCATCCGAGGCACGAGAATTCCGCGTGAGGAATGCCAAGGGTCATTTTCGATGCCCGATGGTATCACGGGATGTCGTCGCGGTCCGCGTCGACGCGCCCGTAGGTCGCCTCCGCCAACGCGTGAGCCTCGTCGAAGAGGCGTTCGAGCACGGGGTCGACCGGGCCGCAGGCGTCGACGACGGCGCGAGCCCAGACCACGTAGTGATGCAGGCGTTCGCGGGTCCAGCCGGTCGGCGGGGTGCGGACGAGGGCGCGCAGGTTGGAGGTCTTGTCGGCGATCTTGATCAGCTTGGCGTCGCGGGGAAGATGCGGCGCGTGCTCGATCTGCAGCCATTTGCGCCGGTCCTTGGAGAGCGACTTGTCGTCGGTCACCGCCATCACGAGGCTCGCGACGCGTTCGCCGAACTCGGCGACGAGTTGCGCCTCGGTGACTCCGACGTCCTCGACGCAGTCGTGGAGGAGGGCGGCCGAGACAACCTCGACGTCGCCCGGCGTCTCGGCGGCGGCGACCAGTTCGGCGACTTCGAGCAGGTGGTTGACGTAGGGCTCGGCGTCGATGCCCTTGCGCTGCTGGTTCTTGTGGGCGCGGCCGGCGAAATGGGCGGCGTGCATCAGACGGGCGATCGCGTGCGGCGTCGCGATGTGCGGGACAGGGGTCGTCGGCGGGCTCGACATGACTTATGTGTTCCTCGTCTCGAAGAGAAAACTGATCCGATCGACGCTCATGTGCAATCGCTGTTCCAACGCCCGCGGCTTCTTCGCGCAGGACGAACGTTCCGCCGCGGCGGAGGGGAGGGGTGCGCCCGCGGCGCGCCAGCGGCCGATCCTCGCCGAGTGGCGGCGGCCGCACGTGATGCTGGCGCGGACGCTGGTGCGCGGCTACCGCTACACTTTCTCCGCCTTCATGGGGCGGACCTGCCGCTATTTCCCCTCGTGCTCGGAATACACCGAAGAGGCGATCGAGCGGTACGGACTGTGGGCCGGGTTCTGGATCGGGCTTTCCCGGATTCTCAGATGTCACCCCTGGGGGGCATCCGGTTGGGACCCGATCCCGGAGGAATTGCCTCGCGATTCCCGCTGGTATATGCCGTGGCGCTACGGTCGCTGGACGGGACGGCACATCACGCGGTCCCATTGATCGCGGCCGCGATTTCCCCCCTCGCTTACCCGGATCGTTGCCGGGAGTGAGCCTCACGAGGAGCAATTCCGCATGATCTCGATCACCTTTCCCGATGGCGCCAAACGCGAGTTCGAATCCGGAGTGACCGGCCTCGAGGTGGCGAATTCGATCGCCAAGTCGCTGGCCAAGAAGTGCCTCGCCATGGAACTGAACGGGGCGGAAGTGGATCTCTGCGATCCGATCACCACCGATTCGCGCCTGCGCTTCATCACCAGGGACGACGGCAAGGAAGCTCTGGAACTGATCCGCCACGATGCGGCGCACGTGATGGCGGAAGCGGTGCAGGAGCTCTTCCCCGGCACCCAGGTGACCATCGGTCCGTCGATCGAGAACGGCTTCTACTACGACTTCTACCGTACCGACGATCAGGGAGCCCCGAAGCCCTTCACCGTCGACGACCTGCCGGCGATCGAAGCCAAGATGCGCGAGATCGTCGCCCGGAACAGCCCCTTCACCAAGGAGGTGCTGCCGCGCGAGGAGGCCAAGGCGCGCTTCGCGGCGATGGGGGAGACTTTCAAGGTCGAGCTGATCGACGCCATCCCCGGCGACGAGCCGATCAAGATCTACAGCCAAGGCACCTGGTTCGACCTCTGTCGCGGCCCGCATCTGCCCTCGACCGGGCTGATCGGTACCTCATTCAAGCTGATGAAGGTGGCCGGCGCCTATTGGCGCGGCGACGCGGCCAACCAGATGCTCTCCCGCATCTACGGCACCGCCTGGACCAACGACAAGGACCTCGCCTCCTACCTCACCATGCTCGAGGAGGCGGAGAAGCGCGACCATCGCCGGCTCGGCCGCGAGATGGATCTCTTCCACTTCCAGGAGGAGGGGCCGGGTGTCGTCTTCTGGCACGCAAAGGGCTGGTCGCTGTTCCAGTCCTTGACCGCCTACATGCGCCGCCGGCTCGCCGACGACTACCAGGAGGTCAACGCGCCGCAGATCCTCGACAAGGTGCTCTGGGAGACCTCCGGCCATTGGGGTTGGTACCGCGAGAGCATGTTCGCGGTGCAGTCGGCCGGCGACGAGGCCGAGGACAAGCGCGTCTTCGCCCTGAAGCCGATGAACTGCCCCGGCCACCTGCAGATCTTCAAGCACGGCCTGAAGTCCTATCGCGAACTGCCGATGCGGCTGGCCGAATTCGGCGTCGTCCATCGCTACGAGGCGTCGGGCGCCATGCACGGGTTGATGCGGGTGCGCGGCTTCACCCAGGACGACGCCCACATCTTCTGCACCGATCAGCAGATGGCCGACGAGTGCATGAAGATCAACGACCTGATCCTGTCGGTCTATGCCGACTTCGGCTTCGACGAGATCGTGGTCAAGCTCTCCACCCGCCCCGAGAAGCGCGTCGGCTCGGACGAACTGTGGGATCGGGCCGAGGACGTCATGACCCGGGTGCTCGCGGAGATCGCCGACAAGTCGGGCGGGCGGATCAAAACCGGCATCAACCCGGGCGAGGGCGCCTTCTACGGGCCGAAGTTCGAATACACCCTGCGTGACGCCATCGGCCGCGAGTGGCAGTGCGGCACCACCCAGGTCGACTTCAACCTGCCGGAGCGCTTCGGCGCCTTCTACGTCGACGCCGACGGCTCGAAGAAGGAGCCGGTGATGATCCACCGCGCCATCTGCGGTTCGATGGAGCGCTTCCTCGGCATCCTGATCGAGAACTACGCCGGGCATTTCCCGCTGTGGCTGGCACCGACCCAGATCGTGGTGACCACCATCACCTCGGACGCCGACGACTACGCCGCCTCGGTCTGGCAGAAGCTGCGCAAAGCGGGCTTCCGCGCCGAGGTCGACCTCCGCAACGAGAAGATCAACTACAAGGTCCGCGAGCACAGCCTCGCCAAAGTCCCGGTGATCCTGGTGTGCGGCAAGCGCGAGGCGGAGGAGGGTACCGTCGCGGTGCGCCGGCTGGGCTCGCAGGCCAACACGGTGAAGGCGTTCGCCGAGGTGCTGGCCGAACTCACCGAGGAGGCCGTGCCGCCCGACGTCAAGCGGGCGCGCGCCGAGGGGTGAGGAGCCCCGATCATCGACACCAGGAGGGCGGCCGAGAGGCCGCCCTTCGCCGTTTCGGGGATGGTGCCCCGGATGGCGGGCATCGCCCGCGCCGTCACCTCCCTCCGACCGGCGGCGACATCGCGGCCGTGTCCGCGACGGTCGGCCGTGAGCGCCCCATCACCGGCCGCGACGGGACGGCTCCACGACATGCCCGTCGCGCCGGTTTCGTGTCCCGGGACCGCCGAGGCGGTGTTGCGCGCGGGTGACGGCGGCTCCTCACCTTTCCCGCCCCGACGGCGGTTCCGAAGGCGGCGCTTGACTCGTATTTGCGAGTGACTATCAATAGCGATGTTCGTTCCAGGCAGCCCCCACGGAGTCATCCGGCCACCCACGATGCGAGCACCTGTCGCCCCACCCGTCCGGGAGGGGTGTGTTCGAGGCGAACGAGCGACCGCGGGCCGCTCGTTGCGAGGGGGGCAGTTCATGTCGACGGAAAGTCTTTCGCCCGCATCTCTGCGGGCTCGTCTCGGCGTGTCGCGTGTCGCGGCACGGGCCGATATCGCGGTGCCGGTCGCGGTGGCGACGATGGTGGCGCTGGGGGGTACGGCGGCGGCGCAGAGCGTGCCGGCGACCCTGCCGGCGCTGACGGTCGAGGCGCAGAAGGAGCAGAAGAAGCCGGCGCGGCCGAAGAAGGCGGCGACCAGAGCGGCGCCGGCGAGCGCGGCCGAGGCGAAGCCGACCGAAGCGCAGGAAGCGGCGGCGGCCGCGGCCCGGGTGCCGGGCACTGGCGGCGTCAATCCGAACGCCGAACCGGGCGCCCCCTACAAGATCAACAGCTCGGCCTCGTCGAAGCTGGTCAAGCCGCTGGCCGAGCAGCCGCGCACCATCGTCGCCATCCCCAAGGAGGTGATGGAGGACAAGGCGGCGACCTCGTTCCGCGAACTGGTGCGCACGACCGCCGGCATCACCCTGGGATCGGGCGAGGGCGGCAACCCCTTCGGCGACCGCGTCTTCATCCGCGGCTTCGACGCTCGCAACGACGTCTTCGTCGACGGCCAGCGCGACAGCGGCATCGCGGTGCGCGAGAACTTCGCCTCCGAGCAGGTCGAGGTCCTCAAGGGACCGGCGTCGACGGTCGCGGGACGCGGCACGGCGGGCGGCGCGGTCAACATCGAGACCAAGAAACCGTTCTTCGCCGACCACCACGAGGCGACGACCACGGTCGGCACCGACGCGACGCGCCGGGTCGAGATCGACGTCAACAAGAAGATTTCCGAGACCTTCGCCATCCGCGCCAACGGGATGTGGCAGAAGGCGGAGGTCGCCGGTCGCGATCAGGGGCGCGACGACCGCTGGGGCGGCCTCATCGCCGCGACCTGGCGACCGAGCGAGAGCTTCAAGACCACCATCGACTGGTATCACCTCGACATCGACCAACTGCCGGACTACGGCGTTCCGATGTACGACAACCGGCCGATGACCGAATACGGTCTGCCGCGAGGCACCTACTTCGGTCTGGCGAGCCGCGATCACCTCCATTACGAGCAGGACATCGTCACGGCGAAGACCGAGATCGCTCTCGGTGATGCCGCCAAGTGGACCAATCGGGTGCGGATCGGGCGCTCCGATTACGACATGCTGTTGGCGAAGCCGGGCGGCGCTTCGTTCGACGCCCTGACCGGGCTGTACTCCGGCCGATCGTCGACCACGGCGCACGTGCGAGCGAACTTGAGCGTGGCGATGACCAACGACGTCGAGTTCCGCGTCTCGACCTTCGGCATCGAACACACGTTCGTCGCCGGCTTCGAGGTGATGCGCGAGGACATGCGGGTCGGCTCGAAGGCCTGCACGATCGGTTCGACCGGCGCCACCACCACATGCACGCCGGCCGACGGCGTCACCTACTGGTCGTACGCCGACATCTTCAACTTCGACTTCTCGAATCTGACGCCGGCCTCGACCTACGTCGCTTCGCCGATGGTGACCGACGTCGGCATCGACACCAAGAGCCTCCATCTGCTCGACTCGATCGATCTCACCGATCGGCTGAAGCTCGATCTGGGCGCGCGCATCGACGACTTCTCGGTCGAGCGCACCGGCGGCATCAGCCGCCACGACACGCTCCTCAACTGGAACGCGGCGCTGACCTGGAAGTTCTGGCGCGACGCCAACGTCTATGCCGCCTACGGCACCTCGGCCAATCCGATCGGCGCCGAGCTCGACGTCACCAACGCCGCCTACGGCGGCATCGACGCGGCGACCTCGGCACTCGCGCCGGAACTCAACAAGTCCTGGGAGATCGGGACGAAGTGGCAGTTGTTCGATCGCAAGCTGCTGGCCTCGGCGGCGCTGTTCCGCACCGAGAAGGAGAACGCCCGCGAGCGCGTCGGCGCGGGTGGGGCGGCGATCTGGTCCGACAAGGGCGCCTATCGGGTACAGGGCGTCGAGCTCAACGTCGCCGGCAACGTCGCCGATCGCTGGAGCGTGTTCGGCGGTGCGGTGTTCATGGACAGCGAGGTGACCAGGTCGCCGACCGCCGCCAACGTCGGCAAGCGTCTCGGTCGCAACGCCCACGAGACCTTCAACCTGCTCACCAAGTATCGCCTCACCGACGATCTCACCATCGGCGGCGGCGCCACCTACAAGAGCCGCGTCCACGGCGGCACCCTCGCCGAGGCGGCGTGGTCGGTGCCGGGCGGCTGGCGCTTCGACGTGATGGCGGAGTGGAAGCTGCGCAAGAACGTCACGCTGCGCGCCAACGTCAACAACATCTTCGACACGGTGCTCTACGAGACGCCCTACGAGAACGCCGCCCAGTACGCCCACATCCAACCGGGTCGGGTCGGCTACGTGTCGCTCAACGTCAAATACTGAGAGCCTCCGGGCGGCGCCGGTTTCTCCCCCGGGCCGGTGCCCCCCTTCTTCTTCCGAGAGTCCCTTCGATGCTGATCACCGTTCCAGAATTGCTCACGCCCGCCGAAGTGGGCCATTGCCGCACCGTCCTGAGGCGCGCCGCCTGGGTCGACGGGCGGACCACGGCGGGGCCGATCACGGCGGTGGTCAAGGCCAATCGGCAGGTCGATCCGACCTCGCGGGAGGCGATCGAATGCGGCGAGGTGATCCTCGCGGCGCTGCATCGCAGTGCGGAGTTCCTGTCGGCGGCGCTGCCGTTGCGCATCCTGCCGCCGATGTTCAACGCCTACGGGCCGGGCGAGCGCTTCGGCATCCATGTCGACAACGCCATCCGCAACGCGCCGGGCTCGCGCGAGCGCATCCGCACCGACGTGTCGACCACGGTGTTCCTGTCGGAGCCGGACGAATACGAGGGCGGCGAACTGACGGTGGAGACGCCGTTCGGCGTGCAGAGCGTCAAGCTCGCGGCCGGCCATGCGGTGGTCTATCCGTCGACGTCGCTGCACGAGGTGACGCCGGTCACGGCGGGCGAGCGGCTCGCCTCGTTCTTCTGGACGCAGAGCATGATCCGCGACGAGGGCGAACGCTCGCTGCTCTTCGATCTCGATCAGGCGATCCAGGACCTGCGGGACGCGCGAGGTGAGGACGATCCTCACGCGATGCGCCTCTCCTTCGTCTACCACAACCTCGTGCGCCGCTGGGCCGAGACCTGAGGGAGCCGCGATGATCTCCGTTCCACGCCTGCCGCTCTTCGGCGTAGTCGCGTCCCTCGTCGCCTTCTTCTCGGGTTCGGCCGCGGCCGCGGCGCCGGGCGATCTGTCGCCGCTGGCCATGTTCCTCGGCGCCGATTGGGTGGTGAAGGCGGTGATGGGGCTGCTCGCCGCCGCCTCGGTCCTCTCCTGGACGATCTTCGTCGCCAAGCTCGTCGAGTTGCGCGCCGCCAACCGCCACATCGGCGAGACCATCGAGCTGCTCGGACGCACGGCGCGCCTGTCGGAGGCCTCGGAGGTGTTCGGTCACGACCACGGACCCGGCCGGGCGATGCTCGACGCGGTGGCGCGCGAGATCGAGCTCTCGGGACCGCAGGTCGACCGCCTCGGGCTCGAGGAGCGGGTCGCCTCGCGCCTCGCGCGTATCGAGGCGACGGTGGCGAGCCGCATTTCCTCCGGCGTCGGCCTGGTCGGCACGGTCGGCTCGATCGCCCCCTTCGTCGGCCTCTTCGGCACCGTCTGGGGGATCATGAACAGCTTCGTCGGCATCGCCGAGTCGCAGACCACCAACCTCGCGGTGGTGGCGCCGGGCATCGCCGAGGCACTCTTCGCCACCGCCATCGGCCTCGTCGCCGCCATCCCGGCGGTGGTGCTCTACAATCGGCTGGTTCGCTCCGTCGGGCTCTACCGCAACGCCGTCGCCGACGCCGGCGCGGCGGTGCGGCGGATCCTGTCGCGCGAACTCGACCGCGCCGGCCCGTCGCGGGTCGTGGCGGCGGCGGAGTGACGGCGATGGCGGGCGGGCTTCTACCGGGTTCGGGGTACGACCTCGGCGAGATGAGCGAGATCAACGTCACGCCGTTCATCGACGTGATGCTGGTGCTGCTCATCATCTTCATGGTGGCGGCACCGCTGTCCACCGTCGACGCGCCGGTCGACCTGCCGGTCTCCACCGCCAAGCCGGCGCCGCGGCCCGACAAGCCGGTGTTCGTCACCCTGCGGGCCGACCTCACCGTGCTGATCGGCGAGACACCGGTGACGGCGGAGGCCTTCGAACTGGAGATGGGGCGGGCGACGAAGTTCGACTTCGAAAAGCGGGTCTTCGTCCGCGCCGACCGGACGGTGCCCTATGGCGAGATCACGCGGCTGATGAACATGCTGCGGGCCTCGGGCCACCTCAAGCTGGCGTTGGTCGGGCTCGAAGGGGCGGCGGTCTCCAACTCCGGGACCGGGGGTGGCGCGACGCCCGCACCGGCCGGGGAGGGGACGCCATGAGTGCGGATCTCCTCACCGATCCGGCCGCGCCGCGGCGCTGGATCGTCGCCGGTCTCGTCGCGCTCCTCCTCCACGGAGCGCCGGCGGCGGCGACGATCGGCATCTTCCGCGCCGAGGAGCGCGTCCACGAGGACGTCGGCCTGTCGGCGATCACCGAATTCGCCGACCTCATCGAGACGGCGGAGGAGAGCGACGGCGAAGCGGAGGCGGTGGAGGTGGAGGCTTCGCAGTCGACGCCGGAGGTGAAGAAGTCGCTGTCGGCGGCGGCCGAGGACGATCTGCCGGAAACCGACGCCTCGACCCGGCGGCCGAACGATTCGGAACTGCTGCTCGCCGAGAAGAAGACCGAGGAGCGCGCCGAGGAGGCGGCCGAGCAACAGACCACCGAAGAGATGGCGCCCTCCGAGAGCGCCACCGACAGCGCCGCCTCGCAGGCCACGGCGGCGCCTTCGCCCACGGTGGCGACCGCCTCGATCACCACCGCGCCGGCCGAGGGCAGCGTCGCGGAGGCGCCGCCGACGCCGGCCTCATGGGCCAAGTCGGTGATGGTCCATCTCGGCCGCCACAAGCGCTATCCCCGCGAGGCGCGGGCGGAGGGTACCGAAGGCGAGGTCATGGTGGCGATCGCCGTCGGCCGTGACGGACGGGTGTTGGCGCGTGCGCTCCATCGCAGCGGCGGCGCGCCGGTGCTCGACCGGGCGGCGCTCGATCTCGTCGATCGCGCCGCGCCGCTGCCGGCACTGCCGTCGAACTTCCTCGCCGACCGGATCGAGGTGGTGGTGCCGATCCGCTACCGGCTGAAGTCGTGAGCGGCGGGGAGGGGCGATGAGCGAGGCGTCCGAATTCGGCGAGATCCCGCCGGGGGTGGTGTCGCTCGGCGATTGGGAGGCGCCCGCCCGCGACCGTCTCGACCCGGGCGTCCGGGCCTATCTCGCGGGCCATGCCGGCGACGGGGTGACGGCGCGGCGCAATCGCGACGCCTTCCTCGCCGCCGAGATCGTGCCGCGCGTTCTCCTCGACGAGCGCGACGCGGAAACGCCGGTGGACCTCTTCGGCCGACGCATCGCCATGCCGATCCTGGTGGCGCCGGTGGCGCATCAGGGGCTCTTCCATCGGGAGGCGGAGCGTGGGAGCGCCATGGCGGCCTCGGCCGTCGACACGATCTTCGTGGCCAGCACCCTCTCCACCCTGCCGCTCGAGGCGATCGCGGCGGCGGCGGACGGCGGTGGGCAGTGGTTCCAGCTCTATCCGCAGGCCGACTCCGGCCTCACCGACGAGCTCGTCGCCCGGGCCGAGGCGGTGGGGTTCGAGGCTCTGATGATCACCGTCGACGCGCCGGTCTTCGGGGTCCGCAACGTCGAACAGCGCGTCGGTTTCCGCCTGCCGGTGGAACTGGCGCCGGCCAACCTCGTCGGGTGGGCGCGGATGACGACCTCGGCGGCGGCGGACGGGCTGGCGGCGCTCCTCGCCGGGCGGCCGACCTGGGCGGAAGTCGAGCGGATCATCGGACGCACGCGCCTGCCGGTTCTCCTCAAGGGCATTCTCGATACGGCGGATGCGGAGCGGGCGGTGGCGATCGGGGCGGCGGGCGTGGTGGTCTCCAACCACGGCGGCCGGGTGCTCGATCTCGCTCCGGCCTCGCTCGACCGGCTCGCGCCGATCCGGGAGCGGCTCGGCGACGATGCGGTGGTGCTCCTCGACGGCGGCGTCCGGCGGGGCGCCGACGTCTGGGTGGCGTTGCGGCGCGGGGCCGACGCGGTGATGGTCGGGCGTCCGCTGATCGAGGCGCTGGCGGTCGGCGGGCCGCTCGGCGTCGCCCACGCGTTGCGGACGCTGGCCGAGGAGACGGCGATCACGGTGGCGCTCGCCGGGCGGCCGTGAGCGGCCGGACGTCGGCCGCGCGAGGAGAGGCCGATCTCAGCGGCCTTCCCACACCGGGTGGCGTTTCTCGATGAAGGCCGAAATCCCCTCCTCGGCGTCGCGGGCGAGCATGTTCTCGACCATCACCCGGGCGGCGTGGGCATAGGCGCCGTCGAGATCGAGCTCGCGCTGGGCGTAGAAGGCCTCCTTGCCGAACTTCAGGGTCAGCGGCGACTTGGAGGCGATCAGGAGGGCCAGCGCCTCGGTCTCGGCGGCGAGCCGGTCGGCCGGCACCACCTTGTTGACGAGGCCCATGCGGGCGGCGTCGGTGGCGCCGATCGTGGTGCCGGTGAGCAGCATCTCCATGGCGTGCTTGGGGGCGACGTTGCGGGAGAGCGCCACCATCGGGGTCGAGCAGAAGAGGCCGATGTGGACGCCGGGGGTGGCGAAGCTCGCGCCCTCCGCCGCCACCGCCAGGTCGCAGGAGGCGACGAGTTGGCAGCCGGCGGCGGTCGCCACCCCGGCGATCTCGGCGATCACCGGCTTGGAACAGCGCACGATCGAGGTCATCAGCCGGGCGCAGCTCGTCATCGTCTCGTCGAAGAAGGCGCGGCCGCGATCGGCGCCGGCGCGCGCCGCGGTCAATTCCTTGAGGTCGTGGCCGGCGCAGAAGGCGGGGCCCTCCGCCGCGATGATCACCACGCGCACAGCTGGATCGGCCCCCGCCTCGGCGATCGCCCGCTCGAGCGCGTCGATCATGCGCATGGACAGGGCATTGCGCCGCTTGGCGTCGACGAGGGTGACGCGCAGCAGGCCGCCGTCGAGGCGGTCGAGGCGGTCGAGGCGCAGGGGCGAGGTGTCGGCGGTGAGCGGGGCGTTCATCGGGGCCTCTCGGGTGGCTTGATCCGCGACCGGCGCGGAGCCGATCTGCGGAGCGGGGACCATGAAAGCGGTTCCCTCGCATCGGTTCGATGCTCTACTCTAATCGATCGAAGCACGTGGTCGAGGGGTTGGGGCGCGGAATGAGCGAGACGAAGGCGGCGAAGGCGCGCGGCGCGGCACGTCCCACGTCGGCGAACGTGGCGGCGTTGACCAGTGAGGAGGTGACGGCCTTCCTCGAGCGCGAATTCCCGCAACTGGTCGACGACATCGGCGGGCTGACGGTCGAGGACAGTTCCGCCGACCACGCCTCGATGCGGCTCGCCGTCGGGCGCCGGCATCTGCGGCCGGGCGGCACGGTGTCGGGGCCGACGCAGTTCTTCCTCGCCGACGTCTGCGCTTTCGTCGCGGTGCTGGTGGCGGTCGGGCCGGTGGCGCTGGCGGTGACCACCTCGGCCACCATCAACTTCCTCAAGAAGCCGGCCGCGACCGATCTTCTCGCCACCGCCCGCATCCTCAAGCGCGGCAAACGTCTCGTCGTCGTCGACTGCACCATGCATTCGGAGGGCGACGAGGAACCGGTCGCCCACGCCGTCCTGACCTACGCGCTGCCACCGAAGTGACGCGGATGATGCGGTATCATGCTACCGAATGACTGGTATCATGTTACCGTATCTTGCAAACCATTGAAATTGTTGGATTTAGCTTCTCGACGCTCCGTTCTTCGTCGCTTGACAGGCTCTTCTTCGTCGCGTAACACGCTCCACGAAACGGCGGCCCTCGGGCCGTCGTCGTGTTTCCGTCCTCTCGGGCCGCGAACGACGCGGCGGCGAGGGGAGAGAACGACCGGCAGAGGGTACGAGAGATGAAGACTTATTCGGCCAAGCCGGCGGAGGTCGAGAAGAAGTGGGTGCTGATCGATGCGAAGGGACTGGTCGTCGGCCGTCTCGCTTCGCTGATCGCCATGCGTCTGCGTGGCAAGCATCTGCCGACCTTCACGCCGCACGTCGATCTCGGTGACAACGTCATCGTGATCAACGCCGACAAGGTGGTGTTCACCGGCGCCAAGCTGGATGACAAGGTCTACTACTGGCACACCGGCTATGCCGGCGGCATCAAGGAGCGCACCGCGCGCAAAGTCATCGAGGGTCGCTTCCCGGAGCGCGTCCTCGAGAAGGCGGTGCAGCGGATGCTGCCGCGTGGGCCGCTCGCCCGCAAGCAGATGACCCACCTGAAGATCTACGCCGGTGCGGAGCATCCGCACGAGGCGCAGCAGCCGGTGGCGCTCGACGTCGCGGCTCTCAACCGCAAGAACGTGAGGGCTTGACGATGGCCGAACTCCAGTCCTTCGAACAGCTCGGCGCCGCCGTCGGTGCCGCCAAGGCTCCGGTCGACGCTCCCGTCCACGAGCGCAAGGTCGATGCGCAGGGTCGCTCCTACGCCACCGGCAAGCGCAAGGACGCCGTCGCCCGCGTGTGGCTGACCCGCGGCTCCGGCAAGATCACCGTCAACGGCAAGGACTTCGGCGCCTACTTCGCCCGTCCGGTGCTGCAGATGCTGATCCTCCAGCCGATCCTGGCCGCCAACCGCGACAACCAGTTCGACATCGTCGCCACCTGCGAGGGCGGCGGTCTGTCCGGTCAGGCGGGCGCGCTGCGTCACGGCATCTCCAAGGCCATGACCTACTTCGAGCCGGAACTGCGTGGCGTGCTGAAGCCCTACGGCTTCCTCACCCGCGACAGCCGCGTCGTCGAGCGCAAGAAGTACGGCAAGCGCAAGGCGCGCCGGAGCTTCCAGTTCTCCAAGCGCTGATCGCGCTCACGAGAGCCGAATTTCGAGAGGGGCGGTCCGCGAGGGCCGCCCTTCTTGCGTTCGGAGGGGCTGTCCGGGTGCGACCTTTTTCCGCGAGGGGAGAGGTGGACACCGTGGCAGGCGTCGCGATCGATCGGCAGGTGGCGATCTCTTGCGGCCTCGCGTCCCCCGCCTCAGCGGCACTTCAGGTACGCGGCGAAGACCCAGCCGAGGCGGTCGCCGAGAGTGCCGGCCATGTCGGAGTCGTGGATCAGCGCCCAGGGCTTGCCGTTGACCGCCGCCATGTCGCCGACGCGGACCCAGACGCCGTTGACGATCTCGCCGACGACCCGGCCGTTCGGAGTGGCGCGGACGTTGAGGAGCGTGCCGGTCGGGTCGGCGACGAGGCAGACCGAGCCGCGCGACTGGCCCGCAGCCGGGGCGGCGAGTGCGGCGAGGACGATCGCGGAGGCGAGGGCGGCGGCCTTGATCTTCATGGCGATCTCCGGTGACGGCGCGGCGGGCGAGGGGAACCGGACGGGCATCCGGTCGGCCGCGAAGGGATGCTACGCCCACGCGACGGAGGGCGTCCAGCGGGGCGATTGGTTTCGTCTCGGCCGCGGTCTATGTTCGCCGCTCATCGCGCCAACAGACGACAGGACATCCGCATGGCCCAAGGCACCGGCGATCCCCTCCGTCCCCGTCCGACCGACAATGCCGTGTTCGGCCCGCTCACCGGCGGCTCGGCCGAGCCGACCTACGGCGGGGCGCTGAGCTTCATGCGGCGGCGCTACAGCCGCGATCTTTCGGGCGTCGACGTCGCAATCCTCGGCATTCCCTTCGACGCCTCGGTGTCGAACCGGACGGGGAGCCGCTTCGGGCCGCAGGCGATCCGCCGGGCCTCGGCGATCCTCGACGGCGATCCGCAGTATCCGTTCCACGCCGATCCGTTCGAGGTGCTGAACGTCGTCGATCGGGGCGACGTCTCGTGGGACTATCAGCGGCCGTGGCAAGCCCACGACTGCATCCACGCCCAGGCGAGCGAGATCCTCGCTTCGGGGGCCAAGCTCTTCTCGCTCGGCGGCGATCATTCGGTGACCTACCCGCTGCTCGTCGCCCACGCCGAGAAGCACGGGCCGCTCGCCATCGTGCATTTCGACGCCCATCAGGACACCTGGGGCGACGAGGGTTTCGCCGGGCCGGGGCATTGGACCGATCACGGCGCCTTCGTCCGGCGCGGGGTCGAGGCCGGGGTGATCGACGCCAAGCGCTCGATCCAGATCGGCATCCGCACCCATGCGCCGCGCGACTGCGGGCTCGAGATCATCTGGGGCTGGGAGATGGAGACCGGCGGCATCCGCCGGGTCGTCGAGCGCATCTACGAGCGGGTGGGGGAGGCGAAGGCCTATCTGACCTTCGACATCGATTGCCTCGACCCGGCCTTCGCGCCGGGGACGGGGACGCCGGTCGCCGGCGGGCTCACCTCGCGCGAGGCGCTCGCCATCCTGCGCGAGCTCGGCCGCCTCGACTTCGTCGGCGGCGACGTCGTCGAGGTGGCGCCTCCTTATGACCACGCCGACCTCACGGCGATCGCCGGGGCGGCGGTGGCGCAGACCTGGCTCGGGCTCGAGGCGGAGCGGCGCCGCGCGACGGGCGGCTGATCCCCGAGGCCTCGCCGCATCGAGCGCGTCCACCACCGCTCCGGTGCCGCAGGCCGACCCCGGCGCGGAGGCGGATCTGCGTCGTTTGGCGGTTGCATTCGGACCGCCCGGTCGTCGAAGATCGTGTCGTGATCCCCGCGGGGGGGAGGACCACGGACGATGAACGGGTACGACGAGGCGATCGAAGCGATCTACGCCGCGGCCTTCGGCGGCGGTGCGTGGAACGTCGCCATCGATCGTCTGTGTGCGGCGGTCGGCTCGAACGGGTTGATCGTCAACCCGGTTCGGCTCGATCGGCCGGGCATGCTGCTGTTCTCCGACAACCTCGCCACCACGATCTCCGACTACGAGCGGGATTGGCGCCACCGCGATCTGCGCATCCGCGTCGGGCTCGGTCAGGGCATCGCCGGCGGCATGGTGAGCGAACGCACCCTCGGCATCTCCGACGAGGTCCGCGACCGCGATCCGTTCTACCAGGAGTTCCTGCGGCCGCTCGACATGGAGTGCTTCGCCGCCTACCTGTTCCACGGTGTCGACGGGCAGATGTATTCGATCTCGGCGCAGCGCGAGCGTGGATACGGCGACTTCGCCGAGGACGAACTGGCGCGGATCGCCGGGCTCGGGCGTCACCTGGTACGGGCGCTGGATCTGGCGCCGCGGGCGGCCCGGGCGGTGGCGGACGCCGGATCCTTGGTCGCCGGCTTCGAGGATCTCGGCCACGGCCTGATGGCCATCGATCGGCGGGGGCGGGTCGAGGCCCTCAACCCGACCGCCGAGCGGGCGATGCTGCGCGGTTTCGAGGGGACGGGGCGCGCCGGTCACGGGTGGCTGCGGCCGCTCGGCGACCCGGTCTTCGAGCGTTTCGTCGCCGCCGTGGTGGCGCGGCTCGCCGGCGGGCCGATGGTGGAACCGGTGATGATCGAGCGTCACGACGGCCCCCGGCTGCTCTTCCAGATGCTTCCGATGGTCGCGGCGACGGACGGCGCGGCGATGGGCGAACCGGCGTCGGCGGTGATCTCGATCTACGATCTCACGGCCATCCGCTCCGCTTCGGTGGAGGACCTGCTGGCGCGGTCGGGGCTCACCGCGGGCGAGGCGAAGGTGGCGGCGCGGATCGGATCCGGGCTCTCGCCTCGGGACAGCGCCGCCGCGCTCGGCCTCACCGAGTCGACGGTGCGCAGCGTGCTGAAGACGGTCTTCGGCAAACTCGGCCTGCGCAAGCAGAGCGAACTGGCGGTTCTCGTCTCGCGCCTGCGGGCGGTGCGGCTCGACGGCGAGTGAACCGGCGCCGACCGTCTTTCCCTCTCCGGCGAAATCGGTCATACCGTCGCCACCGTCTCCGTGAGAGGTGAGCGATCCGCATGTCCGAGACCATCAACGTCGCCATCCTGGGCGCTTCCGGCTACACCGGCGCCGAGCTGCTGCGCTTCCTGCTGATCCACCCGAAGGTGCGCATCGCGGCGCTCACCGCCGATCGAAAGGCCGGGTCGACGATGGCCGAGGCCTTCCCGCAGTTCATCGGCGTCGATCTACCGCGTCTCGTCACCATCGCGCAGGTGGATTGGGACGGCGTCGACGTCGTCTTCTGCGCCCTGCCGCACGCCACCACGCAAGAGGTGCTCAAAGCGGTGCCGAAGCGGATCAAGATCGTCGATCTCTCCGCCGATTTCCGCCTCGCCGATCCGGCGGCCTACGAATATTGGTACGGCCACGCCCATCAGGCGCCGGAGTTGCAGGCCGAGGCGGTCTACGGCATCACCGAATTCGCCCGCGAGCGCGTGGCGAAGGCGCGGCTCGTCGCCAATCCGGGGTGCTACACCACCTGTTCGCAGTTGCCGGTCATCCCGCTCCTCGAGGCCGGCGCCATCGATCCGGACGAGATCGTCGTCGACGCCGCCTCGGGGGTCTCCGGCGCGGGGCGTTCGCTCAAGGAGGCGAACCTCTTCTGCGAGGTCGCGGAGGGCTACCACGCCTATGGCGTCGGCCACCACCGTCACATGGCGGAGCTCGAGGAGGGCTTCTCCCGCGCCGCCGGCCGGCCGGTCGTGGCGTCGTTCACGCCGCATCTCGTGCCGATGAACCGCGGCATGCTGGCGACGATCTACGTGAAGTGCGTCGGCGAGGCGACGCCGCAGTCGCTCTCCGAGATCCTCGAGAAGCGCTTCGCCGGCGAGACCTTCGTCAAGGTGCTGCCCTTCGGCTCGGTGCCGCAGACCCGCCACGTGCGCGGCTCGAACCGCGCCCACATCGCGGTCGCCAAGGATCGCCGGGCTGGCCGGGCGATCGTCATGTGCGCCATCGACAATCTGGTGAAGGGTGCTTCCGGCCAGGCGATCCAGAACATGAACGCCATGATGGGTTGGCGCGAGGACCTCGGGCTCGAGGCGGTCGGCGTCTTCCCGTGAGGCGCGCGCCCCGGGAGTGGGGCGGCCGCGACCGACGAGACGTGCGAAGGGCGCCCGCGGGCGCCCTTTCTTCGTCGTTCAGGCCTTGATGCGAACGAAGGAGCCGGGGGCGTCCTCGATCGGCTTCAGATTCCCGCCGCCGGATATCCGGGCGGGGACGGTGTCGGGGGCGAGCGAGGTCAGCCACGCCTGCCAGTGCGGCCACCACGACCCCGGCGTCTCGGTCGCGCCGGCGATCCAGTCCTCGAGCTTTCCCTTCGGCGCGCCGTTGGTCCAGAACTGGTACTTGGGCTTGCCGGCGGGGTTGACCACGCCGGCGATGTGGCCGGAACCGGCGAGCACATATCGGACGTCGCCGCCGAAATACCGGCAGCCCTCGAACACCGACTTCGCCGGGGCGATGTGGTCCTCGCGGGCGGCGAGATTGTAGACCGGGATCTTCACCTCGGAGAGGTCGAGCTTCACCCCGGCGAGCTCCATACGACCCTGGGAGAGATTGTTGTCGAGGTAGCAGTTGCGCAGGTAGTAGCTGTGGTTCGCCGCCGGCATCCGGGTCGAATCCGAGTTCCAATAGAGAAGATCGAAGGGGAAGGGCTCCTTGCCCTTCAGGTAGTTGTTGATGAAGTAGGGCCAGATCAGGTCGTTCGAGCGCAGCATGTTGAAGGCGGTCGCCATCGACCGGCCCTCGAGATAACCCTTGGCGCTCATCCGCTCTTCGAGTTGTGAGATCTGCTCTTCGTCGGCGAAGATCTTGAGATCGCCGGCATATTTGAAATCGACCTGGGTGGTGAAGAAGGTCGCCGACTTGATGCGGTCGTCGCCGGTGGCGGCGCACCAAGCCAGTGTCACGGCGAGCAGCGTGCCGCCGACGCAATAGCCGATGGTGTCGACCTCGCGTTCACCGGTGGCCTTCGCAACGACGTCGATCGCCTCGAGGATACCCTCCTTCATGTAGTGCTCGAAGCCCTTCTGCGCCTGACGCGCATCGGGATTCACCCAAGAGATGACGAAGACGGTGTTGCCCTCGCCGACCGCCCAGCGGATGAAGCTCTTCTCCGGGTTGAGGTCGAGGATGTAGAACTTGTTGATCCACGGCGGCACGATCAGCAGCGGCCGCTTGCGCACCTCTTTCGTCGTCGGCTCGTACTGGATCACCTGACAGACGTCGTTCTGCCAGACCACCTTGCCCGGCGTCATCGCGAGGTTGCGGCCGACCTCGAAGCGGCTGGCGTCCGACTGGCGGATCTTGAGATCGCCGCCGCCGGCGACGACGTCCTCGGCGAGCATCTTCAGGCCGCGGGCGAGGTTCTCGCCGTTCGACGACAGGGTCTCGCGCAGCAGTTCCGGATTGGTCATCAGGAAATTCGACGGAGCGAGCGCCGCGGTGATCTGTTTGACGTAGAAATCGGCCTTCGCCTTGGTGTGCTCGTCGAGGGAACTGGTCTCATCGACGAGATCCTCGGCCCAGCGTGAGGTGATCAGGTAGAACTGCTTGAGGAAATCGAAGAAGGCGTTGTCGCTCCACTCCGGATCCTGGAAGCGCTTGTCTCGGGGATCGGGCGCGGCGACGGGGGTGACGGGCTCGCCGCTCATCCGCTTCAGCGTCGACGACCACAGATCGACCCAGCCGTGCATCAACCGATTCTGGGCGGCGATGGTGCGCTGGGGATCGGCGAGCCAGTATTCGCCGACCTGCGCCAGCGTCTTGGTGACGTTGGCGATGTCGGCGCTCATGTTCATCGGCGTCTCGCCGGTCTCTCGCGGCTTCAGATAGGCGGCGGCCGCCTTGCCGGCCTGTTCGACCGCCCGGGCGAGGTTCTGCGCGAAAGCCTCCGGATCGTCGATCATGTAGCGCAGCAACGAGGTTCCGTCGTTATCGGCCATGAACGTTCCTTCTCCCAGTCGGCGTTCTCGTTTCCTCGGATGAGCGCGGCGCCGGCCCGCGGAGCCTCGTCCGAGGGGAGCGACACGCGGTCCGGTGACAAAACGCCGGGAACCGCTATCATCGCTCACCGTTCTCGTAGACTGAATCCTCGCAGGTCGCGGTGAAACCGGCAACGCAGAATTCCATAGCATTTCGGTGGAGGGCATCGGCCGCGGCGGCCGGGGTCGCGCTTTCGCTCGCGCTGGCGGGATGTTCGAGCTCCGATTATGCCTCGCCGGTCGTGCCGCCGCCGCAGGCGCCGGTCGTCGCCGTGCCGGCGCCGGAGCAGCCGACGGTGATGCGCTCGGATCTGCCTCCGCCGGCCGGCGCCCGACAGGGATGGGCGGCGACGTCGCCGGCCGGCCACATCGGCAGCGACGGCTATCCCAACATCAACGTCGACACGGCCTCGCCGGCGGCAACTCCGATGCGCTCGGCCGAGGAACGCGACAGGCTCGAGGCGGAGCTTCTGGCGCTCGGCGAACGCCAGCGATCGGGCACCGGCGGCAGGCCTCAATCCGTCGTCGAGGAACTGAAGGAACTCGGACGCCGGTCCAAGGCGGAAGCGTTGAGGCAGATCGAATCGGGCGACGCGCCGACCGAACCGTGACGGCCGCGCCGCACCGTCGCGGTCGCGGTCGCGCGGAGCGAGTGCCGACCGCTCGATCGCATCGTTCGACGGATGCGAAGCGCGGCGACATCTGTTAAAAGGCGGTCCCTTCGCGACGCGGTCCGCCGTCGTTCGGCCACATCCGCGAGGGACGAGTGCGACGGTGGTTCGATGTCGACCGCCGACGAGGCGTTCGGGGACGAACGCGGGAGAAAATGCCGCCGGGCGGGCGTCCGGTGGGCCACGAGAAGGTCTGGACCCATGGACGAATTCCACAAGATCCGGCGGCTGCCGGTTTACGTCTTCGAGCAGGTCAACCGACTCAAGGCCCAGGCACGAGCCGCGGGCGCCGACATCATCGATCTCGGCATGGGCAACCCCGATCTTCCGACCCCGCGCTTCATCGAGGAGAAGCTGATCGAGACGATCGGCAAGCCGCGCACCAACCGCTATTCCTCGTCGAAGGGCATCCAGGGCCTGCGGCGGGCTCAGGCGAACTACTACGAGCGTCGCTTCGGAGTGAAGCTCAATCCCGACACCCAGATCGTCGCGACGCTGGGGTCGAAGGAAGGCTTCGCCAACATGGCCCAGGCGATCACCGCGCCGGGCGACGTGGTGATGTGCCCGAATCCGTCGTACCCGATCCACGCCTTCGGCTTCCTGATGGTCGGCGGCGTCATCCGCTCGATCCCGATCGAGCCTGGACCGGAGTTTTTCCGGGCGATGGAGCGCGCCGTGGCGCATTCGATCCCCAAGCCGATCGCGGTCATCCTGTGCTACCCGTCGAACCCGACGGCGGTGACCGCCGATCTCGATTTCTACAAGGACGTCATCGCCTTCGCCAAGAAGCACGATCTCTTCGTGCTCTCCGATCTCGCCTATTCCGAGATCTACTTCGACGACGTGCCGCCGCCCTCGGTCCTTCAGGTGCCGGGCGCCGTGGACGTGGCGGTCGAGTTCACCTCGATGTCGAAGTCCTTCTCGATGCCGGGCTGGCGGATGGGCTTCGCGGTCGGCAACGAGCGTCTCATCGGGGCGCTGACCCGGGTCAAGTCCTACCTCGACTACGGCGCCTACACGCCGATTCAGGTGGCGGCGAGCCACGCGCTCAACTCGGGCGACGCCTGCATCGCCGAGATCCGCGAGGTCTACAAGAAGCGCCGCGACGTCATGGTCGACGCCTTCGAGAAGGCCGGCTTCCCGATTCCCGCCCCCAGGGCGTCGATGTTCGCCTGGGCGCCGATCCCGGAGAAGTTCCGTCATCTCGGCTCGGTCGAGTTCTCCAAGCTGTTGATCGAGAAGGCCGAAGTGGCGGTCGCCCCGGGCATCGGCTTCGGCGAGCAGGGTGACGAGTACGTGCGTCTGGCGTTGGTCGAGAACGAGCAGCGCCTGCGTCAGGCGGCGCGCAACATCCGCCGCTTCTTCGAGACGGCCGACAAGACGTTGCACAACGTCATCCCGCTCTCGGCCTGAGGCCGGGCGCGTCGTCCGACACCGCCGTCTCTCACGCCGGCCGGAAGGGGCGAGCGGGTCCGGGCACCGAGCCCGGATCCGATCCTCTCCTTCCCGCCGTCGCATTCACGGGAACCTCCCCATGCAGTCGTCTCTCCGTCTGGGCATCGCCGGCCTCGGTGTCGTCGGTGCCTCCGTGGTCAAGGTGTTGCAGAAACATGCCGACGATCTCGCCCAACGGTGCGGGCGGCGGTTGACGGTGCGCGCCGTCTCGGCCCGCGACCGGACCCGCGACCGCGGCATCGACCTCCACGGCATCAACTGGTTCCAAGATCCGGTGAAACTCGCGGAGAGTCCCGACATCGACGTCTTCGTCGAGTTGATGGGCGGAGCGGGCGGCGTGGCCGAGGCTTCGGTCCGCGCCGCGCTCACCTCGGGCAAGCACGTGGTGACCGCCAACAAGGCGCTGCTCGCCAAGCACGGCGTCGAACTCGCCCGGCTCGCCGAGAAGAAGGGCGTCTCCCTCAACTTCGAGGCGGCGGTGGCCGGCGGCATCCCGATCATCAAGACGTTGCGCGAGAGCCTCGCCGGCAATCGCGTCAGCCGCGTTTTCGGCATCCTCAACGGCACCTGCAACTACATCCTGACCCGGATGCAGGCGGAGCGGCTGTCGTTCGAGACCTGCCTCGCCGAGGCCCAGCGGCTCGGCTATGCCGAGGCCGATCCGACCTTCGACGTCGGCGGCTTCGACACCGCCCACAAGCTGGCGCTGCTGACCTCGCTCGCCTTCGGCACCGAGATCGACGCGGATTCGATCGCCATCGAGGGCATCACCGAGATCACCCTCGACGACATCGAGAAGGCGGACGAGCTCGGCTACAAGATCAAGCTGCTCGGCATCGCCGAGCGCGGCGCCGGCGGGGGGGTCGAACAGCGGGTGCATCCGACGATGGTGCCGAAATCCTCGGCCATCGCCCGCATCGACGGCGTGCTCAACGCCGTGGCGGTCGAGGCCGATTTCGTCGGCAAGCTGATGCTGGTCGGCCCGGGCGCGGGGGGCGATGCCACCGCCTCGTCGGTGGTCTCCGACATCGCCGACATCGCGCGCGGCACGGCGCTCTCCACCATGGGCAAGCCGGCCGAGCACATGAGCCCCTACGTCGCCTCGAACGTCTCGGGGCATTCCGGCGGCTACTACGTCCGTCTCTCCGTCCACGATCGGCCGGGCGCCTTCGCGGCGATCGCCCAACGCATGGCGGAGATGGGGATCAGCTTGGAATCGATCGTCCAGCGGGCGCGGCGTCCCTCGGCGGATGCGCCCGGGGCGGTGGCGCCGCACGAGCCGCAACCCGTGATCATGCTGACTTACCGGACCACCGAAGCGGCGATAAGACAAGCACTCGCGCTCGTCGAGAAGGACGGGCACGTGTCGAGCCCTCCGCGTTTCATCCGCATCGAGAGCTTCTGAGTGGTCCGATGGTTCGATCGCGACGGGTGGTTCCCATCCGTCGCGCGAACAAGGACCACCGACCCATTGACCTCGTGATCGAAACGATCCGACACTCGGGGCCGAGCCAGGGAGAACGACAGGAATGGCGATCGTGGAACCGTCCGCTCGGCGGGCGGAGGAGAGCGCGGCTCTCGACCGGGTCCTCACTCTCGAACTGGCGCGCGTCACCGAACGCACCGCCATGGCGGCGGCCCGGTTCCGCGGCCGCGGCGACGAGATGGCGGCCGACCGCGCCGCCGTCGAGGCGATGAGCGACGAACTGAGCCACCTGCCGATCGACGGAACGGTGGTGATCGGCGAGGGCGAACGCGAAGAGACGCCGAAGCTCTGGGTCGGTGAGAAGGTCGGAACGGCCAAGGGGCCGGAAGTCGACGTGGCGCTGGTGCCGCTCGAAGGCACCACGATCTGCGCCAAGAACCTGCCCAACTCGATCACCGTCATGGCCTTCGCCGAGCGCGGCAGCCTCCTGCAGGCGCCCGAGGTCTACATGGACAAGATCGCCATCGGTCCGGGCTATCCGGCCGGCCTCGTCGATCTCGACCGCACGCCGGCGGAGAACTTGAAGGCGCTCGCCGAAGCCAAGGGCGTTCCGGTCGGCGAGATCACCGCCTGCATCCTCGACCGGCCGCGGCACACGCGCCTGATCGAAGAGGTGCGGGCGGCCGGCGCCTCGATCCGTCTCATCGGCGACGGTGACGTCACCGGCGTCATCCACACCACCGAGCCGGTCGAGACCGGCATCGACATCTACATGGGTTCGGGCGGCGCGCCGGAGGGCGTACTGGCGGCGGCGGCGCTCAGGTGCATCGGCGGCCAGATGCAGGGTCGCCTCGTGCTCGACCGGCCCGAAAAGGCGGAGCGGGCGCGGCGCATGGGTATCACCGACCCGCGCCGGAAGTACGGACTCGAGGACATGGTGCGCGGCGACGTGATCTTCGCGGCGACCGGCGTCACCGACGGCAATTTCCTGCAGGGCGTGAAATACGGCCGCAACTGCGTGACGACCCACACGGTGGTGATGCGTTCGTCGACCGGCACGGTGCGCTGGATCCGCGCCCGCCACATGCTCGGCGACAAGTGACCTCGTCGAGGGAGGCTCTCGCTCTGAGCGTGCTGGTCGCCGAGGGGATGTGAACCCCATCGACCGCGAACGGTGTGCCGGCCGATCCGGACGGGTCTGCGCCGCTTCGATCGGCGCGCCACGGCCACCGGCTGCTCCGCCTTCCTTCACTCACACGGGTCGGCGATGATCCGGCCTTCGATTCGCGCCGGAAAGGATCATCATGCCGCCGTTCGGTTTCGCCGAGGACGAGGGCCCCCGCGCCGTGCTGGGGGTGACGCGCTCCGCCTCCGGGCGGACGTGGGTGGATCGGCTCGACCTGCCCGGCGCGGCGCTCGCCACCGCCATGACCCAGCGCTTCGGTCTGCCCGACATCGTGGCGCGGGTGATGGCGGGGCGGGGCGTCGGGCTCGACGACGCTGCGGCCTTCCTCGATCCGACGATCAAGGACCTGATGCCGGATCCTTCAACGGTCACCGACATGGACGCCGGCGTCACCCGCCTCGCCGATGCGGTGGAGCGAGGCGAGAAGATCGCGCTCTTCGCCGACTACGACGTCGACGGGGCGACCTCCGCGGCGGTGATGCGGCGCTGGCTGCGGCAGGTCGGCGTCGACCCGATCGTCCATGTGCCGGATCGCCTGATCGAGGGCTATGGTCCCAACGTCGAGGCGATCCGCAATCTCGCCGCGGCGGGTGCGGGACTGCTCGTCACCCTCGACTGCGGCTCGACCTCGTTCGAGGCGTTGGTGGCGGCACGCGACGCCGGGCTCGACACGGTTGTGATCGACCACCACCAGTGCGGCGTCGAGCTACCCACCGCCGTCGCGGTGATCAACCCCAATCGTCAGGACGATCTCTCCGGCCTCGGCCATCTCTGCGCCTGCGGCGTCGCCTTCGTGACGCTGGTCGGGCTCGCCCGCGAGTTGCGGCGGCGCGGTCATTTCCGGACCCGGCCGGAACCCGACCTCCTCGCGCTCCTCGATCTCGTGGCGCTCGGCACGGTCGCCGACGTGGTGCCGCTTCTCGGGCTCAACCGTGCCTTCGTGGTCAAGGGCCTGCAGGTGGCGCGCAAGCGGCGCAATCCGGGACTGACGGCACTCTCGGCGGTCGCCCGGCTCTCCGGCCCGATGTCGCCGTATCACCTCGGCTTCCTGATCGGGCCGCGGATCAACGCCGGCGGTCGCATCGGTGATGCGGCGCTCGGGTCGCGCCTGCTCGCCACCGACGATCCGGTGGAGGCGGAGCGCATCGCCGCGGATCTCGACCGGCTCAACAAGGAGCGGCAGGTGATGGAGGCGGCGATGGTGGAGGAGGCCGACGCGCAGATCGTGGCGCGTTTCGGCGCCGATCCGGGACCGATCGTCGTCGCTTCGTCGGCCGACTGGCATCCCGGCGTCGTCGGCCTGATCGCCGCACGCCTCAAGGAGAAGTGGTCGCGCCCGGCACTGGCGGTGGCCTTCGACCGGGGGGCGCTGGGCACCGGCTCGGCGCGGTCGATCGCCGGGGTCGATCTCGGCGCGGCGGTCCGCGCCGCGGTCGAGGCGGGGCTGGCGGTGAAGGGCGGCGGCCACCGGATGGCGGCGGGGCTCACCGTCGAGGAGAGCAAGCTCGACACGGTGCGCGACTTCCTCGCCGAGCGACTGGCGACGACGGTCGCCGGAGCGCTGGAACGACGCGACCTCGAGGTCGACGGGGCGATGACCGCTGCGGCGGCGGCGGTGGAACTGGTCGAGACCCTCGAGAAGGCGGGCCCCTATGGTTCGGGTCGGCCGGAACCTCTCTTCGCCTTTCCCGCCCATCGCGTCGCCTTCGCCGACGAGGTCGGGAACGGACACGTGCGCGTCTCGCTGGCGAGCGGCGACGGGACGACGCTCAAGGCGATCGCCTTCCGGGCGGCGAGCGAACCGATCGGTCGGACGATCCTCGCCGCGCGCGGCCGGCCGTTGCACGTCGTCGGAGCGCTCGGGCTGGACCACTGGCAGGGTGATGCAAGAGTGCAACTGCGTATCGTAGATGTCTGCGAACCGCGGAACGCGTCTTGAGGTCGCCGTGAAATACCGCTTTCTGGGCGCCGCGTTCACCGTTCGGTAAGGGTGAGGATTCGATCCTTCTTCCCGTGCTTTTCGTGTCGGGAGTGGGGCCGAGATGTCGATTGCGGAGACTGTCGTCGTGGGAGATTCGGGAATGGGACAGGCGGTCGTCGAGACCGTCGGGGGGCAGGTTCACAAGGCCCGGGTTTCGCGGCGCGACCGCCGGATGGTCAGGGCGGCGCTCGGGATCATGGTGGTGCTGGCGACGCTGGACGCGGTGCTCTATCTCGGCCGTTTCATCTGAAACAGATCGTCCTAGCGACGGTCGACCATGAAGAATCGCCGCCCTCCGGGCGGCGTTCCGCGTTTCCGGGCCCGCCCGGCGATCTCGCCGCAGTCGCCGTCCGTGTCATCCCGTCAGTTCGGCGAGGGCCTCATCGAGCGCCGAGACGAGGCGGTCGACGTCGGCGCGGGTGGTGGTCGGGGCGATCAGCATCATGTTGTGGAACGGCGTGATTATCACGCCGCGTTCGATCAAGTGGAGGCGGAGAGCGCCCTCGATCTCGGCGTCGCCGATCCGTCCGGCCTCGCCGCCGTCGCGCGGGCGGGTGGGGGAGAGCATGAACTCCACGCGGGCGCCGACCCTCGTCACCACCCAAGGCATGCGCCGGCGGGCGACGACGCGCTCGAGTTCGGCGGCGAGCACCTCGGCCAGCGCGATCATGTGGTCGTAGGCCGCGTCGGTCATCACCTCGGTCAGGCAGGCGCGCATGGCGGCGACGGCCAGGGCGTTGGCGGTCAACGTCGTTCCCATGCCGGAATAGCCGGGAGTGGCGGCGCGGGCCCGCTTCATGCCCTCGGCGACGGCGTCGGTGAAACCGTAGACCGCGGCCGGCACGCCGCCGGCGATCGGCTTGCCGAGGACGAAGAAGTCGGGGTCGAGGCCGTGGGCTCGGGTGTAGCCGCCGGGTCCGGAAGAGATCGTGTGGGTCTCGTCGATCGCCAGCAGTGCGCCGGCGGCGCGGGTCGCCCGGCGCAGGCCGTCGTGGAAGCCGGGCTCCGGTTGGACCATGCCGATGTTGGTCATCACCGGCTCGGTGAGGACGAGGGCGACGCGGCCGTCGGCGAGTTCGGCCTTGAGCGCGGCGAGGTCGTTGAAGGGAACGACGCGGGTGTGCTCCGGGAGATCCCAGACTTGCCCCATCAGGCCGGGGCGCAGGATCGGGCGACCGTCGCGCAGGCGCACGTGGGTGTCGTCGACGGCGCCGTGGTAGCAGCCGTCGAAGATCAGGATGTCCGGCCGGCCGGTGATGGCGCGGGCCCAGCGGACGACGGCGCGGTTGGCGTCGGAGGCGGTCATGGTGATCTGCCACAGGGGCAGGCCGAAACGCGCGGCGAGCAGGCGACCGACTTCGGGCACCTGCACCGAGGGCAACATGCCGGTGATGCCGCGCGCCGTCTGTTCGGCGACGGCGCGGACGATCGCGGCCGGTGCATGGCCGAACATCGAGCCGGTGTCGCCGAGGCAGAAGTCGACGTGGGCGATGCCGTCGGCGTCGGTGAGGGTCGAGCCCTCGGCGCGCGCGAGGAACATCGGGAAGGGGAGGCCCCAGTCGCTCATCCAGTGGAGCGGCACCCCGTCGTGCCAATGGACGGCGGCCTCCCGCGCGAGGGCGGCTGAGCGCGGACGGCGGGTGGCGTAGGAGACGCGCGCGCGCTCGATCAGAGCGGCGAGACGGGCGAGGGACACACCATTGCGCCTCCCGCCCGGATCGCTCCCCGAGGGGAGTTCTGGGCGCGGGAGTGCGGTCTCGGTCATGAGTCACCTCGTCTTCGGGTCGAACGCTCCGATTGTGCGGTCGTCCGACAACGAAGGCAACGGCATCATCGCAAGAGACCGATGGCGGTCAGGGCCGCCAGCAAGAACACGAGGCCGAGTTCGAAGGCACTGGGCGCACCCAGATGCCCGACGATACGCTTGAACGCCTGCACGGTCGTGACCCGCAACGAAGAGGGAATTTTCGAGCGCCGGGCTCGCGACGAGACCCCTACGCGCGGGGTATGACGATAGTATGAAGCCGCGATCTCGTGAAGGGGATGTTCGCGAACAAATTCAACCGACTGGCCGGTGAGGACGGGCCCTCTCCGGCCGTCGGGTCAGACCGGTGGCCGAAGGCCGCCGTCACGGGCGTCGCCGTGAGGTGACGGGTCGCGATTGCCGCACTCGACATGCCGGCGTAGCATCGCCGCGCGAGGCGGCGAGGCAACCAACGAGGTGGGGCCGTGGCGGTCGACGAAGGCTTTTCGGTCACACCCGCGACGGCGGTGCCGACGAGTGGGCTCGACCTCGCCAAGCTCGCCTCCGGCCGCATCGTCGAAGCGCGGGTCGCCTCGGTGACCGACGGTATAGCGCTGGTCGCCGCCCGCCACGGAACCCTCCGGATCGACGTCTCCGCCTTCGGCGACCGCCCTCCGACGGTCGGCGACGCGGTGCGTCTGCAGGTGCAGCCGATCGAGGGGGGCGGAAGGCCATCGGTCACCGTGGTCGAGCACACGCCCGCCGCCGGCGCTGCGACGTCGGCGCCGGCGGCCGCCGGCGAGGATCCGGTGGCGGTGCTGGCGCGGGCGGTTCGCGAGGCGGCTGCCACGCAGACGGGGCTGGCGCCGCTCTTCGCGACCCTCGCCGGGCTCGCCGCGGCGCCGCGCGACGGCATTCCCGACCAGGTTCGTTCGCTGGTGGCGCAATTGCTGGGCTCGCGCCTCGGTGACAGCGGGACTCCGAGCGGCGAGGCGGTGCGGCGCGCCTTCACCGGTTCGGGGCTCTTCCTCGAGGCGCGACGGGCGGCGGCCGGCCCCACCGCGACGGGGGAGGATCTCAAGGCGGTGCTGTTCTCGCTGCGTGCGGCATTGGAGAGCTGGGTCGGTGGCCGGTCGGCGGCGGCCGGTTCCGGCACGACGGGCGCAATGACGACGGGCGGGGGAGGGAGCGCGGCCGGTTCGGTCGGCGGCGGTCCCGGCGATGCGCGCCGCGGCGTAGCCGGATCGGTCGGCGCCGACGGCCCCACGTCCGCATCCGAGAGTACGGCGCGCGGAACGGTCGGGCGGTTGATCGGTGCGGCCTACGGCGGCGGTGCCGCACCCGGCGCCGCATATCCGTCGACGGCGGACCTGGCCTCCGGCGGCGGGGCGGCGGGGAGCGCACACACGGGGTCGCGAGCGCCCGCGGCACCGCCTTTCGGCGCGCCGCTCACCACCACGAGTCCCGTCTCGGCCGCCCTCCCGCCGGGAGGAGCCGCGGCGCCGTCGGTGGGTCCCGCGTCGCCGACGGCGACGGGCGAGGTCGCCGCCACCTCTCATCCATCGGCGGGAACGGCGAGTGAGCCGCCGGCGACCACGGTTCGGCCGGCCGGTTCGCCGACTTCGGCTTCGCTCGGCGGCGATCGGGTCGAACCCAACGTCGGATCGGCCGGTGCTTCCGCTCTCGCGCGCCCGGTTGGCGGAGCTCCCGTCTCCGCCTCGGGCGGCCCCGCACCGGCGCCGCCCGCCGCGTCGGTGGTCGATGCATCACCGTCCGCCCGGGCGCCGTCCGTTCTCGCTCCGTCGACGATCGGTGGCGTGGCGCCTTCCGAGACGGGGCCGAGTGCCGGCCCGGCGATCGCGACCGCATCCGTTCCGACGCGAGTGGGGGAAGCCCCGGAGGCCCCGGTCGGTCCGGGCGCACCACCGCCGGCCACCGGTCCGGCCGCGGCGTCTCCTCCCGCATCTTCCACCGCGACGCGACCCGCCGGGAGCGTGCCGGCGGCGGGCGCGGCGACCGCACCTTCGGTCCCCGGGTCGCCGG
>JAOTSD010000131.1 GCA_030247555.1 Siculibacillus sp. | reverse complement strand
GGGGTGTGGTTCCGGCGCGGTCGTCTCGACATCTTCTCTCCTGTTCGCCAAGCAATCTTGGCTGCTCACAGGCGGAAAGACCACTCAACGGACCTGTTCAGATTCCCGAAGCCACCTCTTTTTGCGCGCATATCGTCGCGATTTGAAGCAAGCTTGGATATATGCCCTTCGCCGATCGCCTTTGTAACAGCTAGAGCATCGGCAATGCTGAAACCACGCGCGTCTGCAAGCCAATGATTATCTGAATTGTATTTCAGAGCAGTTGTGGCTTCGTATTGGAAGTTGTATGCAGACTCACCTCCATAAAAGATGGGTTCGCGCATGGCAGCCCCGTCATCGAATGGATCTCTCCCCTCTGTGAGAAGGGCTGCGCAATCCTTTCCCCCCAAAAAGGCATTCAGTGCCATCGCGTGATGAAGTTCACTCATCAATGAATCTGTGCGATCAATGTATGTCTGCATGACTTTTAGGTCTGGTAATTTGAGACTTATCGGTGCACGAGCCATCAAACCAATTAATGTCGATATTTCGCTTCGAATAAGGCTGGATCCCTCATAGTGATGGTCCATGTCCTTCGTGGTTAGATTTTCACTGAACCTAATTATGTTATCCCGAAAACAAAAATATGCTATTGCATGAATATACCCTTCTGACGCACATAGAGCGGCGATCTGTTCAAATACCTCTGCTTCATTGCGAGATGCGGCTTTTGTGTCGTTTGGACCCGTTTGCAATTGTTCTCTCCTCTAATGAGCCGCTTTTTGCATCTTCTTCTTTTGAGAGGATCGCATCGTTTGGTGGCCGGTCGCAACGCGGGTGTTTTTCCGGAAGTGTATTCAGGCTGACTTGGAATTCCTCAAGCAGGCGCCGGGCGAGGCCGCGGATGAGATCGCGGTCGCGCTCGAGCCCCTGTACCTCGAAACGCGCCACCTCGCGCGCCTTGAGACTCGACCGATGGTTCTGGACGGCGATCCGCCCGCATCGCTCATGGCTTCCCTCCGCAATCTTCCGGATATATTACCGGACATCACCCGCCGCGACCGAGGCCCCACCCTGTCTCCCCCGGAGCCCCGCATGACCCTCCACCTCTTCGGCATCAAGGCCTGCGACACCATGAAGAAGGCGCGCGTCTTCCTCGACGAGCGCGCCGTCGCCTACGCCTTTCACGACTACAAGCTCGAGGGCGTCACCGCCGAGCGGCTCGCCGAATGGGCGGCGAAGGTCGGGTGGGAGAAGCTCCTCAATCGCTCCGGCACCACCTTCCGCAAGCTCCCCGAGGCGGATCGTGCCGATCTCGACGAGGCCAAGGCCATCGCCCTGATGGTCGCCCAGCCGTCGATGATCAAGCGTCCGGTGCTCGCCCGCGGCGACGACCTCCTCGTCGGCTTCCGCCCCGAGGAGTGGGAACGCCTGCTCGGCTGAGACGCGCCGTCCTCACCGCACGGGCGCGAGACAGGCACCGCTGCCCTCGCGGCGATCCGGAAGGGCCGTGTCCACCCCGCACGCGCGGGACCGGCCGCCGAGAGGTTCGGCGCTGGCCGGTTCCGATCGCTCCCCGCGTGTGGCTGAAAGGGGGCGGAGCCAACTCGGTTGACGATCGCTCGCCGCGCGCGGCACTACGACACGGCCGAGCGGAATTGGTCGAAAGGCGACGCGGACCGCTCCTCTCACTCGGCGGCACGGCTCTCGAGCCCGAAGTCGGCGGCATTCCCGGCCGCTCGCGCTCGTCATCCGGGCGGCTCGCCCGGTCCGCGCTCCCCGTCCGGGTCGGTTCGACCGCGGTCACGGTGGACCGACCCTCCGTCGTTGTCATCCGCCTGTCATCCACGCGTCATAGACCCGTCCTCGGCAAGCCCCAGAAGGGGGGGCGATCGTTCTCGATCGCGGTCCCCCGAAACCAGCCGAGAGACAGGGAAACCCATGACCAAGACCTTCATGATCGGCACTGCCGTCGTTGCGGCCGCCATGACCGTCGGCGCCTTCGGCGCCCAGGCTCAGACCCGCGACCAGATCCGCATCGTCGGCTCCTCGACGGTCTACCCCTTCACCACCGCGGTCGCCGAGCAGTTCGGCAAGACCTCCGGCTTCAAGACGCCCGTCGTCGAATCGACCGGCACCGGTGGCGGCATGAAGCTCTTCTGCGCCGGCGTCGGCGCCGAGCATCCGGACGCCACCAACGCCTCGCGCCGCATGAAGGGTTCGGAGCTCGAGTCCTGCGTCAAGAACGGCGTCAAGGACGTGGTCGAGATCAAGGTCGGCTTCGACGGCCTGACGATGGCCCACTCCAAGGCCTCTCCGGCGATGAAGCTGACCATGGCGCAGTTTTTCCTGGCGATCGCCAAGGAAGTCCCGGGCGCCGACGGCAAGCTCGTCGCCAACCCGAACAAGACCTGGGCCGACATCGACAAGTCGCTCCCGGCCACCAAGATCGAAGTCCTCGGCCCGCCGCCGACCTCCGGCACCCGCGACTCCATGCACGAGCTGTTCATGGAAGCCGGCGCCGAGCAGATCCCGGCGATGAAGGACCTCAAGAAGGCCGACGCCAAGGCCTTCGAGAAGGCCTGGAAGTCGCTGCGTGAAGACGGCGCCTACATCGAGGCGGGCGAGAACGACAACGTCATCGTCCAGAAGCTCGAAGCCAACAAGAACGCCTTCGGCATCTTCGGCTACTCCTTCCTCGAAGAGAACGCCGCCAAGCTCCAGGGCGTGGCCATGGACGGCGCCGTGCCGACCTACGAGTCGATCGCCGGTGGCAAGTACAAGGGCTCGCGCGCGCTCTTCATCTACATCAAGAAGCAGCATGTCGGCGTCATCCCCGGCCTCGACAAGTTCGCCGCCGAGTACGTGTCGCCGAAGGCGATCGGTGAGGACGGCTACCTCGCTTCCAAGGGTCTCGTGACCCTGCCGAAGGAGGAGGCCGCGGCGGTCGCCAAGGCGGCGACCTCGCTCACCCCGCTCGCCGCCGACGCGCTGAAGTGATCGAACGACGCGGACGCCCGATCCTCGGATCGGGCGTCCGCTCGTTTTGCGATGCCCTCGCGGTGCCGTCCCGATCGGACCGGTGCCGTGTATCCGCCCTCCCGCGGGGAGGGCCGAACCACAGCTCGGCGGACGAACCGAATGCTCGGCCTCTATCTCCTGGCCATGGTGCTGCTTCCCCTCGCGGGATTCTTCCTGGCTCGCTCGCGGGCCGGCGCCGTCGTCGCCACCCATGGCGCGGCGGTGCACTCGCGCCCCAACTACCACGGCTTCTTCACCGCGGCGCTCGGCTTCCTGCCGATGCTGGCGATCTTGGCCTTCGGTGGTCCGCTGGCGGCGAAGTTCGCCGTCTCGAGCGGTCTTTCTCATTTCCCGCCGGAACAGGTCGCCGATGCGACGATGCGTGGCGCGCTGATGCGCGACATGATCTCGCTGTCGCGGGGCGATCATGCCGGCGGCGCCGGTGATGCCCTGCAGGCGGCCTCGGCCTCCTACGTCTGGACGGCAAGGATCGGCGCCTGGCTCCTGCTGGCGCTCGGCGTCGCGGCCGGTGCCGTCGGCGCCTGGATGTCGCTGCGGCGCATCGACGTCGACTTCCGCGCCCGCAATCACTTCGAGCGGATCGTCAAGTACGTGCTGCTGCTCGCGGCCACCGTGGCGGTGATCACCACCATCGGTATCGTGCTCTCGGTCGCCTTCGAGACCATGCAGTTCTTCTCCAAGGTCCCGCCGCTCGACTTCCTCTTCGGCTTGGAATGGTCGCCGCAGACCGCCATGCGCGCCGATCAGGTCGGCTCGTCGGGCGCCTTCGGCATCGTCCCGCTGGTCACCGGCACGCTGCTCATCACCCTCATCGCCATGCTGATCGCCGGACCGATCGGTCTCTTCGCGGCGATCTACATGGCCGAGTACTCGAGCCGCCGCGTCCGCGGCATCGCCAAGCCGATCCTGGAGATCCTGGCGGGCGTACCCACCGTGGTGCTCGGCTTCTTCGCCGCGCTGACGGTGGCGCCGATCATCCGCGAGTTGGGCCAGGCGGCCGGGCTGTCGGTCGCTTCCGAATCGGCGCTCGCCGCCGGTCTGGTGATGGGCATGATGATCATCCCCTTCGTCTCCTCGCTCTCCGACGACGTCATCAACGCGGTGCCGCAGTCGTTGCGCGACGGTTCCTACGCCCTCGGCGCGACGCGGTCGGAGACGATCCGACAGGTGGTCCTGCCGGCGGCTCTGCCCGGCATCGTCTCGGCGATGATGCTGGCGATGAGCCGCGCCATCGGCGAGACCATGATCGTCGTCATGGCCGCGGGTCTGGCCGCCAACCTCACCTTCAACCCGCTCGAGGCGGTCACCACCTTCACGGTGCAGATCAAGACCATCCTCGTCGGCGACCAGGAATTCGACAGCGCCAAGACGCTCGCCGCCTTCGCTCTCGGCTTCGTCTTGTTCTTCTTCACGTTGTTCCTCAACGTGATCGCCCTGAATGTCGTCAAGAAGTATCGGGAACAATATGACTGACGCGACCCTGATGGATGTCGTTCCGACGCGGCGGATCGACTTCGACTCCGAGGCCGCGCGGAACCGGGTGAAGGGGCGTTACCGCGCCGAGGCTCGCTTCCGCGCCTACGGCATCGCCGCCCTGGTCGTCACCACTCTGTTCCTGGTGGCGCTGCTCGGCGACATCGTCGTCAAGGGTCTGCCGGCCTTCTGGCAGCATTCTCTGACCCTCGAGGTCGCCGTCACCGCGGCCGACGTCGACCCGCAGGGAACCGGCAAGCCCGAAGTGCTGCGGGCCGGCGATTACACGGCCGTCATCCGTCGCGCTCTGACGACGCGCTTCCCCGAGGCGACGAGCCGCCAGGATCGCAAGCTCCTGTTCGGGCTCCTCTCCTCCGGCGCCGCCGATCGGCTGCGCGCGACGGTGGTGGCCGATCCCTCGCTGGTCGGCAAGACGGTGCGCGCCTCGGCCCTGCTCTCCGACGACGTCGACCTCTACTTCAAGGGCGCCGGCACCAAGATCACCGACCGGACCGGCCGCGGCATCCTGACCGCCTCGGCGGCGATGGGTGAGATCACCGTCTCCTCGACTTCGAACGACTTCGCCGACGAGCTGATCGTCATCAAGAAGATGGTCAAGCAGCGCGGTGACGCCCTCGCCGTCGAGGCCGACCGTCTCGCCGCCGTCGTCCACGACATGGCCGCCGACATCGAGAAGGCCGAGCGCAACCTGGCCACGGCCCGCAGCGCCGGCAATGCCGCCGCCGTCGAGCAGGCCGGCAAGGACATCGCCAATCGCAAGCTCGATCTCGACGCGATGCAGGTCAAGGTCACCGAGAATCGCGACGGCGCGCGGGAACTCGCCCGCCGCTTCGACAACCCGAAGACCCCGGAACAGCTCGACTCGTCGCTGCCGAGCCTGCTCCTGTCGATGGGCGGTGGTCTGGTCAAGATCACCGAGCTCGGCGACGTCTCGATCAAGGGCAAGGTGCTGCTGCCGCTCAAGTCGACCGCCGACGCGCCCGCCGGGTCGTGGAAGCTGGTGACCTACGCGACGCCCGAGGCCAACCGCCGCGTCACCGATCAGGAGACCGCTTGGCTCGAGGCCCTGCGCGCCGACGGCGCCGTCTCCAACGCCTTCAACACCGCCTTCTTCACCACCGGCGACAGCCGAGAGGCCGAACTCGCCGGCATCCGCGGCGCCCTGGTCGGCACCGCGCTGACGCTGCTGGTCACCCTCGCCATCTGCCTGCCGCTCGGTGTGGCGGCGGCGATCTACCTCGAGGAGTTCGCCCCCAAGAACCGGGTGACCGAGCTGATCGATGTCAACATCAACAATCTCGCCGCCGTGCCGTCGATCGTCTTCGGTCTGCTCGGTCTGGCGGTGTTCCTGAACTTCTTCGAGCTGCCCCGCTCGGCGCCGGTGGTCGGTGGTCTGGTGCTCGCCCTG